>NZ_CP020028.1:2615000-2936875 GCF_002240415.1 Paenibacillus kribbensis
AACCTGGATTATGCTACTTTTGATGAGCCTTTGGTGTATCAATATCCCGGCGTCATCGGGAGCCCGGGCGTATCCCCGGTTCGCTGATGCCTTTATATAGATTAGTCTGCATCCTCTGCCTGAAGGCAGGGGATGTATTTTGTTTATAATCTTTCTCAAATATAGTTGCTTCCTTTGTGGTAAGAGGCGAAAAATGAAGCTTTTTGACCTAAATAACAGGGGAAACTGATTTTTATGACATTGCTTGTGGTTTGACTGTATAGAGTATAGTTATATAATTGAATATAAGCTGATAAAAATCTATTTAATCATGCGGAAAAATGCTTTTAGAAGCAGGAAGGAGTGAACGTGTTGGGAAGTTGATGCTGCTTATGATGTGTTATCGTTCTGTCTATGATGAAATTATCCGAAGGAGGTGCGCCTGTCTGCCGTAATGACGGCTGATGGGGAGCATATTGAGTGACCCTTTACCGAGTATGTTTAACTTGATTATTGTTTTTGCATTAGTATTATTGAATGGTTTTTTTGTATCTGCGGAATTTGCCATGGTCAAGGTCAGAAGCAGCCGTATTGAAACATTGGTGGAGGCGGGCAACAAAAAGGCCGTGTACGCTGCCAATATGCTACGCAATTTGGATGCATATCTGTCAGCCTGCCAGTTGGGCATTACACTAGCATCGCTGGGACTGGGGTGGATCGGAGAGCCGGCCATCGCACATTTGATCGAACCTGTATTTACTGCCGCCGGATTGGGTGCGGTATATGTGCACGGAACTGCCGTGGTCATTGCATTTATTGTCATTACGATTTTGCATATTGTGCTGGGTGAATTGGCGCCCAAGACGATAGCGATTCGTAAATCTGAAACCATTACGCTGTATTCAGCCATGCTGATGACTTGGTTTTACAAGCTGATGTATCCGTTCATCTGGGTGTTGAATGGAATGGCGAACAGCCTGTTGCGTTTATTCCGTATGGAGCCGGTATCTGAACATGACGATTCCGCGCATACGGGAGATGAAATACGCATTCTGATGAAAGAAAGCAATAAGAGCGGACTAATTGATAATACGGAATTGGCGCTTGTTGATAATATATTTGATTTTGCCGATACGACCGCCAGGGAAATTATGATTCCGCGTACCGAGATGATCTGTTTGTACAGCAATGAGTCCAGAGAGGAAAATCTCAGGATTGCGACGGAAAGCATGAGAACCCGTTATCCAATCTGCGCCGAAGATAAGGACCATATCATTGGCTTTATCCACATTAAGGACCTTCTGCGGGCGAACACACTGGATACCCGTACGATGATTCGACCGATTTTGGCTGTTCCTGAATCCACACAAATTAGTGACCTGCTTAAGCGCATACAGCGCAGCAAGACGCAAATTGCGATTTTGATTGATGAATATGGCGGAACATCGGGGATGGTAACGCTGGAAGACATTATGGAAGAAATCGTGGGTGAAATTCAGGATGAGTTCGATCAGGAACGTCCTGGCTGTGAGCAGATTAATGACGAGGAATTTTCCATTGACGGTATGTTATTAATTGATGAAGTGAACGATCGCTTTGGACTGGAACTCGATCATGAGGATTATGATACGGTAGGAGGCTGGCTATACTCACATGTTGAGGTTATTCCTCCACAGCCGGGTCAGTCTGTTGTGTTTGAAGGATGTATGTTTGTTGTTGAGGAAATTGAAAATAAGCGGATTTCACGTATTCGGCTGATAAAGCAGCCTGTCATCGTGGAGGAAGCAGGAGTCTCATAATGGAATAAAACCTTGGAAGCGACCTTGAATGATATGGGGTCGCTTTTTAATTTGCCTTCTTTACAGATAGGATATGAATTGATATGATTGTTCGTGTTATTGTCAACCTAAATAATATGCGATAAGTTGACAATAAAAAATGAATTTAAATGTTCCTGAGCATTTTATTATTTTTCATGATCAAAATAATGGAGGTATGAAGTATGGAATTATTCAATGCAGGTTTAGATTGGTACTCATTGGCAGATAAAGCGATCCACGGCAGCAAATTGTCACAAAAGGAAGGCATTGCGATATTGGAAGCCGATGATGGGGAGCTATTGCCGATTATGCAAGCTGCGTTCCGGGTACGGCATCATTTTTACGGTAAAAAGGTTAAGCTTAACATGATCATGAACGCCAAAAGCGGCCTGTGTCCGGAGGATTGCGGCTATTGCTCACAATCTATTGTCTCCACAGCGCCTGTCAGCAAGTACAGTATGCTGGACAAGGAGTCTCTGCTGGCCGGGGCGCGAGAAGCGATATCACGGAAAGCGGGAACGTACTGCATTGTCGCCTCCGGCAAAGGCCCTACGGATCGAGAGCTGGATCAGGTGATTGAGGCTGTGCAGGAGATTACCAGTACGCTGCCGCTCAAAATTTGTGCTTGCCTGGGGATTCTCAAGGAGGATCAGGCCCGGAGGCTGGCAGAGGCTGGCGTACATCGCTATAACCATAATTTAAATACGAGTAAGAGCAACTATCCGTCCATTACCACTACACATACATACGATCAACGGATCGAAACCGTTAAAATAGCTCAGTCTCACGGAATGTCTCCATGCTCTGGCGTTATTATCGGTATGGGGGAAACGAATGAGGAAATCGTTGACATGGCCTATGCCTTGCGGGAACTTGATGCTGATTCGATTCCGGTTAATTTTCTGAATCCGATTCCCGGAACTCCACTGGAAGGAGCAAAGCGTGTATCGCCAATCCGAGCGTTAAAGGTACTGGCATTGTTCCGGTTCATTTGTCCATCCAAAGAGATACGTGTTGCTGGCGGACGGGAGCTCAATTTACGCTCACTACAGCCTCTATCTTTATATGCAGCTAATTCGATTTTTGTAGGCGATTATTTGACGACAGAAGGGCAAGAGGTCACAGCTGATCATCAAATGATTGAAGATCTCGGGTTTGAAATTGAGATATGCGCCCTTTCCGCCGTATAATAAGAGTTGTACAAAACTTGAAAGGAGAGTTGAACGATGAGCGAAAAAGTATTTATTAGTCCAGGTAAATATGTGCAAGGGAAAAACGTGATTGATAAAACGGGTGAGTATGTCAAGCCATTAGGTCATACGGCTCTGGTTATTGCAGATAAGCTGGTTTGGGGCATCGCAGCTGACCGGGTAGTCAAAAGTCTGGAGCAGGCGGGGATTACGGCGGTTAAGGTTGAATTTCAAGGAGAAGCGTCCAAAAATGAAGTGAACCGTATTGCTGATCAGGGACGAAGCGGTAAGGTTGATATTGTCATCGGTGTTGGTGGTGGCAAAACGCTGGATACCGCCAAAGCCGTTAATGAACTACTCGGTTCCTCAGTTGTGATTATTCCTACGACTGCTTCCACGGATGCACCGACCAGTGCGCTATCTGTCTTGTACACGGATGAAGGTGCGTTTGATACGTATTCCTTTTTTAGTAAAAATCCAAGTTTGATCCTGGTCGACACGAAAGTCATTTCCCAAGCGCCGCCACTATTCCTCTCCTCAGGTATTGCGGATGCCATGGCAACGTGGATTGAAGCCCGTGCGGTCATCGAAGCTCGTGCAACGACGATGGCTGGCGGTTTGCCAACCTTGGCAGCCGAAGCCATTGCGTCCAAGTGCGAGGAGGTTCTTTTCGATTACGGACTGCAGGCTTACGAATCTGTAAAGCGCAAAGTCGTCACACCTGCGCTGGAAGCGGTGGTGGAAGCCAATACGCTACTGAGCGGTTTAGGTTTTGAAAGCGGTGGCTTGGCAGGCGCACATGCGATTCACAATGGTTTTACCGTGCTGGAAGGTGACATCCACCATCTGACGCACGGTCAGAAGGTAGCTTTTGGCACCTTGGTACAGCTTGCCCTGGAGCAAAGACCTCTGACCGAGGTGGAACGATATATTGACTTTTATCTAAAGCTGGAGCTGCCCGTAACGCTGGAAGACGTTAAGCTCAAGGAAGCTTCCCGCGAGGATTTGTACCGGGTAGCTCAGGCAGCCACGAAAGAAGGCGAAACGGCTCACAATCTGCCATTTGCCGTTACAGCGGATGATGTACTGGATGCGATTTTAGCTGCTGATCAGTATTCACAGGCTTATAAGGCTAAAATTGGATATAAGAACTAACCTAAAAAACTAATTTTTAGAATATAAATGAACGCAAAGGCCGCTGATAAGCGGTCTTTTTTTCCATTATTTAACTTGTAACTTATGTTATGGTTTTATTGATACATAATCAGGAAATGCCGGAAGTACATCTACGGCTTACCTAAAACTTGAGAGGAGTTTAACAATGGCAAAATGGAATGTGGAAGACAACGGGACTCAATATAGTATTGAGTACAAGCGCAGCCTGAATGGCGGCAAGATTATTGTGAATGGGAGCGAGCAAAGAGTTAAAAGCCAGAATGCATTTTTGAATTTGATTGATTTTCCAATCAAATTGAATCATAAAGCTGTGAATGTTGTGGTTATCGGCAACAAAGCGGATTTGGCCGTGGACGGTGTGTATCTCGGGTCCAAGCAACCTTATGTTCCTGTGAGCAAAGTTCCCGGCTGGAGCTGGGCTTTTGTCACACTTAGCCTGGCTATTGGATGGCTATTTGCGGGAATCTTGGGTGTGTGCTTAGGAATATTGGGCAGTATGTTTTATGTGAAATCATCTTTATCCATGCATCAAAGCACCAAACGAGGAGTCGTAAGCTGCTTTATCGTCTTCTTCATCATCAGCGTGGTACAAATTGTATTTGGTATTGCTGTAAATCAGTGGCTTAATACACTATAAAATATTTGTGACATCACCTGCTCAGAAGTTAAAAGGCTCCCCCGCATGAAGCGGCGAGAGCCTTTTGTCATTTTAGATCGCCCAATTTCCTTTACGGAAGATAGGTTCCTCAGTACCGTCCTCGGTAACGCCATTAATGTCCATTTCAGCTGAACCAATCATAAAGTCGACATGCGTCAGACTGAAATTTAGACCGTTCGCTGCCAGTTCCTCTGCAGTCATTTCCTTGCCGCCTTTAAGGTTAAATGCATAGGCATTGCCAATCGCCAGATGGTTGGATGCATTTTCATCAAACAACGTATTATAGAACAAAATATTTTTGTCAGAGATAGGTGACTTGTGAGGTACGAGAGCAACCTCTCCCAAGTAGTGGGAGCCTTCATCCATTTCTACGAGATGCTGAAGAGTCTCCAAACCTGTATCAGCCTGTACATCGACAATGCGTCCATTTTCAAAGGTCAACGAAAAGTTGTCGATAATATTGCCACTGTAGCTAAGTGGTTTGGTACTGCTGACTTTGCCGTTCACTCCTGTTTTAAGTGGAGCTGTAAATACTTCTTCGGTAGGCATGTTGGCTACGAAGGTATGTCCTTGTTGATTGACGCTTTCAGCAGCTACCCAGAGGTGAGCCTTGGCCAATTCGATGGTGAGGTCGGTTCCTGGGGCTAAATAATGAAGCTTTTTATAGCGTTTGGCGTTTAAAATATCGGATTTGCTGGAAAGGGTTTTCAAATGCTCTTTCCAAGCTTCCACGGGGTTGTCCAGATCCACACGCACAGTGCTGAAAATGGCTTCCCACAGCTTATCTATTTGTTCGGAGGCAGGGAGATTTGGGAATACTTTGGCTGCCCACTCTACAGAAGGGTAAGCTACTAGTGACCAACTGAATTTGTCAGCCATTTGATATTCACGGTATTGATGTAATTCATGTGACCGCACCCGCTGTGCAGCCGTGATTCGACTGGACGGGATGCCTTTAAGCAGATCGGGATTATCGGCAATAACATGGAGGACTGCCGCGCCATGTTCGACCTCTTCCGTCATTTCGGCTGCATACCATTTGGGGGGGATATTAAACGTTTCGTCAGGAGCCAGTTCATACTGTAGCCGGGTGATGGTCTCATCGCTCCATTTTACTTTAACCAGCTTCGCTCCGAGCGTATAGGCTGATTTGACAATCAGTCGCACGAGTTCCGCGGACAAGATGGGAGCATGAACGATGAGGGTCTGTCCAGGCTGGACATTGACGCCCACTCGAACGGCTAATTCGGCATATTTTTGCAATTTTTGTTGAAAATCTGACATGTTACTTTCCTCCATTTCACGAAAAAGCTTTAAACAGGCTTGGGTCGCTTGCACAGTTTTTTTGCAAATTCTACACATAGCTTATATATTGTACAATGTAACGAAAAGGTTCTCAAATCAGTTTTGGTACATTTTAGTAAAAATGAAAGGGCGGATCAATGAATGACAGAGCAAAATTCACCTCAGGAAGTGAAGGAAGTACATATTCAACAGGCACAGATGACGAGAGATGAAAACGGTGTTTATTTAGGCCAAGTCGTATTTGGAGTAAATGGACATCAGTCTGTATATGAGATTACCTTCCACAGTAAAAAGGGGAAGGAATGGGACTACAGTCTTCATTTTGCGGGGGAATCGCGGGTAGAGGAAGAAATGCTGGAGATGGATAGCTGGATTGAAGAAAATGATGATTTGTTCGATTATTTGCTGGATGCGGCTTGGAACAAATTACCCGAGTAATGTAAACAGGTCTATTTTCGTGACAAGCGGATTATATTTAGCAGTGTCCGCATAATCTGCTGACATGGGGGAAGCCTATAGGTCGATAATAACAGGAAATTCCATGTGAATAGGAGGGTGACGCTTTGGCAAATCATCTGTTCACCGAAGGAATGACGGCAAATGAAGAGGCTGCTCCCGATCTCTTGAGCTTACGGACGCTGTTTGTAAATGTGTGTTTTATCGGGGAGCCGGGAAGCCGAGCCTGGGTGCTGGTGGATACGGGGATGACGGGATTTACAGACTCGATTATAAGCCTGGCTGAGAAACGGTTTACCGGTCCTCCGATTGCTATTGTGCTTACTCATGGTCATTTTGATCATGTAGGCTCTGTTATTGAGCTGGTACAGCATTGGGGGGCTCCTGTTTATGCACATCCGCTGGAATTGCCTTATTTGACGGGAATGAAGGATTATCAGAAACCTGATCCCGGTGTGGGTGGAGGTTTGTTGTCGGGTATTTCTTTTCTGTACCCCAATGATGCTATAGATCTCGATGATCGCATTGCTCCCTTGCCTCAGGATGGCAGTGTCCCTGGTGCTCCCGGTTGGAAGTGGCTGCATACGCCAGGACATACACCTGGTCATGTATCGCTTTTTCATGAGCGAAGACGGCTGCTGGTGGCTGGGGATGCTTTTATTACGGTGAAGCAGGAAGCGGCACTGACTGTTATTTTACAGGAAAAAGAAATTTCACAGAAAAAAGAAATACACGGGCCGCCTGCATATTTTACGACAGATTGGCAGGCTGCGCAGCGCTCAGTGGCAATGCTGGCTGGTTTGAAGCCTGAAATTGCGGTTACAGGACACGGTCATTCCATGCATGGAATGGAGCTGAGAAATCAGCTGGAGCGACTGGCCGCAGATTTTGAGCGCATCGCGGTACCCAAACAGGGACGGTATGTGTAATGATGTGAGAAGTGCGATGCTTTGCGGGGCATCGTTTTTTTGTGGTGACGTGGAATTTTTTTGCTGAGCATGGTATAGTCAAGCCAAAAGCAAAACGCTTTCATTAATCATCGTCATTTCATCAAGGAGGATTTTTGATGACACAACAGCATGCTGCAATTGGTGATCTTTATTACGGAATCCCCGCCATTCGTCTTAAATTTGGGCGGTATGAAGCGGTAGCCTTGCCGGGAAACGGTGCGAATCTGATTTCTTTTCGTGACAATGAAACGGGATATTCTTTTTTGCGTGAGCCGGATGCCGACAGCATAGGGGCTTTTAAACAAAACCCGTCGGTTTATGGAATTCCTTTTTTGTACCCTCCGAATCGGTATGAGGACGGGAAATTCCTGTGGAATGGAGTTACATATGAGCTGCCGATTAATGAAGAGAAGACCCATAATCATTTGCACGGCTTTTTACACACCGTTCGGTGGGAAGTTGAGGACTATGGCTCCGGGGAGCAGGGCAGCTATGTGGTAATGAATCAGCATGTCAGGGAAGGGCATCCCATGTTCCGATACTTGCCGTTTACCTTCACGATGAAGCTGACGTACACGCTGGACGAATTTGGCCTACAACAGCGTTATGTGATCCATAACGAGGGTGATCAACCGATTCCTAACTTGTTTGCCTTTCACACGGCGATTCGGGTTCCGTTCGTACCCGATAGCTCGCCTGAGGACTACAAGATTAAGGTCACGATCGGTGAACGTCGTGAGCTGACGGAACGGTTGCTGGCTACAGGACAGTTCCAGCCTTTATCGCCGGAAGAGGAATTGCTGAAGACGACGGGAGTTAGTCCTTATTTTGCTTCTATGGATAATCATTACACGGCAGTTCCACAAAATGGACGCAACTACATGGAACTGTCACACAGCAAGACAGGTGCTACCCTCGTATATGATGTAGGCACAGCCTATAAGCATTGGATGATCTGGAACAACAAAGCGAACAAGGAATTTATTTGTCCTGAGCCGCAAATGAACATGATCAATGCACCGAATCGTACGGATTTGCCTGCGGAAGACATCGGGTTGATTGCACTGGCGCCGGGTCATATTTTTGAAACAACCAGTCGTCTGTATTGTGTTACACCTAAATAAATCGAAATCCTAGCATTACTGTATCGGATAAGTCTGCATCGTGTCTAACGGTGCAGGCTTTATTTGGATGGATGAAAAGCTGAAGGTGATGAGTTGCAAAATGTGAAGCAGTCATAGTATGATACGAAACAGGAGATGATCAGATGAATGATGGTATGGTGCCTTTTCAAGCCGTCAAACGCAAGCAAATTGCTGATGAAGTGGCTGAACAGCTGCAACGAAAAATAACAGCTGGTGAATGGAGCATAGGTACAAGGATTCCAACAGAGCCTGAGCTCATGAAGCTCTTTGGGGTTGGGCGATCCACAGTGCGTGAAGCGGTTAGCGTTCTGGTGCATGCCGGTCTATTAGAGAAAAAACAAGGACATGGAACCTTTGTCTGCCAACCGACGACCTCTCAGGAGCCATTGGATTACCGTCTAAGCCGTGCTGAAATCATCGAGGTTTATGAGGTGCGAAGTGTATTGGAGCTAGAGATTGCCAGATTGGCTGCCTTACGCCGTAATGACGAGGATTTACGTTTGATGCGGGAGGCACTGGACCGTCGTGCAGCGACATTGGCCGCTGGAGATATGAACGGGTATCTGGATGCGGATATCACTTTTCACTTGGCTGTTGCCGGGGCTACACGCAATAAAGTGCTTACAGACGTATATCGCAGCTTTGTAGAGGCGATTCGAAAGGCGCTGAACAATCTCGTTACCGATCCGGCAATGCCAAACCATTTTACATTACAGCATGAGAAAATATATGAAGCGATCCGGGATCAGGATGGCAAGGCTGCTGAGCTGTATAGCATTCAACATTTGGACGGTACCAAGCTGGAACTGCAAAAGCTTATGGCTAGTTCATAATTTTTTTAATCTTAAACATCTGATGATCGGATGAATAAGATATTCTGTAAACTATTTTTTGAGCATCTCCTAAAACTAAAGCAAAGGTGGTATCTGTATGCGCAAAATATGGGTGTTGGACACAACATTAAGAGATGGGGAACAATCACCGGGAGTTAGCCTGACCAGCACAGAAAAGGTGGAAATTGCCCTTCAGCTTCAAAAGTTGGGCGTAGATCGGATTGAGACCGGTTTTCCGGCTACCTCGCCTGGTGAGATATCCAGCATGCAGGAGATTGCCAAACAGGTTACCCAGGCCACACTGGTTGGTTTTGCACGCTCCAAAGAACAGGATATTGATGCGGTGAGAGAGGCGCTGCGGGGAGCCGAGGATGCCTGTCTTCATTTGTTCCTGGCCACCTCACCTATTCACCGCCAACATAAGCTGCGAATGGATAAGGAGAAGGTATTAGAGACCGCTGCCGCTGCCATTCGTTATGGACGCAAATATTTTAGCAAGGTAGAATTTTCGGCGGAGGATGCCAGTCGTACCGAGCTGGACTTTATTTGTGAGGTCGTGGATATGGCGATCCGCGCAGGGGCGACAGTCGTCAATTTGCCGGATACGGTGGGATATGCCTCGCCCGATCAGTTCGGTGAAATGTTCAGAGTCGTCAAACAGCAAGTGCATAGCATCGAAAAAATACAGCTCAGCACACATTGTCATGATGATCTTGGAATGGCTACAGCCAACACACTGGCGGCTATCCGTAACGGTGTAGACCAATTTGAAGGGACCATCAATGGCATCGGTGAGCGGGCAGGAAATACACCGATTGAGGAGGTTGTACTGGCGCTTGATACCCGAAAAGAGCTATATCAGGCACATACAAGTCTGGTGCTGGAAGAGCTGTATGCTACCAGTCGGCTGGTAAGCAAACGCACAGGAATGTCTGTCCCCGGAAACAAGGCCATCGTTGGAGCCAATGCTTTCTCGCATGAGTCCGGTATCCACCAGGACGGTATGCTTAAGGAGCGTACAACGTACGAGATTGTCTCGCCCGAGCGCATTGGTGTGAAGACGAGCAAGCTTGTGCTGGGCAAGCATTCGGGTCGACATGCGTTTAAAGAAAAGCTGGCGGACATGGGGTTTGATGCTCTTACAGAGGAGCAGCTTCAGGAGGCGTTCCATAAATTCAAAGCCTTGACCGACAAGAAAAAACAGGTGTTGGATGAAGATCTGTTTGTCCTGATGGACGAAAGCCGCGATGTCTCTCCACGGATTTACACCCTGGACTCCATTCAAGTATCCTATGGCAATCAATCTGTTCCGGTAGCGTCTATTCGGTTGAGTAAGCAAGACGGAACCGCAATTGATGAAGTAGCGATGGGGAACGGTTCTGTAGATGCTATTTTCAACGCTATAGATAAGGCGAGTGGTGAAGAGGTGGAGTTGGAGGATTATTCAATCCAGTCTGTAACGTATGGCAAGGATGCACAGGGGGAAGTACATGCCATTCTAAGGCAAGGAGAGTACACGGCTCGAGGAAGAGGTACAAGTACAGATATTTTGGAAGCTAGTGCTAAAGCCTATATCGATGCACTGAACAAGCTGTTGGGCAGAAAAAAAGTCTATGCCAGAGGTAATATCACCATTAGCTGACTTAGAGATCAGGCTGGTAGTCGATATTCTTTTCCTCCTCCGATCTTATCGTAAAAAAGCGCTTGCAAAATAAATGATATCATTTGAAATATAATGTATAATAGGCAAAGAAGATCACGATATTTTGTCTGAATTACATAAGCCAAGAGGAGGAAATGAATTGAACTACCGCATCGAAAAGGATACGTTGGGCGAAATCAAGGTACCGGCAGACCGTCTATGGGGCGCGCAAACACAGCGAAGCAAGGAAAATTTCCCGATTGGTTCGGAGAAAATGCCATTAGAGGTTATTCAGGCGTTTGCGGTGCTCAAAAAGAGTGCAGCGATCAGCAACTATAAGCTGGGCAAGCTGTCACAGGAAAAGCAGGACGCCATTATTTACGCAGCGGATGAAATTCTCGCTGGACGAGTTAATGACCATTTCCCGCTAGTTGTATGGCAGACGGGGAGCGGTACGCAGTCCAATATGAATGTGAACGAAGTCATTGCTCATCTGGGAAGCCAATGGTTGCAAGAGCAGGGAAAAGATACGAAGCTGCATCCCAATGACGATGTGAATATGTCGCAAAGCTCAAATGATACGTTTCCCACGGCGCTTCATGTGGCAGGCGTCATTGCAGTTGAGGAGCGCTTGCTGCCTGCCATTGACAAGCTGAAAGAAACCTTCCAACAGAAGTCAGAGCAATTTAAGGATATTATTAAAATCGGACGTACTCATCTACAGGATGCAACGCCGCTCACACTGGGTCAGGAAATCAGTGGCTGGACTGCCATGCTGGACAAGAGCAAGCGAATGATCATCGACACGGTTCAATATATGAAGGAGCTGGCGATTGGTGGTACTGCTGTAGGTACAGGTATTAACGCCCATCCAGAGTTCGGTACCCGAACCTCTGCCGAAATTTCCAGCATCACTGGCAAAACGTTCACTTCTGCACCGAATAAGTTTCATGCACTCACCAGCCATGATGAGGTTGTAGCCGTACACGGGGCAATCAAAGCGCTTGCCGCTGATCTGATGAAGATCGCCAATGATGTCCGCTGGCTGGCAAGTGGCCCACGCAGCGGCTTGGGTGAAATTACGATTCCTGCGAACGAGCCAGGCAGCTCGATCATGCCAGGCAAGGTAAATCCGACCCAGAGCGAGGCGCTGACAATGGTTGTTACGCAGGTTATGGGTAATGATGCAGCGATTGGCTTTGCTGCGAGTCAGGGTAATTTTGAGCTGAACGTGTTTAAGCCGGTTATTATTTATAATTTCCTGCAGTCCGTGAATCTGCTAGCCGATTCGATTGTGGCGTTTAATGATAACTGTGCGATCGGCATCGAGCCGGATCTCGCTAAAATTGAGCACAATTTGAACAATTCGCTGATGCTGGTGACGGCATTGAATCCATATATCGGATATGAGAATGCTGCCAAAATTGCCAAGCTTGCGCACGCGGAGGGACTGTCTCTCAAAGAAGCGGCTCTTCGTAGCGGTCTGCTGACCGAGGAACAGTTTGACCAGTATGTCGTACCGGCTCAAATGATTCAGCCTAAAGCATAAAGCGCGACGCGTGTCGCAGCTAAGTCTATAAAAAACATACATCCAGCTCATGGAGTGCTATTTTAGCACAGATCGTGAGCTGGATTTTTTCGATTTCTAAACATTTTTTGATCAGAAATTAGTATTCTGCATGATTTGAGGGTATATAGATAGAAGGCGAAAAATGAACATCTATTTTCAAGATAGGAGAAGCCGTATGGAACAAACAACCGTAATTAATTTTATTGTGCTTTTGCTGTCCGGCTTACTGCTGGTCGGTGTTCTGACCACTAAGTTTTCCAGTCGTTTCGGTATGCCTGCACTTGTTTTGTTTATTGCTGTTGGCATGGTGCTCAGTCAGTTTATTTATTTTGATAATGCCTTTATTACGCAGCTGGTGGGTATTCTCGCACTGATTGTGATCTTGTTTGAAGGCGGGATGCAGACGAAGTTTGCAGATATTAAGCCGGTAATTCGACCTGCGTTGTCATTATCAACGCTGGGGGTCATGATTACGACTGTAGTTGTTGGCGTCTGTGCCAAGTTTATTTTAGGCGTAGGCTGGATGGAATCCATGCTGTTCGGCGCTATTGTGGGATCGACGGATGCAGCGGCTGTGTTTTCCGTTTTGGGTGGTAAAAATATCAAGAAACGAATTACCTCTACGCTCGAAGCGGAATCCGGCAGCAATGACCCGATGGCTGTATTTCTTACAGTTACGTTGATTGAGCTGATCCATCACCCTGAGCAATCCATTTGGATACATATTTTATTGTTTTTATGGGAAATGGGCTTTGGTCTGGTTATTGGTTTTGCACTTGGACGCTTAGGCGTATACGCCATTAATAAAATGAATTTTGAGTCATCCGGCCTGTATCCCGTGATGGCCCTGGCCTTTGCGGTCTTGACGTATGCGGCGGCCTCCTTGCTGGAAGCAAGCGGGCTGCTGGCGGTATATGTTATGGCCATCGTGCTGGGTAACTCCGACTTGACCTACAAGCGGTCCATTATTCATTTTAACAATGGCTTCGCCTGGATGGTGCAGATTATGATGTTCGTCTTGCTCGGACTACTGGTTTTCCCGGATCAGCTGCTGGGCATTGCGTGGCCAAGTTTGGCGCTTTCCGTTATCCTGATGCTGATAGCTCGCCCGATTGGTGTCTTCCTGAGTTTGCTTTTTTCCAGGTACTCAGTACGCGAAAAGACGCTGTTATCCTGGGCAGGGCTACGAGGAGCGGTCCCTATTGTACTGGCCACCTATCCTCTGCTGGATGAGATGGATGTAGGGCCCATGTTTTTTAATGTTGTATTTTTCGTCGTGCTTACCTCTGCGATTATTCAAGGTACAACCATTTCGTGGCTGGCAGTGAAGCTTGGCTTAATGGACCCTAACGAGACGTCGTCCCCTTCATTGCTGGAGTTGGTTTCTCTGGGAAAAACCACTTCGGAAATCAATCATATTCAGGTGCAAAAGGGAATGTCAATTACAGGCAGAGCGATTCAGGATATGCAGCTGCCGGATGACATTTTATTCACCGCCATTATTCGAAACGAGCAAATTATCGCCCCAAGAGGCACAACTGTGATTGAGCCGGGGGACACGTTGTATGTGCTTAGTCCCAAGCTCAAGCGACAGCAGATGAAAGAATTGTTCATGCTTCGATAACGGTCCTTCACATTTGTGTGGAGGATTTTTTTGTTGTGCTATTTTACAGCGTGATGAATCTGTTAAAAAATTGATACTATCATTCTACAAAATTAGATTATGATATTGTCGATAGATGCTGCTGTTTAATAGATAACAGTGAGTTTTAAAGATTGAAGTCACCATAACAGGAGAGATGTTGAATGAAACCGGAAATTTTGCCACAGCGTGCAGCAGCCCGCAGGCAGAAAAATAAAAAGAAGAAACGAAAAGGTAGATTCGGCCGTTTTGTGCTGCGACTTTTTATAGTTTTCCTGCTAGCAGGAATAGGGGGCGGGGCATGGTTATTTTTAACCCCTTCCGGCAAGGACATGCGCTATTTGGCTGCGGATACGCTGATTACGACTCAGCATCGCCACTGGGCGAAATATTTTATCGGTGAAGCGGAGGCGCAAAAACGTGTGGCCGAATATTCGGCTCGTTTTGAGCAGATGGGGGAGGAGAAGGACAGGCATACGATCAAGCTGCCTCTGATATCGACCAAGTTGCAGCAAACGCCGCTGGTTGAAGTGGAAGAGGTATCAGGTCGGAATTATCATGGCTACGTGACGATTGTGCATGACCCGACAAAAATCAGACTCGGGATTCCTGCCACGGTTGGCAGGGGAGAACGGGTATCCAGCATGGTCGAGCGTTTGGGGGCTGTTGCTGGCGTAAATGGCGGTGGATTTGCCGATCCCAACTGGAACGGGAATGGCTTTAAACCGATCGGTGTTGTCATTTCTCAGGGGCAGTTATACTACAACGATATGGGGAAAAATGCTTCTGCCCAAATCGTAGGTATTGACAAGCAAGGGAAAATGATTGCCGGTCATTATTCATTATCTGAATTGTCCAAAATGAATGTGCAAGAAGCAGTCACCTTTCAGCCGCGTTTAATCGTGAATGGCAAAGGTCTGATTCGAAATGCCAGTGAAGGCTGGGGAATTGCTCCTCGTACCGCAATGGGGCAAAGAGCTGACGGTGCGATTATTTTCGTGACTGTTGACGGGCGTCAGCCTGGTTACAGCATCGGTGCTAATTTGTATGATATGCAAAATATTTTACTTAAACACGGAGCAGTTATTGGTGCTAATCTGGATGGTGGATCATCGACCGTGCTCGTTAAGGATCACGCCATTGTCAATAAACCTTCTTCCGAATACGGCGAACGGTATTTGCCGACAGCGTTTCTCGTATTTGAGCATCCGGAAACCGTCAGCATCCCGAACATTTGGGCAGGACTGAATCCTAGTGACATTGACGCAGCCAAAAAGAGATAGTTTAGCAGTTGGTGTTAAAACATACAAAAAGCGTATATCGCTCGAAGTTAATTTAACTTCCCGGTACACGCTTTTTTTGATGAAATGGGTGGTTGATATTGTGATGTGCTCAAGCTTTTATTAAGCGTCATTTTCCGCTTCGAGAAACACGGAGATCAGAACGCGAGCGTTGCTTGCTCCCACGTTTTTGGCATAATGGGGAATGGCTGCTCTCCAGCTAAAGGAATCCCCCGCTTCGAGGGTAGCTGAATCCTCACCTTGCTCTACATAAACCGTGCCTTCCAAAATATAATGAATTTCATCTCCAGCATGAGCATGTTCTTCTTCTGTTGATGAGCCCGGCGGCATGTCCACCAGCATCATTTTAACGTTACCCTGACCCCCTAAATGGTCGACCTGGAGGTTGCTTTTGCCATACACCGTTTTACGGCGCTCGTCCTTGCGAATTACCTGCATTCGTTCCTCTTCTTTAAGAAGCAGAAAAGCGAGAGGGACCTTAAGCGCATTAGCAATGCTGTCCAGTGTAGCGATGGAAGGGGAAGTTTTATTGTTTTCCACCTGGCTCATAAACCCTTGTGATAGTCCGGTTCGCTCACATATTTGCTGAATGGATAAATTTTTACGTTTACGTGCAGCCCTTATGTTGCATCCTATACCCATAGAGCTTTCCCCCTTAAAAAATATAATTTATACTAATTTAATATTTATCATACCAAATATTTTGTTGACAGACCACAGTTTCATATGATAAATTCGCATTACAAAATAATTATTCCTATTACTAATAATTTGAGTTTAATTCACACAAATCTGTTGCAGCATAGATTCGAACTGTATTATTTTTTAAGCAAATTATTAGTAATATAAATTAATTATTCATATACACTTGTGAGTGTGAAAAACAAACAGAATGGAGAGATAGACATGAGTTCAGCAAGCAGAAACATTTCTACAATTATGCGAGTGGCGCTGGGGATTTTGTTTTTGGCACACGGAATCGCCAAATTCCAAATGGGGCTGGGTAATGTAGCAGGCTGGTTTTCCAGCATTGGCATTCCAGGATTTTTAGGTTATGTTGTTGCGGTGATTGAGTTGGTCGGCGGGATTGCATTAATCCTCGGATTGTTTACCCGTTATGTATCCGGAGTTTTTGTTATTTTATTAATCGGTGCGATTTTTACAGCCAAATTGTCTGGTGGATTGATGGGGAATGGTCAAGGTGCCGGCTATGAGCTGGATATTGCTTTTATTCTGGTAGCTCTTCATCTGGTTTTTGCACCGACGACCCGCTTGTCTCTGGATTCTTTGTTCAGCCGTCGTACATCAACAGAACATTAATTTTGGAATAGTTTGCTCCTCCAATCCATGAAGAAAGAGGGAAATCCCATGACAGCACATCTTCCTGACAAAACTACCATCGGGCAGGTTTCACTAAAGGTTAGTAACCTGGAGCGCTCGATTCGATTTTATACCGAGGTCGTTGGCTTTCATTTGCTGCGTCAAACGGCGGATACTGCTGAGTTAACTGTGGACGGGGAGCATCCGCTGCTGACCCTGAAATATATTGAAAATGCAGTCATTCTTCCGCGCCAGTCCGCAGCCGGACTGTACCACTTTGCTATTCTTCTACCGAACCGTGTGGCTCTGGGGCTGTCTCTACGCAATCTGCTGGCTCATGAGATTGAAATCGGGCAGGGAGACCATGATGTAAGTGAAGCACTATATATCCATGATCCCGATCATAACGGGATTGAAATCTATGCAGATCGTCCTCGCGAGCAGTGGAAAAAGGATGCCAATGGATTTTATATCATGGGAACAGATCCCGTGGATGCGGAAGGCTTAGTAGCCATTTCCGAAAACATACCTTGGCAGGGACTGCCGCAGGGAACCGTAATTGGGCACGTTCACTTCCATGTGTCTAATTTGCTCAAGGCACAGCAATTTTATTGCGATGTGCTTGGGTTTGACATTACGTCCCGGTATGGCTCCTCGGCGATGTTCATCTCTGCAGGAGGTTACCACCACCATATGGGCTTGAATATATGGGCAGGGGAAGGCGCACCCCCAGCTCCTGAGAACGCAGCTGGACTGGATTATTTTGAATTGATTGTGCCGGATCAGAAAGAATTGGATACGATTGTCGCTCGTTTGGCGGCAGCGGGCTATGCCGTGCAAGAACGAGATGGTGCCAAGTATGTAGCTGACCCGTTCCGCATTAACATTAAACTGGTGAGCGGTCAGAACGCTTAATATATTGGAAACACAACAAACAGGGGATTCCCATAAGCCATTAGGCCGGAAATCCCCTGTTTTTGTATACTAAAACAAGCTCCAATCCAAATCCCGGGACATGGTCTCCAGCAAGTGTACACCCGCTGTACTGTTGCCCATACGGTTCAAGGAAGGTCCCACCAGTCCAATGCCATATCGTCCGGGCACCATCGTCATAATGCCGCCGGATACACCGCTTTTGGCGGGGAGTCCGACCTGAATGGCGAACTCTCCAGAGGCGTCATACATACCGCATGTTGTCATAAATGTTTTGGCAATCTGCACAAAGCGGCGGGGGATCAGGGGCACGCCTGTAACTGGGTCACGCCCATTGTAGGCGAGTACGAGTCCCATACGTGCCAAATCCGTACAGTTCAATTTTACAGCGCAATGTCTGAAATAAACCTCCAGTACGTCCTCGACACGGCCTCTTAGAATCCCTTTTTCCATCAGAAAATAAGCAAGGGAACGGTTCAGGTGGCCTGTGGCAGATTCCGAATCGTAGACATCCTGGTCATATTCCAGCGTGTCGTTGCAGGTAAGCAGACGGAAAAATTGCAGGACACGGGCAAACCTTTCCTCCGGGCTGTTTCCGCGGATCAAAGAAGAGACAGCGATTGCTCCAGCGTTAATGAGCGGATTAAACGGAATACCTGGCTCGACCAGTTCCAGCTTCAACATGGAATTAAAACGATCTCCCGTAGGCTCCATACCCACCTTGGAAAAGACAACGTCTTCTCCATTATCCATCAAGGCCAGGATGAGCGTGAATACCTTTGAGATGCTCTGCATCGTAAATTGGAGCTCCGTATCCCCGGCTACCACGGTCTCACCCGCACCGTTCATCACAACAACACCGAGCGCGTCTGCCGGTGCTTTGGACAATTCGGGAATATACGCCGCTACCTTGCCATGTATGTACTCATGACGGTTTTGCTCCACCCATTCCGGCAGTTTGGATTGTAGTCTCTGCCACTCCGATGTCATTTATTTTCCTCCAGTCAAGTAACCATCCTGTGGTAATGTTATTGTAGAGCAATAATTGATGACTATACACTTATTTTAAAGAAATTTTCGGTCGAAAGACAAGCGCTAATTGGATCAAATGAAGGAGGCAGATGACTTGTCATCTAACAATAAATCAAATTTTGATGAAGATTATAATGAGATATCAAATGGTGGAAGACTTAAAAACTTTGTACATAGTGTGCTGGAGCAGGCCATAGCCTTATCGGACAGAAATCCTGAATGGGCTAATTACATATTGGAGCAGTGGGCAAACAATGTGGAGGCAAGCCAAAATGAGCGTTTGGAGCATGAGCGCACTCGGGAAAGGCATATACACCTACTGTTCTCTCAGTCTGCAGCGGGCTCAATGAAGCAAGGCCTTTCGGGAGCAGGGTTGCGGTATGAGAGTAAGGTGCTGTGTTTTAATGATTTGTTTTCGATAGGGCCGTTGTGGAAGCTGGAAACACAAGAAGGACAAGAAAACCGTCACAGCTGGTTGGCTGAACGGATGGTTCATTATGAATCTTTCCATTACTCCAATTGGGAGCACCGTATTGAACAAATGATGGCTACTCTTAGTGAAATTTCTGATGATAAGTCAATCACGATCTGGTGTGGGTCTAATGCTCATGAGCAGATCGGATTACGGTTTGCATTATATGTTCTGCGAAAAAGGGCTACTCCTATTCGGGTCATCAATGTTACGGATGCCATGGAACGGGAGTCGAATGATCGTTTAAATGCTGATGCTGAGAATCCATTCCCTTTATCCATGAGTGTGGTGCATTCAAAAGAGATCGAAGGGCTCATTAAGGGAAATGAAGATAAAATTCATGTTGTAAGCATAGAAGACCGACGACGATACGAACAAGAGTGGCTGGAACTCAGTGAACAGGATAGTGTGCTGAGATTATGGGACAATGACCAAATCGTTCATGTTCCAGAAGATTACTTTGACCAGGCTTTGCTGGATATGATCGGCCAACTGCAGTTAGAGAATAATCAGCAATATGTAAACACCGGAAAAATAATTGGTGAGGCGTTAACACAATGGTCACAGCTAAGAAGCGACACCTTTTTGGAATATCGGATTCAATATTTAATCGCTCATGGCGAACTTGAATTTCTGGGGATGCCGGGAATGCTGCACCGCTATGCTGTTAAACTAAGTGGACTGTTATCACCTTTATCAGATTGACTACGGATTTTATGGACTGCTGTTGACGAAGCCGAATTTATATATTACCATGTTGATATTAACATCTTGTTTTTATCATAACGAAAATAGCCTATCCCCATATATGAACAGGAAGGTGACACCAGTGACAGAAAGATCAAAATACAATCCTAACGGCTTGACGGAGGAGCAATTTCTGGCCGCCTATGATGCAACTCAATACGAGCGCCCGTCAGTAACGGTAGATATGCTGCTTTTTACTGTAATGGATCAGCTCCAGCATAATTATCGCAAGCTGCCGGAGAAGACACTCCAGCTTCTTTTGATCCAAAGAGGGGAGCACCCATTCATAGGGCAATGGGCATTGCCGGGTGGTTTTGTAGGGATGGATGAAAGCCTGGAAGAAGCAGCACGACGCGAGCTTAAAACCGAAACGAATGTGGATCAGATTTATATGGAGCAGCTATACACCTGGGGAGATGTAGCACGTGATCCGCGTATGCGGGTCATCAGCTGCGCTTACATGGCATTGGTAGACCACGATTCTCTGGAGGTACAGGCTGGAGACGATGCAGCGGATGCCAGATGGTTTGAGCTGGATTACAGCGTGGCTCAGGAGACGCGGACGAACCAGCCGGAAGGTTACACGTGGGAGCAAGATATTGACGTTACTCTGAAGCATGGGGACATTCGCTTGTCATCCAAAGTAAAAGTGACTGAAATCCTGAAGGGGAAAACGATTGAAATCAAGCGAGAAGTATTGGAGTCACAGGGAATTGCCTTTGACCATGCCAAAATTATTGCTTACGGCATTGAGCGTCTGCGCAGCAAAATTGAATATACAGATATCGCATTTCATTTGATGCCATCCTTATTTACATTGGGCGAGCTTCAACAGGTGTATGAAATTATTTTAGGCAAGGAGCTGCTCGCTGCGGCCTTCCGCCGAAAAATAGCGGATCTCGTGGACGAGACGAATGAATATAGAAAAGCGGCTGGACACCGTCCATCCAAGCTGTATCGATTCAAGCCTAGGTCACGTTTTATATAGTTTAAAGGAACATGAAATGAGGAATTGTCATGGAAAAGTTTACATTTTTTTATCGCAGTCATTCGCCATTTTCACAATGGTATCCTTCTGATTTTGTCGTAGATGGATTGGCGTTTAACTGTGCGGAGCAATATATGATGTTTAAAAAAGCGCAGCTTTTTGGGGATGAAGAGGCGGCCCGCAAAATTATGCTGGCAACTACCCCTCGGGAGCAAAAGGCTCGTGGCCGCAGTGTTCGCGGGTTCGATCAATCCTTGTGGGATGAGAATTGCCGACAATTTGTGTATGACGGCAACTATGCCAAATTTACGCAAAATCCGAATCTGCTTAAATATTTGCTTAAGACGAAGGGCACTACACTGGTTGAGGCTAGTCCGACAGACACCATTTGGGGTGTAGGCTTGGCTGAAAGTGATGCCCGCATTAACAGTCGCAGGTCATGGCGAGGCACGAATTGGCTTGGAGAAATATTAACGAATTTACGTGAGGATATATTGCAAAAGGAGGAATTGTCATCATGACAAGTACGATGAATCACCGGAGCAACCGGGACGCACGATCACATATGGCGCAGGAAACGCTATCTATATTGGAGCATGGATATTACACAAATACCAAACAAGCACAAGTGAATATGGCCAAAGAGGTGGCTAACGCGATCACAGGCTCGAAGCTATATGCACCTTCTCAACTGGTGGATGTAAAGCAAGAGGCAGAGCAAAGGATACAAGGCGCATTGGAGTCTTCTTCGTACATAGGCGAACGGGTGCTTTCTGGAAAGATAGAAATTACGGGAGAAAGCACGTTGCAGGCAGCATTTAGGCTCCGGGCCCAGGAGAAGCTGGAGCACGTGGCATGTTTGAATTTTGCATCAGCTAAAAATCCGGGTGGTGGATTTCTCGGAGGCAGCCAGGCCCAAGAGGAAAGCTTGGCTCGTTCGTCAGCCTTGTATCCCTGTATTTCACAAATGGAAGAGATGTACCAGCATAACCGAAAGCTGCGAAGCTGCTTTTATTCGGATTATATGATTTATTCGCCTGAAGTTCCGGTATTTCGGGATGATCAGGGAGCATTGCTGGATGAGCCGTATCTGGTCGATTTTCTGACTGCTCCTGCTGTTAATGCCGGAGTTGTGCGAGAACGGGAGCCAGAGCAGGTCAGCCGAATAGGTGAAGTGATGTTGGAACGTATCCGTTACATTCTTGGAATGGCCAAGCAAAACAGAGTAGAACATCTCATACTTGGAGCCTATGGTTGCGGGGTATTCCGCAATAAGCCGGAAGAGGTCGCAAACTGGTTCAAGCAAGTGCTTGTAGATGAGGGCTATGCCTTATTGTTTGAACGAATTGTTTTTGCAGTATTGGATCACACAGCAGGGCAGCGTACCTTAAACAGCTTTAAAACAGTCCTTTCCTGAAGCTGGAGATCATGCTATAAAAAATGCTTATGATAATATCTCTTGAAAAGCAATACATCATGATAAGGAGAGTGCTGAATGAATCCATCCTCGAACATTACCTGGCATGCGTCAGATATTAATAGGCAAGCGCGTCAGCTTCTGAATGGGCATAAAAGTCCGGTGCTTTGGTTGACAGGGCTGTCTGGCTCGGGAAAGTCAACGGTATCCTCCACACTGGAAAAAGCATTATATGCACGCGGCATACGCACGTTTATTTTGGATGGGGATAATGTTCGACATGGCTTGAATCGTAACCTGGGCTTCCTGCCCGCTGACCGTAAGGAAAATATCCGCCGTATTGCTGAGGTATCCAAGCTAATGGCACATGCGGGTGTTCTAACGATATGTGCCACCATTTCCCCTTATCGTGAGGATCGTGAAATGGTAAAGGAAATTTTACAGCAGGAAGGCTGCTATGAGATCTATATACAGTGCAGTCTGGAGGAATGCGAGCGACGTGATCCAAAAGGAATGTACAAGAAAGCGCGAGCGGGAGAAATTCGTCATTTTACAGGTATTGATGCTCCTTATGAAGCACCGCTGGAGCCTGATCTCATCGTATCTACTGAAGGTCGGGAGGTAGCCCGGTCGGTTCAGGATATCCTGGATTTTCTCGACCGGGAATCCTTGCTGTTCTAATCTTTGTCAAACCTTTTTCAAATCTTCCTGAAATCTTCATTATCCAATTTGGAATTCATGTTTAAATAGAATAGACCTCTCCATTTTGAAGCCGTCTGAATCTCCCCCTGGCCTGGTTCTTTCAGATGTATGGTGTCAGAGGTGGGAGGTCTTTTTGATTACTACGCATCGTCAACCAATCCATTCAAGAGGTGATTTCAATCATGAGTAAACAACCAACCAACCTGACTACAAGCTGGGGCGCTCCTGTCGGTGATAATCAGAATTCTATAACGGCCGGATCACGCGGACCTACACTGATTCAGGATGTGCATTTGCTGGAGAAGCTGGCGCATTTTAACCGCGAACGTGTGCCGGAGCGCGTTGTTCATGCCAAAGGTGCGGGGGCGCACGGATATTTTGAAGTCACTAATGATTTGTCTGCGTATACCAAAGCAAGCTTCTTGTCCGAGGTAGGCAAGCGTACACCGATGTTTATCCGCTTTTCTACCGTTGCGGGTGAACTGGGCTCGTCTGATACGGTACGTGATCCGCGCGGCTTTGCGGTGAAGTTTTACACAGAGGAAGGCAACTATGATCTCGTAGGCAATAATACGCCGGTCTTTTTTATTCGAGACGCCATTAAATTCCCAGACTTTATTCATACGCAAAAACGCCATCCCCAAACCCATCTGAAAAACCCGAATGCGGTGTGGGATTTCTGGTCCTTATCTCCTGAATCACTGCACCAGGTAACGATCCTCATGTCTGACCGCGGCATTCCCGCTACACTTAGACATATGCACGGTTTTGGTAGTCACACGTTCAAATGGGTGAACGCTAATGGCCAGGCCGTATGGGTAAAATATCACTTTAAAACAGAACAGGGCGTACAAAATCTCGATGTTGATTTGGCTGCTAAAATTGCCGGTGAAAACCCGGATTATCATACAGAAGACTTATTCAATGCGATTAAAAAAGGCGATTTTCCTGCATGGAGACTTTATGTGCAGATTATGCCATTAGAGGATGCGAACACATACCGTTTTGATCCGTTTGATGTGACAAAGGTATGGTCGCAAAAGGATTACCCGCTGATTGAGGTAGGGCGCATGGTGCTGAATCGCAATCCTGAGAACTATTTTGCAGAAGTCGAGCAGGCGACGTTCTCTCCGGGTTCATTTGTGCCGGGTATTGAAGCATCTCCGGATAAAATGCTGCAAGGGCGCCTGTTTGCCTACGGTGATGCACATCGCTATCGTGTAGGTGCCAATCACAATTCGCTGCCGATCAACCGTCCGCATGCGGAAGTACACAACTACCAGCGTGATGGCGCATTGCGCAGTGACAGCAATGGCGGTGGCTCTGTCTACTACGAGCCTAACAGTCTCGGTGGACCCAAAGAATCCCTAGCACACAAAATCGCTCCTTTTGAAGTGTCTGGCGAAGCTCAAAGTGTAGCCTACGATCATCATGATCACTATACACAGCCGGGAGACCTGTACCGCTTGCTCAGTGAGGATGAGCGTGCACGTCTGGTGCAAAACATCGTAAATGCGATGAAGCCCGTAGAAAGCGACGAAATTAAGCTGCGCCAGATCGGACATTTCTACAAGGCTGACCCTGAATACGGACGCCGCATAGCCGAAGGATTGGGATTGACCGTTCCTCAAGGCGAATAAAGGCATCTATAAGCTCCTAACCAAAAGTCACATGAATCGATATAAAAAGAATGTCCCAGCGCCACATATGGTTGATGGGACATCCTTTACTTTTGAGTGCGATGTAAATCACGTGTGTATGGTGGACGCTCCACGAACGGAACGTTGCTCCAATCGCTGTTGTCTCCAGATTTGTTGAATCACACTAAGCGGTGTAAATCTGGAGACAAAGGCGAACGCTACCGCTTTTCCACAATCGTTCCGTCCCCTCCGCTGCTTTTAGGTGTACCAGTTTTATAAACCAAAGGAAAAATTCTAAAACTAGAAAGCCGCAAGCCTAATAATACGAGGTTTTGCGGCTTATTTTGGTGTGTTTTGGTGTTTAAAAATATAATGATGTTAAACAGCATAAAGCAAGCGGAGAGGACGGAATCGTTCTGTAGAAGCGTTAGCGTTCGCCTTTGCCTCCGAATTTCTACACTTGAAATTATAATCAGGAAATTCGGAGGCAACAGCGATCGTAAGAATGATCCGTCCGCGTAGCGGTCATAGGAGCACGTATTAACGCGTTCGTCAACACTATAAGCTGCTATATCCTCTTCAACCGAGGCAAATAGATCACAAGAAATAATGATCTTCCCAGAGCAAATACGATAAAGGAAAGCCATAGCCCATGATTACCATAGTGGGGAACACACCAGAAGAGAGCAGCTAAAAAGAAGACCAGCGAAATCAGCATGGAGTTACGGATTGGATACGTTACTGTCATCCCCGTAAACACACCGTAGAATACCAGCCCCAGTCCGGCAGCCAACGGAAAGACGACAAGCCAGCCATTGTATGGACCTGTTAGGCTAATCACTGTAGTGTTATCTGTGAACAGCCGGATAAGCGGCTCCTTCAGTGCTAAATACAGTCCGCCTGATACCACGCCGGTGAGCAGTGTCCAGAACCAGGACAAGTGGATTACTCTTTGCAGCATTTTCCGATCTCCGGCACCACGAGCTTGTCCCGTCATGATGCTGCTGGCATTGGCAAATCCGTCAAAAAGATAAGCCATAATGTAATGGATTTGCAACAAAATCGCATTTGCAGCAAGCTGATCGGTTCCAAAGCTCGCACTACGTGATGTAAACAGATTGAACATCGTCAGCAGACAGGCTGTGCGAATCATAAGGTCAAGATTCGTTGCCATGACACTTTTCAGCTCTGAGGCTCCAAACCAGCCCTGCCAATCTTTTTTTCCACTCTGCCGCCATTCCCTCCAGACCGAGGAACGAAGTACAAGAATAGAACCAAGCACACAGGCGAGAAACTCTGCGATGAGTGTAGCGCCTGCCACACCGGCTACGTCCCATTGCATGATTTGTGTGAACACAATGGCCAATACCATATTGATCACATTCATCGTAATTTGCAGAAATAAGGTAGCTTTCACGCGGGATAATCCCATCAGCCAGCCGAGCAGCACATAGTTTACCAGCGTAAGTGGCGCTCCCCAAATACGAATGTTAAAATATATCGCTGCCTGCGCAGCTACATCCTGAGCAGGATGGATTAACTGTAAAGAGGCCAGCAGGATCGGCTTTTGCAGTATAATGAATAACCCGCCGACCAGTAAAGCAATGGCCAGTGGGCGCATGAGCGCAGCTATGCTATGATCGTTATTTTGAGCCCCCGCTGCCTGTGCGGTAAATGCTGATGTACTGACGCGCAGAAAGCCAAACAGCCAATATAAAGTATTGAAAATAAGAGTGCCTACAGCCACACCGCCCAAAAAGGAGGCATGACTCAAATGACCGATTACCGCCGTATCCACCGCACCGAGCAGTGGGGTTGTAATCGTCGAAAGAATTAAAGGGATTGCTAAAGCAAGATAGGCTCGGTGGGTAGGCAACATGTTGAAAAAACCTCCAGTAAAGATTGGGTATATGGATGGCGATCAGGCTGGAATAGAGCTTCCTTGGCAAAATCCTCAAGTACACTGCCATCTTTCATGACCATGATCCGATCACTCATGAAGTGTACGGCCGCCAGATCATGGGAAATGAACAGATAAGCCACTCCCAGTTCATCCTGTAAATCCTTGAGCAGATTTAAAACCGTCGCCTGCGTTGTCACATCCAGACTTGCCGTTGGCTCGTCGAGCACAATAAAGTCCGGCTCTGTGCTGATTGCGCGCGCAATGGTTACGCGCTGCTTCTCCCCGCCGCTGAGCTGATGCGGGTACTTATCCATATAGCTGGCTGGAAGCTTGACCATACCGAGCAGGTGCGCTGCTATTTCCCGACGCCCCGAAGGCATACCCTTCATATAGGAGGGGACATAGCCCTTAAGCTGATCCAGCGGTTCCAGCAGGGATTGCAGAATGGTCAGTCTGGAGTTTAAAGCTGCTGCGGGATGCTGAAATACCGCACCCAGCCTGCTGCGTAACCGTTTTAACTCATTTCGCTTTAATCCCCGGACCACTTGTCCATCCAGCACAAGCTCACCCTCATCAAACGAGTCTAAGGTTAAAATACAGCGGGCAAGCGTGCTTTTCCCACTACCGCTTTCTCCGACAATGCCCAGACATTCTTGGGGTGAAATCGACAGAGAAACATTGCGCAGCACCGTCTTGCCTCCGGTGAAAGCCTTCGTCAAACCGGAGACGGTGACAACAGGATTAGATGTGTGTACATGTTGAAGAGAGGAGACGTGATCATCCATGTAAACCGCTCCTTTCTGGTGTGATTTGTTCTTCAGTGCTGTACGGTAAACGTGCCGGAGCATTTGGGGCCAGCGGCGGAATCGCTGCCAGCAGACGACGTGTATACGGATGTGTCGGATGATCCAGCACCGCTTGTGTCTCGCCGCTCTCGACCAGCGACCCTGTACGCATCACCGCGATTCGATCCGCATACTTGCGGACATGGCGGAGGTCGTGAGTGATCCATAGGACAGATATCCCGGTTTCCATCCGGATTTGGTTGATGAGCTGGAGCACCCGGTGTGCTGTCAGGGTGTCCAGCGCGGTTGTTGGTTCGTCGGCAATCAGAAGCTGTGGTTTTAGCAACAATGCGGCCGCAATAGCCGCTCGTTGCAGCTGGCCGCCGCTGAGCTGGAACGGATAGCTGCGGTATACCCGCTCGGCGGGAAGCTGTACGTGCTCAAGGACCTCTATACAGCGCTGTTTACGCGCATTGCGATCTGGACAGCCGTGAGCGTGCATCAGCTCGTCCAGTTGACTGCCTATTCGCAGAAAGGGGGTAAACGCTCCGTGATAGTCTTGAAAAATATACGAGATTTCATTGCCAAGCAAGGAACGTCTTTGTTTGGCGGACAAGGTCAGCAAATTGTTGCCCTTCCAGGCAATAACTCCGTGCGCTGTAAAAGAAGAGGGGAGCAGCCCACCGATTGCGGAAGCCGTCATGCTTTTGCCGCTGCCGCTTTCTCCGGCAAGGGCAAACCACTCCCCCGGACGAACGGCGAGCTCCAGTTGGTCTACAACGGTTTTTGCTTTTGATCGAATCGTTAAGCCTTCAATAGACAGCATATACGGCTCACTCCTCCGTCCGTGTTTTAACATCATATTGGTCACGCAGCTTGTCTCCCAGCATATTCGCCAGTAGCACCGTGAGCACGACAGCCATTCCGGGAACCAGCATCAGGTGGGGAGCCATTTGAAAATATGCTCGTCCTTCATTTAGCATGGCACCCCATTCGGGTATCGGCGGTTGCGGACCTAAGCCTAAAAAGGACAGGGAGGCAATCATTAAGATGATTTTTCCAATATCCAGTGCAGCCAGTACCAGGACATTCCCAATCGCATGGGGCAGAATATGCCGCATGACAATTTGCAGGGAGGATGTGCCTGCCAGTATGGATAACGAAATATAATCCTTTTGCTTTTCAGCGAGTACGGTACTGCGTACCAGCCGTGCATAACTGACCCATTTTACCGCAGTCACCGCGAAAATAAGATTCATCAAGCCTGGTCCGAGCAGACCGCTCAGCACAATCGCAAAAATATAATCGGGTAATGTCATGAAAGCATCGACCACTCGTTTGAATATACGATCAACCCATCCCCCGACAAATC
Organism: Paenibacillus kribbensis; assembly: GCF_002240415.1. NCBI lineage: Bacteria > Bacillati > Bacillota > Bacilli > Caryophanales > Paenibacillaceae > Paenibacillus > Paenibacillus kribbensis. Next base: position 2,643,979 of record NZ_CP020028.1, read on the forward strand.
CTGACAGCAGGCCGAGCGGAACCCCGACAACCAGTGAAACGGCCAAGATCAACAAGCTGGTTCCGACAGTTGTTCGAAGTCCTGTCAGCACTCTTGATAGCACATCTCTACCCAAATGATCGGTTCCCAGCCAGTAGGCTGCGCTGATCGGCTGGAGCCGATTCCCCATCTGAATACGGTACGGATCTTGGGGAGCAAAGAGCGGAATCACTGTAATTGCTGCAAGAATGAGCAGGGTAGAGAGCAGCACAATCCAAGCTCTGGACCGTTGCGGGCTGACGAACTCCCTGCTTTCCGCATGAGAGGATTTTATCATGATGGACGTTTCTCCTTCAAAGCCATTTCGGGATTAATCCAACGGTAGGATAGCTCTACAGTCATATTGATACATACAATGAACACGGCCATAAACAGTGTATAACCCTGAATAATGGGATAATCCCTTGCAGCAATTGCATCCACAATCCATTTGCCCAGCCCCGGATAGGCGAATAGCACTTCAATTACAACCGTACCTCCCAATAGACTGCCTATGCTCTCACTGAATACGGTAATGAGTGGAACAAGACTGTGTCGGAACATATGTCTGAAAAAGATGCGAGCCGGACTGATTCCCCGGGCTTGCGCTGCCTTGATAAAATCTTGTCCCGAGCTTTCAATCAGACTGGCACGGATCATTCGTACATAAACGGCTGCCATCGCCAGTCCCAAAGTGAGGGAAGGGAGCACCAGATGAAAAATGGTTCCTTCACCCATAGACGGCAAAATACGCAGTTTAACCGCAAACCATTCGATAAACAAGAGACCGAGCCAAAAGCTGGGAATCGAGGAGCCAATTAAGGCAAACATACGACTGGCGTTGTCAATCCAGCGGTTGCGATACAGCGCAGCCATCGTTCCCATTGGAAGCGCAATGACCAGCATAATGAACAGAGAGCCACCGGTCAGCAGGAGGGTATAAGGCAGTTTTTCCATAAACTCTGCAAATACCGGACGCTGGGTTAAATAAGACTGTCCAAAATCAAACTGAAGCAACTGAACCAGCCACTTGCCATATTGCACAGGTAACGACTGATCCAGTCCGAGTTGGCTGCGCATATCCGCAATTTGCTGATTGGACACAGCTACATCATCTACCCGGAGAATGCTCCGGACAGGATCGCCCGGAACCAGCTTGAGCAGACAAAAGCTTACAAAGGAGAGAATAAGAAAGAACAATACCAGTTCAAGAAGCTTTTTGGCGATGGATTTGAGCATGCTAGTCCACATCCAGGTCCTGGGTTAGCAGGTAGTACTCACTTTGGCTTGTTACCCAGTTATGTACGTAATTGCGGTAGGCCACTACGTTGTTCGGATGAACAAGAAAGGATTGCAGGGTTTCCTGATCAATCATCGAGACAGCCTCCAGAGCCAGTTTGTTGCGTTGTTCCTCATTCACCGCCCTATTCAGCTTCGTAATCACAGCCTCCAATTTTGGCAAGTGCACATGTCCGTAATTCAGTGCCCCCTCAGGCATGTAAGCCGCGTTCAAAAAATAGCTTGCGTCGCCACGCGGAGCCGTAATACTGCTGTAAGTTGCCAAATCCCAATCCTGATGAGCGGCAAGATATTCGTCGATATTATCGACCTGCCGGATATCAATTGTAATACCGAGCTCCTTGGCGTTAGCCTGGATTAGCTGTGAAATGAGCGGAAGCTCCGCCCTTGACTGATAAGTCAATAACGTGAGATGGAGAGCTTGTCCATCGGGCGTTTTCACTTTGCTGTCTTGCACGGAATATCCAGCTTGCTTGAAGCTGTCTCGTGCAGCGCTCAAATCAAACTTTTTCATAGCATATGCTGGCGAAAAAGGAAAACCGGACAGGAACGGACCCTGAGCGGGAGTCCCCTGACCAGACATGATGCCATTGGCAATCTCATCACGATTAATCAGATGGTCGAAGGCTTTACGCACGGCCGTCTTTTTCAGATCGTTGTTGTTCATATTGTAAATGAGCTGATGCGTTCGCAGGCTGGGCAGAGAGTCCACCTTGACCGTGGAATCGGCTTTCAGCAGGTCCAGGCTTTCAATCGGCGGACGATATACAATATCAGCGTCCTTGGCTTGAAAAGCAAGCTGGCGCGCATTGGCGTCTTCGTTAAATAAGAACCTGGCCTGCTTCAATTTCACTTCACCGTTCCAATATTGATCGTTGCGTTCCAAATTCAGTTCACTACCGACACGAAAGCTCGCAGCCTTGAACGGCCCCGTCCCCGATGGAAGGGCATCTGTTGAGGAAGTATCTATGACCGCCGTATTGGGGTGAACCAGCTCAGACGCAAATTCCGGGAAAGGCCTGTCTGTCGTAACCTTCAAAATCTGCCCATTCGCCTGGATGTCACGAATATGCAGCGCATTTTTAACCGAGGGGTTGAGTTTTTGCGCTCTTTCCATAGACGCTTTTACAGCAGCGGCATCAACGGGCTTACCGCTATGGAATTTCACGCCCGGACGGATGTTAAATGTCCAGTGTTGTCCATCCTTGCTGTTCCATTTCTCTGCAAGCCAAGCTTCCAGCTTGAGGTCTTTGTTCACTTTGACCAGTGTTTCACCCACTCCAGCGCGGACGGCTGTATAATTCACATCCGTATGCGGATCTATGGAGGAGCTTTGTACGTTGAACAATAAGGTGACACTTTTATCTTGTGGTGCGTTTGCATCAGATGAAGTGAGTGAGCCTGATGGAGATGATGAGCAGGCCGCCACCATCACCGCCATGACTGCAGGTATGAATAGCTTCAAATATGGACGCTTAAACAACTGATAATCCCCCTTAATAGTAATCGTAATTTTTACAATTTACTTCATAAAGCATATCGTAACCAAATGGGGGAGCTTTGTAAATATGTAATTGCATGAATATGTATATCGATTCATAGAGAAAAAGGCTGCTTGACCGTGGAAATAAGGTCAGCAGCCTTTGATTTTGATTTCAGATTACTGTGGGCTTGTCAATTAGTGCATCGGAGCTTGAGCTGCTCCTTTTTTGACATGAACTCTGCGGATAAAAAAGGCAAGGAATAGCCCGATCACACTGACAATCATGGCAAAGAAAAATGAATGCTGGGACCCGAATACCATGGCATTCGCCATTTCGTTTACGGATTCAGGCATACTGGATTGGCTCAAATAGCTTTCCATGCCTTTGGAGAGAATGCTTACTGCTATGGCTGTACCAATAGCACCAGCAACTTGCTGGAGCGTGCTCATAATGGCTGTTCCATCCGGGTAAAGCTCCAGAGGCAGCTGATTTAGACCATTCGTCTGAGCTGGCATCATAATCATGGATATCCCGATCATCAGGCAGCAATGAAGCACAATAATGAGTACGATAGCTGATGTCGTCGTAATGCCGGACAGGAAAAACAAAACAGCGACAACGATCGCAAGCCCCGGGATGACGAGCCATTTGGGACCGAATTTATCGAACAGGGAGCCCATAATAGGAGACAAGAGACCATTGATAATCCCACCTGGCAGAAGCACCAAACCTGCTGTCAAAGCGGACAGGGCCAGCCCTTTTTGCAAAAAGAGCGGAAGAATTAACATCGTAGAAAGGATAGTCATCATACACAGGAAGATCATCACGACTCCGATGACAAACATCGGATATTTAAAAACACGCAAATTCAGCATAGGCTGCTTCATTTTTAACTGGCGCATCGAAAACAGGATCAACGCGATCAGCCCGATGATCACCGGCAGCAGAACAACCGGGCTGGTCCAGCCCTCGCCGCCTTCTCCGGATTTACTGAAACCGAATACGACACCGCCGAAGCCGATGGAGGACAATAGAATAGATAAAATGTCAATTTTCGGCTTGGTAATTTTCGAAACATTTTGCATAAATAAAATGCCGAAGATTAACGAGAGTACCAGGAACGGAAGGGAGATCCAGAAAATCCAGTGCCAGGACAGATTTTGCAGCACCAGTCCTGCAATGGTAGGTCCAACCGCAGGTGCAAACATAATCACCAATCCGATGATTCCCATAGCCGCGCCTCGCTTTTCAGCCGGGAAAATGATCAAGATGGTATTAAACATCAACGGCAACAACAGCGCCGTGCCGACGGCCTGAAGAATGCGCGCGATTAATAGCACTGAAAATGTAGGTGCGAGCGCAGCAACAAGACAACCTGCAATAGAAAATAGCAACGATGCAACAAACAGCTGTCTTGTCGTGAAGGTTTGAAGCAGCAATCCAGATACAGGTACCAAAATACCGAGTGTCAGCAGAAAAGCTGTAGTCAGCCATTGGGCTGTTGCTGTCGTAATGTGCAAAATCTGCATTAAATCATTCAGCGCAATGTTCAGCGCCGTCTCACTAAACATTCCGATAAAACCGCTAAGCAGCAGGGCAATCATAATAGGCAGCACCTTGAACGTTGTGGGTTCAGAAGGAGCGCTTGTTTGACTCATTGTACTCATGTTGTTTTTTGTTCCTCCAATATATTGATGGGTATTGAATTATAACGATCGGTCTATATATAATAAACATGCTGTTATTTTTTTGTCAAAGTAAAAATTTAAATATTATACAATGAAGGATGCTGTATATGGCTGCTAAACCCGAATCATATGAGAATATCGTACAAACCGCGTCGAAGCTCTTTTTTCATCAGGGGTATCACGCTACTGGGCTTAATCAGATTCTTACAGAAAGCGGGTCCCCGAAGGGGTCTCTATACTATTATTTTCCACGTGGCAAAGAAGAGTTGGCGTTGGAATGTATTAGAAGAGGGAATGAGCTTGTTAAACAAAAATTGAAGAAGGCTCTGGCAGGAAACGATGATCCCGTACTGGCCATTCAGGAATTTATTCGCGAAACAGCTGTGGACGCAGACCGTAACGGCTTTAGCGGATTCATGCCCTTTGGCTTTTGGGCTGCTGCAGAAACTTCCTGCATTAGTGAATCTCTTCGCCATGCCTGTGTGAATACGTTTACAGATTGGCAGCATATTTATACGGAACGCCTTCAGGCAGCAGGCTGGATGGAAGAAAAGGCGCGTAGTTTCGCGGTGCTTATTATTTCCATGTTGGAAGGAGCTTTAATCCTAGCCGTTACTCAACAGAGCAGTGCACCCATTTATAATGTAGTGGATTATATTCCACAGCTGATCAAATAACCAGAACCTTCAAAATGCTCCGGAATAAACTCGAACAACTGCATTGAGAGCCGATTTTCTTGTTTTGAGAAATCGGCTCTTTTTATGTACCCGTGGATAAAATTTTACTCAGATTACCAGCACCAAATGATGAAAAGTATGGTAAAATGGAATGAATTTGATTTTGCACGAAAGAGAGGGTGAACACAAGTGGCAAAGGCGAAAGTGGCTAAACGGCCTACTCGGGATGAATTTGTGCTGGAGGAAATCGGAAATCAGCTTGTAGAAGCGCAACAAGAGCAATCCGAAGTTGTATTGACCGTATGGGGGCGTGAAGAAGCAGTCCGCGGACAAATCATCAAAATGGACCCAAGAACGGGAAGAGTTCATGTAGAGAATAATGGTGAAACGGATAAGGTTCCTTTTATGGACATTATGAGTGTCAATTACCCGAGAGATTAGTCAAGCTTACATAGTTAAGTAGAAGGAAAACCTAAAAAAGTAGCATTTTTCAATCTCTATTTAAAAAACAACCGAGTGGTTTGAAGCCATCGGTTGTTTTTGTATATATGCGTATGAGAGAGAGGAAGCCTCGTATATGCTTATGTGGCCTTTATAGGAGTAGTGTTATTACCACGTGCTTCGGCTTTCTTCAGCACCTTGCGATCAAAAATGAAAGGCCCGAATGGCAGAAGTGAGGCAATCAAGGCCATAAGCCCTTGCAGTATTGTTATTTTCCGTAAAATCAGCATGACTACAGTCGCAGCCACATAAGCCACGAACAGTACCCCATGAATCATCCCCACCCAGCTTACCATTTGCGGCATCCCGGCTGCGTATTTAAGAGGCATGGCGATACATACGAGCAGCAAATATGAAATTGCTTCAATATTACCGATGAAACCAAAGGTCTTAAATGCATTTCTGAACATCATAAATCTCCTTTCTTTTTATTAATTAAAATTTAATATAACCTACAAACCGATGCTATAAAACGGTAAAAAGTTACGATATATCGAATATTTACAGCATATCCTAGGGGCTGTCTGAGTTTTCACCTAACATCAAATAAGGTGAAGCCCTAAACATTCTCTATGATAATTCCGATAACATTTAAATGAACATGTAACCATTAAGGAGAGCATTGACCATGAATAAAAAGCGATTGCGCCAATGGATGGCTCCGTTCGCAACGGCTACACTGATTTTAAATACGGGATATGGCATCTGGGGAGGAACGGATGCGTTGGCGAGCCAATCTGCTGCTCTGAGTGTTGCACCAGCGGAGGTAACCAATTTGAATGCGGCTGCGCTAGATACAACAAGGGTGAATTTGTCTTGGACTAACCCGTCGGACATCAATTTTGACCATGTACAGGTGATCGGTGTCAGTAACGCTGTGTATGTAGACAACATTCGAAGCAACTCTTATACGTTGAGTGGCTTACAGCCGAATACGGCATATACCTTCCGGGTAAAGACGGTGGATAAAAGTGGGAATGATTCTCCTGGTACTATAATACAGGCCAAAACTGCTTCCGCGGATGCTCCTGTAGATAAGACGCCTCCAGGAGAGGTTAGCGGGCTGAGCGTGGCGAATTTGGGGTACAACGCTTTTACCGTAAATTACATAATGCCCAAGGATACAGACTTGAGCCAAGCTATTATCTATTTAAATGGCAAGGAAATGCAGCGAACTACAGGGACGTCCTATACGTTCAGTGGATTAATTGCGTCCACAAACTATAACGTAACGATCAGGACTATAGACAAATCCGGCAACATATCTGGAGGCATCAGTATTCCGGTTACGACCTCAGCGCTCACCGTTGATACAGTGCCGGAAGTGACAGGAGCTTCAGTGACATCAGTTAATAACTATAGCGTTACTGTTTCCTGGACGAGGCCTAGCGGAATTAGTACGGTCAGTTTATATCGGGACGGAACACTGATCACAGACTCAACAGGCACGTCTTACACATTCAATAATCTTTCATCAGGAACGTCGTATTCATTTACGATTAAATCCAAACGAAGCACAGGTGCATTGTCCTCCGGTGTAAGGCTGACGGCTACAACGAACAGCACGTCTTCCAATTCGTCGGAAGTTTCCAATCTTGATGTAGATAGCAAGAGTGATACCTGGATCAAAATCACCTACGATATGCCGAGTTCGGCTGAAAAAGTAAAAATATATGCTGATGGTGACTACAAGGGGACTACATCCTCCGAATCCTATAAAATTACGGGTTTGCGTGAAGGACGCTGGTACGAGATTAAGGTCACAACGGTAAATAGCAGTGGTAGAGAGTCCAGCGGGGTAGAGGTGTCGGAACGCACAGATGGTTATTCCTCGTCATCGTCATCGTCCTATTCATCGAACTATGAGAAAGCAAGAGATTTGATGCGAATTGCGGAAAACAGTTTGAATGCTTCCGACTGGCGCTCTGCCAGAGACGCAATCAGTGATCTGCCGAGCGGGACACGTAAAAGCGACCTGCTGGATCGGCTGGAAGCTATTCGCAATCGAGCGATTGGTACCAGTAGTTCATCGTCCGGGACGAGCACTACTACAACCACTTCCGGTACAACGCCCTCAAACTCTAACAATGCGGTTTCCTCGTATTCAACTTCGTTCACCCTGACACCGGGAGCTAAAGCAGCTTATGTCGATGGTCGTGCTACGACGATGGCTCAGGCTCCGCGAATCATAAATGGGGTAACGATGGTCCCGTTGCGCTTTATCAGTGAACGGGTGGGCTATCAGGTAAACTATGATAAAGCGACCAAAAAAATCATCATGAATCGCCCTACTGACGGCAAACAAGTGGTGCTTCAAATCAAAAATACGACCCTTGCCGTGTATGAGTTAAACAACTCCCGGAATTACTCGACGAACATCACAGCTCCGGTTATTATTAACGGCTACACGCTGGTTCCACTACGAGTGATTAGCGAGCTTTCGGGCTATCAGGTGAACTATAATAGTGCATCCAAGCAAATTACGATTACAAAATAATACTTCACCAAAAAGAGTTCCATAGTTTTTACTTTGGAACTCTTTTTATGAGCTTATTAAAATTATATATTTCCTGGTTAGTCTATTTTTGTGAAAAAGCAGAAACGTTCCTAAAGTCGATATAATCAATAAATCGCTTGGCCGCTGGAGATATATAGCGGTCTTTTCTCCATTTCAATCCTACTTCCCATTCCCAGCCTTCCTCCTGAATCGGAACCCATACAAGTCCATCAAGCATTAAGCCGAAGGTTTTGGGAAGCACCGATACCCCAAGCCCGGCTTTAATAAACCCCGCCACTGTGGGCAAATCTTCTGCATCAAAAGTGGAACTCAGCATAAAACCTGTATTTTCGAAGCGGGACGTTATGGTGGCTTTGAGCCCGCAATTGTTCTTGAGACCAACAAAGGGTTCACCGGATAAATCAAACAAACTTAAAGAGGATCGGTTGGCGAAAGGATGCTGATCAGAAACGACAATATACAAAGGCGTTTTCTGTATAACAATCCATTCATGATTGTCTATGGTGGACTCTCTTGAAGTAATCATCAAATCGGAATGGCCTTTATCAAAATGCTCGTTGATGTCGCCAAGGTTGCCTTGTGTCAAATCAAAACGCACATTCGGATTGGTGATCTGATAATCCCTGATTAAAGCTGGAACCAGATCAATACCCAAAATGTTCAAATAAGAAATGTGTATGACACCATGATCGGGATTGGATAATTCTTCAATCTCCTGTTTTCCCTTTTCAAGATTATTCAGGGCTTCCTCGACCCATTTGCTAAATATTCTCCCGTATCGGTTGAGCTCTACATTCCGGCCATTCCGTTCAAATAGAGGAATTCCGAGTTCATTTTCCAGTTTGGAAATCGCATGACTTAATGCAGGTTGGGTTATGTTAAGCGCCTTTGATGCGCTGGTCATATGTTGAAGACGGGCAACCGTTAAAAAATACTGCAATTGCGTAAGCTCCAATAGGAACACCTCTTGAATTATGAATAATAATAATAGATTTCATTAAAACTATAAATTAGACAATCAATTCATGTCAAGATTACAATAACTTTGGGTTTGGGAGACTTCACAAATAACGAAAGGAGTTGTAATCCAGTATGACGGCCTATGTCATTTTTATACGGGAGAAAACGAATGATCCGGAAGAACTCAAGCTTTATTCCGCCAAAGCTCCAATCGGCTTGGAAGGGCATCCTGTTACACCATTAGCCGTGTATGGTGTGCATGAAGTTATCGAGGGTCCTGAAGCTGAAGGAGCTGCGTTGCTGGAGTTCCCTAGTTTTGAGGAAGCAAAAGCTTGGTATTATAGTCCCGCCTATCAGGATGCTGTGCAGCACCGATTGAAGGGCGGAACCTATCGTGGAATGATTATTGAAGGAATTCCGAAAGAGGAGAAGGGCGTTTTTTTTGAATAAAAGGAGGAAATCAAATTTAATGGCTATCACTTATGCAAATCCAATGACTGAATTCGAAGGTAAGAAAGTGCTTGTAACAGGCGGTACTAAAGGGATGGGGGAAAAGATCGCGCAAAGATTTGCGGCGGCTGGTGCTGCCGTCCTGACGACTGCACGTTCCATTCCGGCTGAGCTTGCTGATCCTAACCTGTTTGTTCAAGCAGACATTTCAACCCTTGAAGGTGTAGAAACGGTTGTCCAGGCAGTTCAAAAGCGTTTTGGAACCATTGACATCTTAGTCAATAATGTTGGCGGTTCTAATACTCCTCCAGGCGGTGCTCTAGCAGCAACAGATGAGAACTGGATGGAAACCTTAAATTGGAATTTACTTGCTGCTGTTCGTCTGGATCGTGGATTGCTCCCGTTGATGCTGGACAATGGCAAAGGTGCAATTGTTCACATTTCATCTATTCAAGGCAAATTGCCACTGTACGAGTCAACTGTACCTTATGCTGCTTCCAAAGCCGCTTTGACTAACTATAGCAAAAGCTTATCCAAGGAGTTTTCTCCCAAAGGCATCCGTATTAATACCGTATCACCAGGATTTATCCAAACCACTGCTGCTGATGCAATGATGGAGAATATTGCTAAGGTAACAGGCAGTGTTGAGCGCGCGCTTCAATCCGTAATGGATGCTTTGGGAGGCATTCCGTTAGGCCGTCCCGGTTATCCGGAAGAAGTTGCCGAATTGGTAGCATTCTTGGCTTCTGACCGTGCCGGCTCCATTACAGGCGCCAACTATGTCATCGATGGTGGAACGGTTCCTACTGTCTAAGGCTTAAATGTAGCCGATTATATCTGGTTCCTGGGTAAATTCCGATCATGTCGATATTCGACTGATCGGAATTTCGATACTTACCTGCCCGCCTCCCGTCTGAGTGGAGTTAGCGATGTGCAGCGTTCCGCCATGCAGGTTGACGATAGATTTGGTAATGTACAGCCCCATTCCGTAATGTCCATTTAATCTTCTGGACGAATCGCCCATATAAAATTGTTCAGCTGCCTGTTTGAGTGCTTCCGAGGAGAAGCCCGGGCCCTCATCTATGACGGTGAAGCGGATAGAGTGTTTTACTGTCTCTACGATCAGTCGAATCTCGCTATGCTCCGACGCTTGGTCTACTGCGTTGGAGGTCACATTCATGATGGCTCGCTCAAGCAGAACCGGGTCAGCGTACAGCGTGTCAGGAAGGTTGTATACATCGAACACTACGGATATTTTTTTGGCGGCAGTCAAGGCTAGTACCTGATCTTTCACTTTAGTTAAATAGTACTCAGTATCTATCGTTTCCGCTTGCAGGTTCACTGCTGTTTCCGCCTTTGTAATTTCAATGAGCGTCTTGATATACTGGTCCATCTGTCTGGTGCTCTCCGCTATATAAGCGGTATACTCCTTTTGCTCCTCGGATTGCTCGGTTTCGGACAGTAGATCTACGTTCCCGCGAACGATGGTGAGCGGTGTTTTGACATCGTGTGCCAGAGCACTGATTTGCTCACGACGGCTTTTTTCAAGGTCCCACTGCTTCTGCAGTGAGGCCTTTAGTGTTTCTTTCATCCTATCCATGGAATGAAGCAGCTGATCGATCTCCGTAACGCCACTGAGCTTAATGGAGAAGTCCAGATCCTGTGCTTGGATTTGCTGTGCAGCTTGCTGCAGTCCGCTCATTTTGCGCCCCAGTTTTCGCCCGAAGGAGGAAGCCAGTAGGGCAACTCCCACCAGAAAGGTGATGCAAAATACAGCAAAAAAGGACAACTCCGCGTTTGGCATATATTGGCGCAGGATAGGGGGTTCAAACTGTGCCGCGATCGAGTAGCGCATCACGGTAATCTTATTATGATGTGGGACTCTTACATAGTTGTAGGGGAACTGATAAGTCGTATCACTATGCTGCGTAAGGTTCCAGGCGGCTTTCGCCTGTTTTTCAGTAAGATCCCCCTCCATAAGGCTACCGTCTGAAGTGAATAACGCGTAGTTATACAGTGTCTGCTTGAAGTCCGGCTGAAGGGGCTTGCCCGCTTCAAGGATGGTCTTGGCTTCCAGTACCTGCTTCTCCGCATAGTTCGCTGGAAGAAGGGCACCATTAGACATCAGGACATAGAAGATGAGGACCAGGAACAGGGCGAGTGCAATCGTCCCGATACAGAATATAGCTAAATAACCGAGGAAAATAGTCCGCAGTTTGGTCGACTTTCGTTTTTGCTGTACTTTGATTATTTCCATCGGTATCCGATCCCCCAAACCGTCTCTACCGGAGAAACCTCTGCTTTGCCAAGCTTGGCCCGGATATTCTTGATATGCTCCACGATGGTGGCGGAATCACTATCTCCGTTAAACCCGAAGACGGATTCGTATATCCGCTCTTTAGAGAACACCTGGCCCCGGTTCAGGGCTAGAAACTCACATATTGCATATTCGCTTTTGGTAAACGGGACCATGACGTCCTGAACGGTGATTTCCTTACCGGACAGATTGAAATGAACGTCCCCGATACAGAACACATTACGCCGTTCACGGTTTTCCCGTCTGAGGTGAGCGTTGATGCGCGCGCGCAGCTCTCCGGCCCCAAACGGTTTGATAATATAATCGTCTCCGCCTTCACCAAGTCCCACCATCACATCGTTCTCCATGGATTTTGCGGTGAGGAATAGTATCGGACAGTCTACCTTGCCGCGTATTTCCCGGCAGAGTGTGAACCCGTCCATCTTTGGCATCATCACATCGAGCAGTATGAGGTCAAATGCTCCAAGCTGCATGGTGAGAACCTGTGAGGAGGTGGAGACCACGGTGACCACATGGCCATCTTTTTGCAAAATATTTTGAAGGAGTGCCAAAACGGCAGGTTCATCATCAACGGCCAACAAGTTTGCCATACTTTATTTCACTTCCTTTGCTTTCTCTACTCCAACGAATTTTGCCCTTCCCAGCGCCAAATCCATAATCCCAATAATACCATGATCGCTAAGGTTCCAAGCGCGCAATATCCAATTTCCCAATCGAGCTGCATCACGTTAGGGGGAGCAGCTGCTGAGCCTGCACCGTATTGTACCCAAATCGTGACGAACCGGGAAGCCCAGGCACAGGGGATGTATATCCAAGGATGGTCACCCAGCCCGGTGAGAAGCAAAGCGGACAGCAGACTCTCCGCAATGCCCAGACCGATGGATGCTCCTTTGCCGAATCGCACACTCATGAAGAAATGGAAAGCATAAATAAAGATACTGGCGGAAAACAGGATGCAGGCAGCAAGCACATAGAATCCCAAACTATACGGAGACTCATCCAAAAGGTATATAAAGCCTGTACCAAAACCGACCGAGGCGAGTAGAACACTGCCAAGTCCCAAAATCAGGAGCAGGCTGAACTTGCTTAGGAAGGGCAGCAGCTTGACCGGCGAGGTCAAGAGCTGCTGAAATTTCCCGGCGGCTGCTTCCTGATCGGTAGCCATGGAGCAGACGATGCCGATCAGGGTAGGAAGGGACACGGCCAAGACCTGCAAATAGCCTTCCACCTTAGAAGTCGGTAAGTACGGAGTGAAAGAATAGTAGGCCAGAAAGATAGATATGCCCAAGAGCGGTACAAAGAGGTGCACAAGCAGCATAGGCTGCCTTCTAAGTTTGAGCATATCGGCTTTCAAATAGCGGAAAAAAGATATCATTTTACTTGGCCTCCCGTTTGCGGAAAGACATCGCCGTCAGTGCCGACAGAATTATGAACAGGCCGAGTGAAATTACTACGCCGGGTACAATAACACGTCTATCCAGGAGCAAATCTCCCGCAGGAACGGCAAGTCCATTGGGCAGAACCTGAATAACGGCGCACATCAAACGGGCTGGAATTGCATAGGGGACCGACCACCACACGGTAGAGGTAGCAAACAGGATAGCGCAGGCTACGTTGCCGACCATGTTGATGATCAGTGTGGCAAACATGCCGATTCGGTCTGCAAGGAACAGGCAAAGTGGAATTTGCCATAAAAAAGTGATGAACAGCAGCAGACTTGCAGCGACGCTTTCCACCAATGACACGGAGCTTGAGAACACGAATCCGCCAATGGTTATCCCAATAAACAAGATAAGGGAGGAGACGAAAAAAAGACTTACGCAAACCCCGATTTTACCGAACCAGACACGAAGCAGGTCTACAGGCACTCCGAGGACAGCACGGTAATTAAGCTTCCTGCTGTCCTTTTGGATCACTCCTGCGCACATTATGGTAAGGGCACCGGGCAGCAGCATGGTATACCACCAATTGTAGCTGGCGCTTTGGAACATATTTCCCCCCATGAGCCCAGTACACAACAGAAGTGTGACGATGGGGGCAAGCCAGACGAGCTTTTTGGTAAAGGTACGCTTTAACTTCAAATGTTCTGCTGCTATGTATTGCTGCATCTTACTCACCGCCCTTCCGGTATTCCCGTGCAATTTGCATGAACAACGATTCCAGGTTTTGTCCCGGAGTAACCGCCTCCTGATAAGCCAGCACGCCGCCAGCGATGATGCCAACATGATCAACGATTTGTTCGACTTCGGACAGGATGTGACTGGAGAGAATCACGGTAATCCCCTGCTTCGGAAAGGAACGAATCAGCTCGCGCTGCTCCTGAATGCCAATCGGGTCAAGTCCGTTGGTCGGCTCGTCCAGGATCAGCAGCTTGGGACGGTTCAGGAGCGCAATCGCAATGCCCAGCCGCTGCTTCATACCCATCGAGAACTGACCGGAACGTTTTTTTTCGGTGTGGGTCAAATCAACCATGTTTAGTACTTCATCAATCCGCGAATCAGGCAGTCCGAGCAGGGTGGTACGGACCTTCAAATTCTCTCTGGCTGTCAAATTTTCATAAAGCGGAGGAGATTCGATCAACGCACCGATCTGGGCAAGGTTCTTTCGCGACCAGGGATGCCCTTCATATAAAATTTCGCCGGATGTCGGACGGAGCATACCGGTTAGCATTTTCAGCGTAGTTGATTTTCCGGCCCCGTTTGGCCCGAGCAGGCCATAGACAGAATTCTTCTGAATGGACAGTGAAACGTTGTTCACTGCCTGTTGGCCTTTGAAGCTTTTGCAGAGATTGTGAGTCTGTAAAATCATGTTATCCATATCAGTTCATCCTTTTCATTCGTTCTGGGGACTAATGTAAAGGATGATTCTAAGGAACTTATAAGGATTTGAAATATTGTCTTTAACAATTAGATCGAAGGGATAAAACACACTTTGCCCAAACGTACATAGGTCCTCGCCCATGTGTACGTTTTTTTTAACTCCGCCATTTTGTAAAATGGTTTGAGGAATTGTTTTATTTTTTTAACTAAAGCCGCAAAATGATAAAATATAAAAGTTGAACCCAAGACATAAAGAGGTGGACTATGGACAAAGAATCCAATGAACATGATCAAGGTGTAAACTTGAAGATAAACGACGGCGATAGAGATCGAATTAGTACATCCAGAGTTCCTATTATAATATGGGCCATTTTGATTCATAGTGAAGGGCTTATTTTTCAGAATAAATATACAATACTGCCGTTTCAAAGTATTTTGTTTTCCTTGGCCATGATTGTGCACGTACTTTTGTACTGGCATGTTCGTAAAGTTTTACACTACTGTTCATGGTTTTATTTTATTATTCAAGGAGCGATCATCTTTTCAAGCGCCTTTCTTCTGCCTAAAAGCTTTCCCATTGTGCTGGTTGGATTAACACCTGCTTTAATCGGTCAAAGCATTGGTGTTTATTATCAAGCAAAAAAAGTTGTATTTGTGTTTTTTGGTTTCTATCTGCTTTTTTGTTCTTACATGATATGGAGTTACGACAGCGATAGCTCCGTGTTATTTATTTCGCTGCTTATTCTTATTGCCATTGTCGTGGCTGCCTACGCTAATCTTTTCTACAGGCAGGTTAATGCACGGATTCGTACCCAAAATTTTCTTGCTGAGCTGGAGCTTGCACACCAAAAAGTGGAAGAGCTTACGCTAGCCAATGAACGGCAACGCATGGCACGGGATTTGCATGATACACTCGCTCAAGGTCTTGCCGGGCTTATTATGCAGCTGGAAGCCATAGATGCTCACCTGACAAAAGGCAGCGCGCAGAGAGCTCATGAAATCGTTCAGCAGTCCATGTCACAAGCGCGCAAGGCGTTGGCAGACTCACGACGGGCAATCGACAATCTGCGCTCCAAATCAGCCTCGGAAGTCGACTTTGCTGATGCAATCCGGGAAGAAGCACAGCGTTTTACGATGGCTACCGGAATTCAAACATCACTGGATATCAAGATTAAAGCCTCGGTATCCAGGCTGATGATTGAGCATGGACTACACATCATAAGTGAATGTCTAACGAATGTAGCCAGGCATTCGCATGCCAAGAACGTGTGGATCTCTATTTTAGATCATCAAGGTATACTTTCTATAGAAATCCGTGATGATGGAAAAGGATTTAATACAAATATCATTGCAAGACAATCAGGACATTATGGACTGATAGGCATTCATGAGCGTGCACGCTTGCTGGGCGGAATCATCAAGATCAGCAGCACAGCTCAAGAAGGAACAACTGTTAAAATAGAGGCACCCCTTGCTAAAGGAGACATTTTATGAAATATAAAATATTAATCGTAGATGATCATTGGGTGGTTAGAGAAGGGCTAAAGCTTGTTATAGAAACAAATGACAGCTACGAAGTGGTTGGTGAAGCGGAAGAAGGAGAAACAGCGCTTGCCCTGGTTGAGGAGCTTCGGCCAGATGTAATCTTAATGGATCTATATATGCCACATATGAGCGGATTGGAAACGATGAAAGCTTTAAAAGAGAAGCAAAATAAAACGCCGATTATTATCCTGACAACCTACAACGAGGATGATTTAATGATTCAGGGGCTATCTTTGGGAGCCAAAGGATATTTATTAAAGGATACCAGCCGTGAAAATTTATTTCGGACGATTGAATCCGCATTAAGGGGAGAGACACTTCTTCAGCCGGAAATTACGGCCAGAGTTTTTGCTAATACAAGCAAGAAGGAATCCGAGCGTGAGCAGCGTGAAGATACTTCAATACTGACCGAAAAAGAAATACTCATATTACAGTCCGTTGCACGGGGGCTTAGGAGCAAAGAAATAGCGTTCGATATGGGGATTTCAGAACGGACTGTGAAAGCACATTTGACGAACATTTACAACAAGCTCGGCGTCGATTCCCGATCTGAAGCGGTAGCCGTGTCTCTGGAACGAGGTATCCTGCATCTTTAATAACAGGAAATCTCAAAAAAATATAGGTATTTTGATCTGCCCAATCGTACATGAGGTGCTTGCCCTTATGTACGATTTTTTTGTTTGTTAACTGTTGTAATGTGAAAAGAGAATACATGCAGTTTAATATCTTGGATTCTGATAACTGTTAGAGGAAGTCGAGGAGGATGAAATTGTTGAATAGTACACGAATCAAAATGCTAGTCACGGGAGTCACTTTCGCTATGGTGGTGTCTGGTTGCTCAAGCCCTTCGGAGGACACCACCGCTCCAAAATCCGGTCAGCCGGTACAAATTCAAAAAGTGACGATGAAGCCGCTGGCTAATGAATTTAATTTGGCGGGAACATTGCAGGCAAGCCATGAAGCCACAGTTTCCTTTGAAGCGGATGGACGTATATTGAACACGATGGTTGAGGTAGGAGACTCTGTACAAAAAGGAAGTATCCTTGCGAAGTTAGACACATCCGCTTACCAGTTGCAGCTCGATCGGGCAAGGGCAACCATGGAAAAGGCAAAAGCAGGTGTCAGCCAAGCGGACGCTTCTGTTCAATCGGCACAGGCAGGTATTCGTAATGCACAATCCCAGGTTGACGCGGCCCAATCCAAATTACAGGAATTAAACAACGGCGCAAAAAAACAGGAAATTGTAAAGGCACAGAATGCCGTAGATGCGGCAGCCAGTAGTTACAACAAGAAAAAGGCAGATGCTGCCCGGAGCCAAAGTTTATTTCAGGCAGGTGGGGTATCATTGACGGAAAATGAAAATGCGCAACTCGAACTAACGAACGCACATAAAAATTTGGTTGACGCGCAAGAGCAATTGTCGCTCCTGCTTGCAGGGGCTTCTCAGGAAGAGCGTGCCCAAGCTTCGGCTGGTGTAGATCAGGCCAGGGCAGGGCTGGAGTCGTCTATCGCTACTAGGCAACAAGGACTGGCCAGTAAAGCTCAGGCGCAGGCGACTTATGAGGATGCAGTAGCTGCATATGAACAGTCATCTTTGTCTCTGAAAAAAGCTACCTTAACTTCTCCGATCACCGGTGTTGTGATTGAGAAAAAGGTTTCTGATGGTCAACTGGGCTCCAGCGGGAGTGAGGCATTTACGGTTGGAAATATTAGTACTTTAAAAGTGCTTCTGCCCGTACCAGACAGTGAAATCTTATCCTGGAAGAAAGATCAAAAAGTCAATGTCTCTCTCTATAATGAAATTCGAACAGGGACTGTCACCCAGATCTATCCATCGACTAATTCCAAAACAGGAAGCATCAATGTGGAAGTCAGCATTCCCAATCCTGAGCTGAATTGGAAGCCGGGACAAGTTATCAGTGCCGCTAAAAGCGTGAGTCAAACCGATGCATTGTTAGTGCCAGTAGAGGCTGTAATTAGCAACGGAGATGACCCTTATGTTTTCAAAGCTGTAAATGATAAGGCCGTTAAAACAGCGATTAAAGTTGGAAAAGTGACGAATAATCAGTTCGAAGTTATCTCCGGACTGCAAGCAGGTGATCTCATCGTTACGCAAGGAGCAGGAACCTTATTTAATGGTGATGTACTTGGGGAATCGAAGGAGTCGTCCAAATGATTAAATACATCGTTAAAAAGCAGAAGATTACCCTTATTTTCTTTGGCATGTGCATTATGCTGGGACTTTTCAACTTTACATCGCTACCTAAACAGGAACAGCCCGATGTTGTTCCTATGGCAGCAAGTGTTACAACTGTCTATCCGGGCGCCTCGCCTGAAAGAATTGAGCAAACCATTACCAAGATATTGGAACAGAAAATTAAAGAAGTCCAAGGTGTCAAAACGATTTCTTCCACTTCATCTAAAGGCCAATCCAGCATAAGTATAGAAGCTTTGAATGATGCGGACCCGACAAAAGTGTGGTCTGATCTTCGCACAAAGGTGCAGGATGCACAGTCCGAGCTTCCGGCTGATGCCAAGCAACCCATTATAAATGATAGCATGACAAGCTCTTTTATCGGTTCATATGCCATTACCTCTGATAAAGTTGAGAATTTATACTCGCTAAAAGAATTGATGAGCACCTGGAAAGATCAATTAAAAACGGTTCCGGGTATTTCGAAAGTTAGTATTCAAGGAATACCGGACCAAGAAATACGAGTCAGTTTAAACACACAAAAAATGCAGCAATATAACCTCTCCTGGGAACAGGTCGTTCAAGCCATTAAGGATGAAAACGACAGGGTTCCTACAGGAAGCCTGGAATTTAATGAGCGCACTTACCAATTGACGGTGAATGCCTCAACTGACCCGAGTGTTTTAAATAACATCGAGATTTCAAGCAACGAAGATGGATTTCCGATATATTTGAAGGATGTAGGTACAGCCTCGCTTGTTTTTAAAAAGGCGGGTAATTATACGTATGTGAATACTAAGCCTGCGATTTCGATCAGTTTGAGTGGAGATACAGGTACAGATGTGCCAACGGTTTCCAAAGCGGTAACAGCCAAAATTAATGAACTTGCGAGCAGCTTGCCTAAGGATGTACATTTTGAACTGCTGTTTGCTCAAAATGATCGTGTAAGTGAAATCTTTGGTAATCTGACCAAAGAGATGATCATCGCTATTTTATCGGTCATTGTGGTTTGTACATTAGGATTAAATTTGCTGACTTCTGCGTTTGTCGCTCTGGCTATTCCTGTTTCTATTGCTATCGGCTTTATTTTCTTGCCGATGACAGGGACGACGCTGAATCAAATTTCGGTCATCGGATTAATCATTGTACTAGGTATATTGGTCGATGATGCCGTCGTGGTCAATGACAACATTGAACGACGACGCTCTGAATTTGGGGAAGATGCTACCCAGGCAGCCATTAAAGGAACGAAAGAGGTCTCCTTGTCAATCATTACAGCCACGCTGGCTACGGTTGCAGCCTTTGCCCCGCTTTTATTTCTGCCGGGCAATATTGGAGACTTTATTAAGCCGATTCCTACCGTGATATCGTTAACGATGCTGGCTTCGATGATTATGTCGCTTACGATCATTCCTATTTTCCGCCAATGGTACGATCAACGCCGCAAGGGGAAGGAGCGTAGTCAAGCAGTCAAGCCGCCCGGGCTTCTTGGGAATCAAATACAGTCTCTCTCTAATGTATACTCCAAGAGCTGGATGCCGAAAATACTGCGACGTCCGCTTTTTACCGCTCTTCTAGGTCTTACGATTGGTACGGCAACATATGGACTAGTTGCGGTTGTTCCCATTCAATTATTTCCGGAATCCGATCAGGCAGATGCCACCATCAGTGTAACGATGCCAGAAGGAACATCCTTGCAAGCTACCAATCAGGTTATAAACGAGATCGGGAACTGGGTCCAAAAACAGCCAGAAACAGAACGACTGTCGGCAGCGGCAGGCGGAGGCGCACCTCAGATGTACAGTGATGTAGCAGGTGGCGGTGGCTCTGGGGGAGCGGTTCACGGACAGCTTGCTGTCGTTGGAAAAAAGGGGTTATTTGATCTCCAAAAAACAGTGGATCGTTGGACAAATACACTGCAAGCTAAATATCCATCAGCATCCATCAGCATACGTGTGCCTCAACTAGGTATTCCGGTTGGTAGTGCAGTATCTATCCGTATTAAAGGTGAAGACATTGGAAAACTGCAAAAAATGGCAACTAAAGTAAAAGAAATTGTTGCGGGGACCACCGGGACTGTAGATGTAACTGATAATATGGGGATGCAAAGCTATAATTTGAATTTTCAAGTCAACCAGCAGGCCCTGGACAAATATAAAGTGAGCTATTCCAACTTAACCCGTACTTTGTTATTAATGGGGGACGGGGTGAATGTGACGGACTTTGATACGGGTAAAGAATTGCTGGATATCAATATCTACATGGACAAGCCAAATAATGATCCAGAGGTATTATTCCAACAATTAACTGTGACCAATGCGGCAAACGAGCAAATTCCCTTGTCCCAGTTAGCTATGATGAAACCGGACTTTTCCATCCAGCAAATTCATCGTTATGATCTGGAACGGACTGTAACAATTTCAGCCAATGCCAATGGGCGTACGGCTACCGAGCTTACCCAGGACATTCGTAGCAAGCTTGCAAACACACAGTTTGAACCGGGGTACACTTGGGAGATGGGAGGGGAAACATCTGCGCAGTCCGATATATTTATGGATTTGGGCAAATTAGCTATTATCGTTGTTTTTCTTATTCTTCTCTTGATTACCATGCAATTTTACTCGGTTTCCACACCGCTAATTATTATGACCACAGTTTATCTGGCTGCGGCTGGAGGAATCCTGGGTAGTTTTATTTCAGGTATGCCAATTGGCTTTATGAGTATTATGGGTATCATTTCACTTGCTGGTATTGTCGTGCGTAATGGTATCGTGTTGATAGAGTTTATTGAAGATGCGCGGCGTGAAGGGGCTGATTTGACAGAGGCGATTCTTATGGCATGCTCTGCCCGTTTCCGTCCGATCTTGCTCACTTCACTAACTGCGATTGTCGGTATGATCCCAATTGCTACAATAGGAGAGGTCCTGTTCAAGCCGCTGGCAACGACCATTATATTCGGACTCATCTTTTCAACCATTTTAACGTTGTTTGTAGTTCCGACTCTTTATATGGTAGTAGCTAATCTGAAGCTGAAGCGGAAGCATAAGAAGGAAATGCGTACAAATAGCGATAACTCATTGTCTCTGTAGATGCTACAAAAGATTGATAGATTATAGTACTGCTTGAAACCTACCTGATCGTACATTAGGCTGTTTGCCCTAATGTACGATTTTTTCTTTTACTGGAGTAATACAATGAATGGTGAGCGATTAGTTCTTTTAGGGGTCCCGCCAACATTTTAACGAAAATATACGCTAAGCCTTCGGCCGTACCCGACTTAGCGTTTTTTCTTACTCTAAGCCGGGTACGGCCCCAGATCACTGGTCATTCAACTTCCTGTTGTTTAAGCGGTCGTAAGGAATTGAGAGACGTATTCTGCTTGAAATTGAATTTGTATTCGCCTAAGAAATTAATGTGCTCCCATCCAAGGGGAGAAATGTGGTTTAGTAGTTCCTCCTGAAGCTTTCCTTGCTTTTTGCGGTGTTCTGTTGCTTGCTGGAGATAGGCGGTATTCCAAACGCTAATTGCATTAATTATGATATTCAATGCGCTTGCCCGTTGGAGCTGGTCTTGTAACGCACGTTCTCGCAGCTCGCCATGTTTGCCAAAGAAAATTGCTCTGGCCAACGCGTTCATGGCTTCCCCTTTGTTTAACCCCCGATGGATTTTTCGCCGTAGCGCCTCGCTCGAAAGGTAATCCAGAATGAAGATCGTTTTCTCAATACGCCCCATTTCTCGCAGCGCGGTAGCCAAGCTATTCTGTCTTGCATAGGAACCGATCTTCCCCATAATGAGTGATGCTGAAACGGTGCCTTCCCGGATGGAGTGAGCCAGCCGGAGAACATCATCGTAGTTTTCTTGAATGATCTTTGTGTTAATCTGTCCGCGAAGCAGCTTCTCTAATTTAGGAAAATCAGAAGATTTCCCGATAGTGTAGAGCTTGGAATCAGCCAGATCGCGTAAGCGCGGCGCAAAGCGAAATCCGAGCAGATGTGTTAAACCAAAGACTTGATCGGTGTACCCTGCTGTATCCGTATAATGCTCCTCGATGGCTAAGTCCGTTTCATGGTGGAGCAAACCGTCGATGACGTGTACGGCATCCCGAGCGTTCGTATTGATGACTTTCGTGTAGAACGTAGAAAATTGGTCACTCACGAACCGATAAATCGTAGCTCCTTTTCCGGTTCCGTAATGGGGATTCGCGTCTGCGTGAAGTGCCGAAACTCCAATCCGGACGCGCATACCATCAGATGATGAGGTCGTGCCGTTTCCCCAATATGAGGGCAGAGCAAGCTTGTGATGGAAATTTACAAGAACAGCCTGTGCTTTATTCATCGCGTCTTCGTACAGCCGCCATTGCGCTGTATTAGCCATTTGCCGATATGAAATGTTCGGCGTGGCTTCAGCCATTTTTGTAAGTCCAATGTTCGTTCCCATTGCCATAAGGGTAGCCATGAGGATTGTCGTTTCTTCCTCGTTCGGAGCGCGATTACTGGACGCGTGAATAAATTGCTCATGAAAATTAGTCCAGTTGGCTACTTCCATGAGCAGATCCGTTAGCTTAATTCGTGGCAGCAGTTCATATAGGGAAAGGCTGAAATTCCGGGATTCATCGGGAACATCTTTCTCCAATCGCTCGATATGCAATTTCCCGTTCTCCAAATTAACGCCGTCCAGTTCATCGATATGGTCCGAAACCCAGTTTAATCTTTGAAGCAGTGATTCAGTACGCTCTTCAAGATATTCCTTTGCGGACAAGCTAACGGCAAGCTTTGTAGCGTTAGGATCAAGAATATTCCAATCAGCTTTCGGTACAAGGTATTCCTCGAAGTCCTTATGCTGACGGCTTCCGACAATGGATACGTCCCCAGAACGAACATAATTCCGCAGCTCTGTCAGGACAGCCATTTCGTAGTAATGCCGGTTGATGGTTCCGTCGTCGTCGTAAACATGTTTTTGCCAGCGGTTTGAAACGAAGTTCAGCGGTGCGCCTTCCGGAACTTTTCGTTTTCCGGTTTCGTTCATTTCCCGGATGATATCAACCGCTTTCATTAGCGGCTCTGCCGACTTAGTAGACTGAAACTCCAACGATTTTAGCAGTGTTGGCGTGTATTTCCGGAGCGCATAGAATTTCTTTTCCAGCAAGTCCAAATAGTCGTAATCTACGGGCCGCGATAGCCGTTTAGCTTCTTCCACGGATGCGACGATCTGATCCCACGGCATAACGGCATCAAGCGCAACAAACGGATCAGTTCCTACCTGGAATTTCCCTTAACCACGCCAAGTAAGTTTTGCTGCTTTCCGGCATGGTGGTTAAGACGCAATCCAGCTTGGCAATTTGTAATTCTGTCAGTGAACTGCTGAGCAGCTTGAATATTTTTTCTTCTGTCCGTTTGCGAGTTTCCCAAACTGCTCTTTCAATCGTAGCCATTGAGGGCAGAATGATTTTACGTTTACGTAAATCTTCAAGTGCGAGCTGAATCAGGTGTAAGGGATTGCCGTTTGCCATTGCATGGCTAAAAAGATGCTTGCACAAAGAACGATACTCGCTCAATGTAAATGTCTGGTAACCATACTCCTTCCGGATTTCCTCTAAATGCTCATATTTCGTAGCTTCCCGTTCGCCGTAAGATGCAAAGGAATACACATCAGTATTGATTTGCACTGCAATATAACGAAGAATATGAACCGGCACTTCCTTTATATCAGAAAGCGTACAGCCGAGATAACGAAGTACGCACAACTGCACGGCGAAGCCAAGTCGATTATAATCTCTTCGCCGCTGCTGGATGATTTCAAGGTCATGCTTGGTAAATGTGAAATAGGTGCCCAATTCCCATTCGCCGAGATCAGACGGTATTTGCAAATATTGCAACCGTTCCTCCGGAGTCAGCAGTTCCCTTACTCTTGCGTACATCGTTCTAATCCCCCTATTGCCATGCTATTTTTTCGACTTCCGCTTGCAGATCCACACGGGTTGCTTTGACATAAATCATCGTTGTGTCCAGACTATCGTGTCCCATAATTTGCGCCAAACGGTGCAACGGCGTGTTTTCTGCCATAACATAGCCGAAGCGGTGCCGTAGATCGTGGGCGCTTAATCCTTCTAGCCGGGCGGCTTTCACATATTTTTGAATCAAATGACGTAAAGCACGTTCGGTTAATCGATAACCGGTCTTCTCCGATGGAAACAAATAAGGGCTGTTCGGAGTAAGTTCTGCCAGATATTTTTCTAAAGCAGCTCTGCACGTAGCGTTCAAAGGAACTTCTCGCTGTTTATTCCTTTTTCCGGATCGGACTGTTAAATGGCCACTGCGTTTACCGATTTGAATATCTCTGGGAGCCAGGTCACACACTTCCATTGTCCGCAAGCCGGTGTGAAACATCATGATTAGAATCGTCTGGTCCCGAAGAGAACCGCTGTGCTCAGCCGCAGCGATCAATGCAGCTTCTTCTTTATCTGTCATCTGTCTTGGGCTTACCTTTTCTCCCGAAACCAATTTGACCAGCTTCGAAGGGTCTCGACGAATCCTGGATTCCGATACGGCCCACTCGAAAAAACGTTTCAGAGTTATAAGCCGTCGGTTAATGGTCGCTGGTTTCAATTCCATTACTTTTTGTGCAACTTCCCGGTATCGTGTTAATGTTGGAGTAGCCACATCTTCAATTTGAAACGATAAAATGCTTCAAGTCGCTTGCGTACTCTTTCAATGTTTTGGGATTCAAATCTTCGTGGGTGGTGAGAGCTTGAATGAAGTCCTGAATCGTCTGCTCGCCCTGTTCCGAAATCCCGGTCGCCTAGGCTTTCTTTACAGCATGGAAGCAGCGGGAGGAGAAGCAATAGTATGGAGATTATAGAAAACGCTCGGATATCCATGAACTAGCCACTGCCGGTGAAATCGATATTACCAGAACCCGTTGGAGCGAAAAACCAATTACACTTGTCCCCATGATTCTGGGTAATATCAAAAATTTTGAGCCTAATGCCGGAAAGCGGAAGTTTGAGCAAGGGCGACAGGAAGCTTTGAAAAAAGAACAAGAGTTATTAGAA
Organism: Paenibacillus kribbensis; assembly: GCF_002240415.1. Taxonomy (NCBI): domain Bacteria; kingdom Bacillati; phylum Bacillota; class Bacilli; order Caryophanales; family Paenibacillaceae; genus Paenibacillus; species Paenibacillus kribbensis. The sequence goes on from NZ_CP020028.1 coordinate 2,669,500, forward strand.
CGATTGAAGCAATTACCGGATGGCGAACAAAAAGCCAAAGAGACAAAACGAATGATCGACCTAGTCCGGAATCTCATTGGATATCGGGAATATCCAAAATATAGTTATATTAATCGCTACTTCGTTTATAAGCAGGCTTTACTGAAAACAGCCGAACAACTCGTACACGCAAGCGTTATTCATGAAAAAGAAGATATATACTATCTCACTTTTGAAGAGCTTCACGAAGTCGTACGCACAAATAAACTGGATTATCAGATCATCAGTACACGAAAGGACGATTACAAACTTTTCGAAAAGCTAACTCCCCCACGTGTAATCACGTCTGATGGTGAAATCATTGTGGGCGAGTACAAACGAGAAAATCTGCCAGACAAAGCGCTTGTAGGTCTACCTGTTTCTACCGGAGTTATAGAGGACGAGCACGTATCATCTTAAACATGGAAGATGCTGATCTGGAAGATGGAGATATATTAGTCACCGCCTTTACTGACCCTGGCTGGACATCATTATTTGTATCCATTAAAGGCCTGGTTACCGAAGTTGGCGGACTGATGACCCATGAAGCCGTTATCGCTCGTGAATATGGCTTGCCGGCAGTTGTCGGAGTGGAAAATGCTACCGGGCTGATCAAAGACGGGCAACGCATTCGCGTGAATGGAACAGAAGGGTACATTGAAATATTGTAATGGTTGAAAAAGGATGAGCAAGATTCACATTCGGCAAACGGTGGATCTAAACTCATCCTTTTTGCTTATTTCCCGGCGTCACCCGTGATATTGACTAATACGTCGTTAACGTGGGCCGTGTCGTGATGCTCGTGGTAGACGGCGATTTTATCGCCCCGGAGCTCAAAGAGAAAATGATAATGGTTCTGATAGCGAAGTCCACTCTTCAACTTCATCGTTGAGTAGGCCTCCACTGCCACACGGTCCCCTTGGATGATCCAACCGGTAGGGACGATCTGAAGTGGCCCGTCAGTAATGTCGTTCAGCGGGGCCAGCATCGATCGGAATTCATCCTTGGAGACGAACCCGGGGTGTGGAAGTCCGCTCATCCACCACTCGACATCATCGGTGAGCATGTCGAGTAGTGCATTCAACGGCTCCGTGTTCTGAGGGTCCCCCCAACGACCTTGCCCATAAAGGCTGAGGAAGTGTTCAATAATCTTCTTCTTGCCTGTGTTGTCCATTTTTGAATTCACACTCCTTTGTAGAGTTCGGGTTCCTGGCAGGATCACATCGTCCGATAAATTTAGGTTGAATTGTTGTCTGCAGACAGGTACATTATAAATCAGAGTTTTATGTGCAGTAAAATTGATATATTAGAATTAAACGTTCATTAATAATGAACTATAGTCATGTCATAAATTTTACATACAAAGGTGTGAAAACGTGGAGCTTCGTCATCTCATAACCCTGAAAACTATTGTTGAAAAAGGCGGATTTAAAAAAGCTGCTGAGCATCTAGGTTACGCCCAGTCCTCCGTCACTGCACATATCAAGGAGTTGGAAGCTGAGATCGGAAAACCTGTTTTTGATCGTTTGGGTAAAAAAGTCGTGCTAACCCACTACGGAGAACAGTTTCTTCCTTACGCTTTAAAAATCATTGAATTATACGATCAAGCTTTAACGACAGACAACGAACCTACAGGTGATCTTACACTGGGTGTATCGGAATCACTTATGATTCATCGCGTCCCATCTCTTCTTGTCGAGTATAAAAAAGTATATCGGAATGTGAATTTATCCCTCAAAACACTTGATTTCCAAGATATTATGGCCTGTCTTCAAACAGGAGAAATCGATATTGCATTAGTATTGGAAAGTGATGGATGGAAATTGCCCGAACTCCACTGTGAACAGCTGATGAGAGAAAAAATGGTGATCATCAGCCCGACTCTTGAAAAGAATCTTGAACTGGGGGCTGTACTTTATACCGAACGTAGTTGCGGTTATAAGGCTGTTTTTAATGAATATATCCATTACAAGAAATTAAAAGTTAAAGAAAGTCTGGAATTTCAGAGCATCGAAGCGATTAAACAATGTGTTAGGAGCGGTTTAGGAATATCCATGGTTCCTTATTTTTCGGTACAAGAGGAATTGGAAAGCCATAAATTAATCGGGGAAGAGGTCGAATCTGATCTTACCGCAGTTTCAACGTACCTTGCTTACCACAAAGATAAATGGCTTTCACCATCAATGAAAAGTATGATTTCATTAATAAAAAAGCATGCTAAGGAGTGGATGTGAAGTTTAAGTTCGCCAGGCAAAAGTCTAAACTAGCTGGAACCATTCGGGGCTCGTTTTTTGTAATAAAAGGAGAATATTAAAGTAAGCTGTAGGGGAGAATGGTGTCATTTTTTTGTGACGCAATTCTCCCTTGCTGGTTTTATGAAAAACGTATTTTTGTAAATATAAAAAAACAAATTGTTAAGTCATGTATTTATCACTTGTTTAGTTTCGATCATTATTTAAAATCTATTGATATATAAAGTTATTATGGGTATATAGGACTAAAACTTGGGGGGGGGATTAAAATTATACTATTTACATTACAAAGACATCTTCGATCTCATAGAACAAACGGAAATAATGCGAGGATTGCTGGATATTTTTGAACCAATAGACTTAAACCAACTGATGTTGCATGAGGATGAGGAATTACCTTTTCCTGCATTTGTCCAAGCTTTTGAATATTTGCAGACACACGCTTATTTTTTTAAAGCCGTATTCCATTCTTCGGCTCCCAGTGAATTAAGAGACCGACTGCAATTTCTGGTTGGAACCCGTTTGTATGAAAATTTGAAACAAGATCATCCGCATGCTCAGTGGTCAACTTATCCTTCTGGTTATCTTATAGCTTATTTGGGCAATGCACAGTTTGGTTTAATCCAGCATTGGTTCATGAAGGATCAGTCGTTGCCTCCGGCTGAAATTGCACGTCTACTAACTCGATTTATTAAAACGACACCCTGTCTTTCACACCATTTTCAATCGGAGAACAATGTAACGGGGGAATAGATGCTAAGCCTGACTACAAAAGAGAAATTTATTTTGCTTCATTATCCGGTCATGGTCATAATTCAAATAAAAATAAAACACAATGAGAAATTATTAAACAAGGCAGTCCGTTTCTTCGGTCTGCCTTGTTTTGATTTTTCTTATCGTCATTTTAGATTGCATCTGTTATCCGCAGGGAATAGCCTTAAGGCGGAAGGTAGAGCTGACAAAATCCCCTGCCAGGTCCGAGACAACAAGCCCGATTCTCATTAGGCGGTCACCTCCAAAGATTTCGCCGCCGAACGCTGAACAGAAAGGGGAAACGCTGTCTTCGATTTTATACTTTTTCTCTGGGTCAAGTCCTTTTAGAGTTAGTCGCCGAATTGGTCCATTTGGCTGGGCCAGCACGCGGAAATAAGCAACAAATGCTTCCGACTGGTCCTCGCTGACGAACATCCAGGCCGTATCGCCTCGGCCTTCAAACGGGCTAAGAAGCCGATACATATTCCCCTGCTGTACAAGGGAGCGAATTTCCTTATACTGAGCGATTTGTTTGGCAGCGAGCTCTTCTTCTTCTTTTGTAAATGCAGTGAGGTCAAGCTCGTAGCCAAAGTTGCCGCTCATGGCCACGTCGCCGCGTATAGCGAGAGAGGTGATTCGTCCCACCTGATGGTTCGGCACGCTCGATACGTGTGCCCCCATGGTGCTGGCCGGATACACGATGCTTGTTCCGTACTGGATAGCCAATCTTTCAATCGCATCGGTATCGTCGCTGGTCCACGTTTGCGGCATATAGTAGAGCATTCCGGGATCGAACCGTCCGCCTCCTCCAGAGCAGCTTTCGAACAAGATGTTCGGGAAGCGGGAGGTCAGACGTTCCAGCAGATCGTAAAGTCCGAGCATATAACGGTGTGCGGTTTCCTTTTGCCGTTCGTTAGAAGCTGTAGCCGAAGCAATCTCCGTCATATTACGGTTCATGTCCCACTTGACATAAGTAATTGGAGCAATCGAGAACACGGAGCTAAGCGTTTCGTACAAATAATCGCATACTTCCTTGCGAGAGAGATCAAGCACCAGTTGGGACCGACCTTCCGTCCGCCGCCGACCCTCAGCATGCAGGCACCAATCGGGATGCTTGCGGTACAATTCACTATCAGGAGACACCATTTCCGGCTCTACCCACAGCCCAAACTGTAATCCTTGTTCATTAACTCGTTTGGCCAGGTCAGCAAGACCTCCAGGCAGCTTGCGGCGGTCTTCAAACCAGTCTCCAAGAGAAGTATCGTCATTGTCGCGTTTGCCAAACCAACCGTCATCGAGAACAAAGAGCTCAATACCAAGGGGACCCGCTTCCTTGGCAATCGCTTCGATTTTATCGGCGTCGAAGTTGAAATAAGTGGCTTCCCAATTGTTTACGAGAATAGGGCGCTCTTTGTCACGGTAAACACCCCGGCACAGACGTGTGCGGTAGAGCCGATGATAGGTACGCGACATGCCCCCAAGACCTTCTTCGGAAAAGACCAGTACGGCTTCAGGGGTCTGGAATGACTGACCCGGTTCAAGTCGCCAGGAGAAATCAAAGGGATTGATTCCGATACTTACACGGGTTTGGCTGAACTGCTCTACTTCTGCCTGTGCAACGAAGTTGCTGCTGTAGACCAGACTAAAGCCGTACACATCTCCGCGATCTTCAGTCGCATCAGGACGAAGCAGTGCCAGAAAGGGATTCATCTGGTGACTGCTGGAACCCCGGCGACTTTCCAAGCGAATAGCCCCAGGCCCGAGGTCGCGGCGCTGGATATGTCTTTCACGCACCCAGGCTCCGGACAGGTAGAGAGCTTGGTAGTTGGAATCTGCGAAATCGACAGAGGCGCTCATGGCTTGCTCAATATTTATGACAGCGCTTCCTTTATGCTCAAAAAGAGTAGATCGGACAATAGCGCTGTGATTAGCAAATACGGTATAGAGCAGTGTAGTTTTAAGTCCCGAGTATTGGTCCTCAAGGATAAGAAAGAGGGTTGAAGCTTCATCGTCCGATTCGGTATAGACGGCAGGAAGCCCTTCGAGCTTTGGTTTACCCGGTACAATGCGGTAGCCGCTATATTTTAGCTCCGTAATCCGGCTTCCATCTGCAAGTGCAACCTGGTAAGCGGGCTGACGAAAGTCGCTTGTTCCATATTGAGGATATTCCTGGGGAAGGGTGTCCAGGGAAATCGTGCGGTTGGAAGGCACAGGATTAGGAGAGAAGGAGCAGCGCTCCCTGAGCTCCAGTATATTTGCCAGGCTTTTATCATGATGAAGTCGGGCCCCCCAATAGACATGTGCAGGATACCCTTCTACAAGCTGGATAATATAGCTGCAATCTTTGGACTGCAGATGGAACAAGCCAAGCGCCTCATTTACATGAATGTTCATGATATTCACTCCTTAGGGGTTCATCATATCGATTGTTTTACGACAGGATACTTATCCATGCCAAGAAGACTTTCAAAAACCGATTTTAGCTGTTTGCGGATGAGCTCTCCCGTATGACAAGCTTGGTCCCAATCACGCTGTGGGCAGGCGCTTCACGTCCCCCAAACCGTTCAGAGAGCAGTTGAACGGCAGCCTTTCCCATTTGTTCGGGATAGGCGCGCACAGTGGTTAATGGAGGCTGTACAAAGGCAGCCATCTCAATGTCGTCAAAGCCGACGATAGCCATATCCTCCGGTACCTTGACTCCATGTCCATGAAGGGCGCGGAGGGCACCGATGGCGAGCGGGTCGCTTGCAGCGAAGCAGGCCGTCGGTCTTTCTTGTCCGGCAAGGAGCTCGTTCATCATCCGATATCCATCTGCGGTACTCCAGGCGCCTACACGGACATATTGAGGATTGTACAATCCCCGTTCCCGCATGAATCGTTCAAAATAATGCGCTCGTCGCTCTCCGTCGCTCTTGCCGCCGATAAACCCGATTTGCTGGTGGCCCAGCTCGATCAGATGTCCGAGTGCCTGATCAACAGCTTGCCGGAAATGGAGGCGTACGGAATCGTACTCCAGCTGTTCATCGTACTGGTCGACCAAGACAATGGTGTCCTGGTCAGGATGCAGCTTGATCACCTCTTCAGGGTCAACGCCGCCCACAACAATCAGACCATCTGTCTTCTGCAAGGTGGCGATGGAAGAGCGGCCTCGCAGAGTCTGTCCCAGCGCCAGACCAAGCTCCTCACAGCGCAGCTCGATTCCACGGCGAATCGAAGCGTAATACGGATCATCCCGTTCCTCTTCAATGGAGCACCAGAGCAGGAGAGAGACCGTTTTCCCGGCACGCTCTGTGTTTTGCTTTAATTGCCTCAACCGGGAAGGTTTGTATTCGAGCTGTTCAGCAATCGAAAAAATTCGGCTCTTGGTATCCGGGCTCACGGACAAAGACAGATCGTTATTTAAGACCCGCGAAACGGTTGCGGCAGACACACCCGCCTCGCGGGCAATGTCTTTAATGGTTGCCAAAGAACTCACACCTTTTAGTTAATAATTTTACTAAAATTCGATTTCATCCTAGCACATCCGAATGATCTTTTCAAGATAGCAGTTGAATCCGGAGTATGAAAGTGAAAACTCCGCTGATTCAATTGCTTTTTATTTGTAGCGAAAAGCAACTATTCGAAATGAAAATTTTCCTTCAAACGCTTGATGTCCGCTCTTGGAGGAGAACCGAACATACGTGAATATTCACGGCTGAATTGAGACGCGCGCTCATAGCCGATCCGGAATGCGACATCAGCGGCATCTGCCGACTCGGATAATAAAAGACGGCGGGCCTCCTGCAGGCGCAGCAGCTTTTGAAATTGAAGTGGGCTCATAGCCGTTACCTCTTTAAAGTTCCGATGAAATGATGAAACGCTCATACTGGCTACTTCAGCAAGCTCCTCGATCCGCAGAGGCTTATCATAATGATGAATAATTTGTTCAATGGCTTCTCTAATTCGGTACGTATTGCTGCCCTCCATAGCAATCTGTCCGAGTGTAACTGTTTACACGAATTCATAACCATATTTTCTTAGAAGCCCGGTCGGTTCCATCTAGACTGGTAACACATGTTCTTTCTGTAGAGGAAAGAGCTTATCCATCTATAGGGCACGCTTTTTGGGATTGACAGAGGTATGGTTGCATGAGAAAATGTACGCGCGTACATAAAATAAGTGGAGGTGGGCAATATCGTTTCACGCAAGGAAGTAGCAGAACTCGCCGGCGTGTCTGAAGCGACGGTGTCGCGGGTATTGAACGCGGCTGGTCCCATCAAGGAAGATACGCGGAGAAGGGTCTTGGACGCCGCCAACCAGCTTGGATATGTTCCCAGTGCGCTGGCCCGCAACTTTGCCCGAAGCAAGAGCGGTCATCTTGGCGTGGTTATGCCTTATGTACCGAAGGCGCATCTGTTCTCAGCCTATTTTTTCTCCGAGATGCTGAGCGGCATCGGAAGCAAGGCCAGGGACAGCGGGCTCGATCTGCTGCTATTGTTCAGGAAGCCGGGGGAAGAGATGGATTACAGCGGTCTTTTCCGCCAGCAAAAGATCGATGCTTGTATCATCCTTGGAGCCAGGGATGACCATGATGAGTTGGAAGCGCTGAAGAGAATTCAGGAAGAAGGACGTCTGTTCTGCGTCATGAATCACCATTTTGAAGGACAGTCGTTCTGTGAAGTGGATGCAGACCATGTGGAGGGAAGTCGGATGGCTGTAAGTCACCTCATTGAGCAAGGGTGCAGGCGAATTGCCTTTCTCAACGGACCGGATATCTATTCCAACAGTATTGAGCGGTTGAAGGGGTACCGCACCGCGCTTCAGGAGGCTGGTATTGAATATGATCATGAGCTGCTTCTGGAGGGCAATTACAGCCGTCGAAGCGGGCTCGAAGCATCGGCTACAATCGCAGACAGGCTGAATGATATTGATGCCGTATTTGCAGCGAACGACCGGATGGCCATCGGGGTGATGCAGGGTCTGCGCGAGCGCGGAGTGGAAGTTGACCGATTCCCGGCGTTTGTGGGCTATGACGATTCGGATGCGGCCGAGATGGCCGTTCCGCCACTGAGCAGTGTCCGAGTTCCTTTGTATGAGATGGGGGAGCTTGCGGCCTCGAAGCTTATACCGGATTCTCCGGACCTTATTCCAGCCATGGAACTGACCGGGTGCACCTCGATAAGGCAGCTTCTGTCCACGAAGCTGATTATCAGGGAGTCATCCATTCGGCAATAGCCCCATTCGTCAAAAATCCGTTGGAACTCAGACCCATAAGGAGGATAACGACATGTCTAATCGTCTTCGTATCGGAATGGTTGGCTACAAATTTATGGGCAAGGCTCACAGCAACGCTTACCGTAGTCTGCCCATGTTCTTCCCAAATGCCCCGCTGCAGCCGGAGATGTCCGTCATCTGTGGGCGCAACGAACAGGGGGTTCAGGCGGCTGCCCGCCAGTTCGGCTGGACCGAGAGTGTTACCAATTGGCGTGATCTGGTAAAACGCAACGATATTGATCTTATTGACATCAACGCCCCGAGTGATGCCCATAAGGAAATTGTCGTTGAGGCTGCCCTCCATGGCAAGCATCTGTTCTGTGAGAAGCCGCTTGCGCTCTCGCTGGCGGATTCTCGTGACATGCTGCAGGCAGTTGAGGAAGCGGGTGTCAGACATATGATCGGTTTCAACTACCGCTTCTCTCCGGCTGTCCAGTTGGCAAAGCAGTTAGTCAAGAGTGGTCGCCTGGGCAAAATCTATCATTTCCGTGCCTTTTTCCTTCAAGACTGGGTCATGGACCCGTCCTTCCCGCTAGTATGGCGGCTGCAAAAGGAGGTGGCCGGTTCTGGCTCTCATGGTGATCTTGGCGCTCATCTGATTGATCTCGCCCGATTCCTGGTCGGTGAGTTCCATGAAGTGATCGGCATGAGCGAGACATTTATCAAACAGCGACCGCTGGCTTTGGAAATGAGCGGACTAAGCTCCAAGGGGAGCGCCGAGGCGAATGCACCGATGGGAGAAGTGACGGTAGATGATGCCACGCTGTTCCTGGCACGCTTCGCCGGAGGTGCGCTGGGCAGCTTCGAGGCCACACGGTTTGCTGCCGGACATCGGAGTACAAATTCATTCGAGATCAACGGGAGTTTGGGCAGTGTGCGGTTTGACTTTGAACGAATGAACGAACTGGAAGTGTATTTCACACAGGATGAGGAGGACGTGCAGGGCTTCCGCCGCGTGCTCGCCACCGATCCGGCACACAAGTACTCCGAAGCCTGGTGGCCTGCAGGACATACGATTGGCTTCGAGCATACCTTCACCCACGAGATGCTTGAGATGTTGAGTGCCATCTCCGAAGGACGGCAACCTGTACCGAACTTCCACGACGGGGTTGCTTGTCAGGCTGTGCTTGAAGCAGTGGAACGATCCGTAGAGGAACGACGCTGGGTATCCATTGAAGAAATGTAACATAATATTACATTCCGAAAGGTGAGTGGATTTCAGATGAGCAAGGCACTGATTGTATGGGGTGGATGGAACGGACATGAGCCGGAGCAGGTGGCGGCCATTTTTGAACGCATTCTGAAGGAAGAGCGGTTCGAGGTGGAGGTGTCTAATACCCTTGAAGCCTACCAGGATGCGGAGAAACTGCTTGACCTGGACCTGATCGTTCCGGTGTGGACCATGGGACAGATTGAGCAGGAACTGGTCAATAATGTCTCGGAAGCGGTTCAAAGCGGCGTAGGCTTGACAGGCTGCCATGGCGGCATGTGTGATGCCTTCCGGAACAATGTAGACTGGCAATTCATGACAGGCGGGCAATGGGTTGCCCATCCCGGCAATGACGGGGTGGAGTACATGGTAAACATGAAGCGCGGCTCCAGCCCGCTGCTGGACCATATTCAGGATTTTCAGGTCAAAAGCGAGCAGTACTACCTCCACGTAGACCCGGCAGTTGAAGTGCTGGCAACTACACGTTTCCCGGTCGTACCAGGACCGCATTCGGCCAATGGGCAAGTGGATATGCCTGTTGTATGGACGAAGCGCTGGGGGAACGGCCGCGTCTTCTACAATTCGCTGGGACATCACGCAGATATCATAGATATGCCTCAAGTGACCGAGATGATGCGCAGCGGGTTCCTGTGGGCTGCTGCAGGCAAACAGGCGGCCGCAGCCCGGGGCAGTTCCCTGTCAGGGGCTTATACGGGCATGGCAGACAGCCAGCAGCGGTAGTGCGAACAGGATGAAGCGGCAGGCCACTGGAAGAAATTTTGGCGGCTTGTATCCTCCATGGTTGGAAGGGGACTGAGTCCAGAAGAGCAGCGGAATGCCATTATCCATTTTTTTGTGAAGGAGAAGGGAGTCCAGGCATGAACAAAATGAAAGTGGGCATTATCGGTTGTGGTAAAATCAGCGGGATTTACATGGAAAATTGCCATCGCTTTGACATTCTGGAGCTGTCTGCAGTAGCGGATCTGGACCATATCCGGGCAGAGGAGCAGGCGGCAGCGTACAACGTTCCAAACGTATATTCGGTAGATGAGATTTTGGCTGATCCGGAGATCGAACTCATCATTAATCTGACCATTCCGGCCGTTCACGCCGACGTATGCCTCAGAGCCCTTGAGACAGGCAAGCATGTCTATGTGGAGAAGCCGCTTGCGGTCACCCGTGAGCAGGGCCAGGCTGTCTTGGAGCTGGCCCGCAGCAAGGGACTACTTGTGGGCTGTGCACCGGAGACCTTCTTCGGCTCCGGGATACAGACATCATTGAAGCTGATTGAGGACGGGGTCATTGGCAATCCGGTAGCTGCTACGGCCTTCATGATGAGCCGTGGGCATGAACATTGGCATCCAGATCCTGAATTTTATTATGCTGTTGGCGGTGGTCCGATGTTTGATATGGGGCCCTATTATTTGACGGCTCTGGTGCAGTTGCTTGGTCCGATTGCCACTATCTCCGGCATGACAAGCAAGGCGAAGGACCAGCGTACGATTACGAGCGAGAAAAAGAGAGGACAGACCATCCAGGTCGACATTCCGACCCATGTAGCCGGATTGCTGCGCTTCGAGCAAGGGGCTGTCGGCACGCTTATTACCAGCTTTGACATCTTTGGTGGAAGCACTTTGCCGCCGATCGAGGTATATGGTACTCATGGCACGCTGCAGGTGCCTGACCCGAACACGTTCGGAGGGCCGGTACGCTACAGGCTGCTGGGTGAGCAGAAATGGACAGAGGTGCCGCTGCTGCCGGGCTACCAGGAGAACACACGGGGCATCGGCGTTGCCGATATGGCCTATGCTGTCCGCAGCGGACGGCCTCACCGCGCCAGTGGTGAACTGGCCTACCATGTGCTGGAGGCGATGTGGGCGTTCCATGATTCCTCCGATGAGCAGACGTTCTATCCGATGCAGAGCACATGTCAGCGCCCGGCGGCTTTGCCGGAAAACCTGCCCTTGTATACGTTGGATACCTAAGTAATGTCAGCCTGATGCTGACTCCGCAGCATACATTTATAAGACTGAGGGGCTGCCCCAAAAGTCGGTTTTTTCGCCTCCCGCTATAAATGTTTATTTTAAAGAACCTCTCAATTTCCAAAAAAATGAGAGGTTCTTTTCTCTATTTTTATACATATCTTATTGCCAACAAGAAATATTTTACTAGGAATTGAATCTCCGGGGCGGATGGTTCCGCAGCAAGTCCTTATCATTCAGTGAGTAGGGGGGATTAAAATGACGATAAAAGACACAGTGGCCCGAACAATTGCCAGGAAAGCAGACGCTAAAGTAGGCGAGATAATAGGTAAAACTACCACCAAGGTAGCTGAGGAAATTACAATCCCGATACCTTCCGATTGGGCAATGGGTGGACTGACCAGCGCTGGTATGGAGACGAGTGTTACGAATAGTTATAAGTCTGGATACATCGACGTGTCTAAGGTGAAGAGACTCAGGCTAGAAAATAACACAATTATGCATAGGGTTAACTTATACAACGCGGCGAAGCAGATGCTGCGTCAAGCTGCGTTTGATATTAATTATTACACGGTCGATGATGACGTTTACTTTGTAAGAATTGTAGTTGCCGATACAAGCAAAACATCTTACCAAGTCTACACCGTAGACATCACAACTACGACAGAACCTATATTTATACCTAGCTCACTTAAATTTGGATTTATGCCAAGTAATGACGCGGCAACTAATGCGGTTGCACTACAAAGGGCCGTTGATGCGGGAGGCACGATAAGGGTAGAACAGCAAGGCCTCTACGATATCGACAGAGCGATAAAGATCGGGGACAACGTCACTCTAGATTTTGGTCCAGGTGTCTTTTTAAGGCGCACCACATCAAACGGGTACGTACTCGTCAATAAAGGGGCGTTTACTCGTAGTTACAATAAAAACATTGTAATAAGAGGTTTAAAGCTAATATGCAACGGTAAAGAATCCACTGCGGGCTCAGAATTAATTACCGGGTTGAGAGGTCAAATTTCTTTTTTCTACGTTAAAAATCTCACAATCGAAAACTTCGAATGTCTCGACCTCCTATCCTATAGTTATTGCGTACAGATATGTACCTTCGAGGATGTGATCATAGACAAGATACGAGTAGAGGGCGGCAAGGACGCGGTACACTTTGGTAGAGGCAGTAGCTTTGTGGTCCGTGATGGAAAATTTAAAACGTACGACGATCCTATAGCGCTAAACGGGCATGACTACGATACAGGAAATCCACAGCTTGGTTGGATCGAGAATGGCTTAATAGAAAACTGCTACGATTTAGCCGCTGCATCTACGACTGGATACTTCTTACGTGTTCTCGCCGGCGCTTGGGTTGACTGGTTTTCCGGCATGGAGCTGCAAAAGTCAGACACGGTGGTAAGTAATGGGAGATTGTACCGAGTTGTCGCGAATCCCGACGGCACTAAGTACACATCCACGATGGCACCTACACACGCAAGCGGAACGGTTACTCTCGACGGTAATATTAAATGGGCAATGATACAGGACGATGTTACCTACACGGCAGGCTGTAGAAATATCCACTTGCGAAATATCTATCTACAGAAAAATAGACCCGTTGCTGTTAGTATCCACTTTGACAAGGACAACTACTCCCGTAGTTACTACCCGAACGCAACACCACCCATCCAAAAGAGTATCATTTTGGAAAACATACACATGCAGGCTGACGTGCCCCGATTAATCACAGCTACTACTCCCGTCGACACAATAAAGCTTGTAAATAGCGAGGTAATGAATACATCAATCGTGCTTTATAATATAAGCACTACTGGTATGACCTACAGCAACACCAACCTTATTATGATGGGCGTAACGTTCAAAGGTACCGGAGGGCAGAGGCTGGTCAATTGCACGGGCGGTAGAACGGCATCTGTTAAGATAATCGGGAGCGTTGTAGAGAATGCAACCTACGTACCTACTTTTTCGTCTGGCGTTACGATCATGGCTAAGGATATATAGGACACAAACGAATACACCTTTCGGACGAATGGTCAATCGGCGTAGTTGCTCCTTCGGTTGCCTATAAATCTCTTTGTGTTGTTAAATACACAAATTGAGTTCATTTAACAACTGGTAATATAATGAAATATAAGCAGTTGGAGAAGAGAAAAATCGATCAATGTGCATTTATCTTTAACCAGCTGCCTCATTTTCAAAGGTAAAGGAGCAGAGGAGACCTATGTGTACAACCCATGTTCTAAGCGTTCCAAGCGCAAAAGCACCTTTCGAAAAGACAACTATTGAGCGGAGAGAATTACGGCCTAACGACATTTTAATCGATATTAAGTATTGCGGGATTTGTCACTCAGATATTCACATTGCCCACAATGATTTTGGCAACGGGGTTTATCCAATGGTACCAGGTCATGAAATTGCAGGGATCGTGACAGCAATAGGAACAGAAGTTACAAAATTCGCTGTTGGGGATCGCGTTGGTGTCGGCTGCTTTGTTAACTCTTGTGGAGAATGTAAATTCTGCCTAAGAGGTGAAGAGCAATTTTGTACAAAAGGCGTAGTTATTGTATTTAATTCAACAGACTACGATGGAAATCTTACTTACGGTGGATATAGCCAAAAGATTGTTGTAAAAGAACATTTTGTTGTACGTATCCCAGACAGCTTGGATCTGGCTGTAGCAAGCCCGTTATTATGTGCCGGCATCACCACTTACTCTCCATTAAAACACTGGAACGCAGGCCCTGGTAAGAAGGTTGCCATTCTGGGGATGGGCGGCCTCGGTCATTTAGCCGTTCAATTTGCTCATGCCTTAGGCGCTGAAGTCACTGTCTTGAGTACAAGTACGAGTAAAAAAAATGAAGCCTTGAGCTTTGACGCAGATCAATTCTATACTACCAGTGATCCCGCAACATTCAAGGAATTGGCTGGTCATTTTGACATCATCCTAAACACAGTGTCTGCAAATATTGATGTTGATGCATATTTATCCCTGCTTGAAGTAGATGGATCACTTGTAAATGTTGGTCTGCCAAACAAACCAGAACAGTACAATATTTTCTCCCTATACGCAGGACGTCGCAGCATTACTGCTTCAAATGTTGGTGGAATTCAAGAAACACAAGAGATGCTCGATTTTGCTGCTCAGCATGGTATTGCTCCTAAAATAGAGGTAATCCGTGCCGATCAAGTGAATGAAGCATTTGACCGTGTGCTGCACAACGATGTGCGTTATCGGTTCGTGATTGACATGGCCACTTTATAAACAATTAAAAGAGCCCGTAAAATCTATGATGAAGTAGGGCATGCGCCCCCGAAAGCCTGTTATTTATTTTATTTAATAACGAATACTGTGATTGTGCAAAGACAACCTTGGCATTTCAAAGACCGGACTTTCTCCTTATATTTCAACGATGGGTTCACCCACTTCATGTTTTTTACACAGAAAAACAGCCATGCTCCTATGAACATGGCTGTTTTTGTTTCCTCGTTCTCAGAAACCTTTGTATTGTGGTTCTTCATTTTCTAGCTGCTGTACTCGGCTTTCGACTTGCTGCAAAATTTGTTGTGTTTGCTGAGCCGCGTTTGTAAAAAGAGTTTTTGCCTCTTGATTTTGGGTGCTCAAAGCGAATGTTTCTAAGCTGGCCTGAGCGCTTTTTAATGAAGCAACACACGTTTTGACATCGGAAGCTACGGTCATTTCGTTTCACCTCCTTTAACGAACTAAAGGTGTAAGGAACATAAAATACTGCTATTCCTACCCAGGTAACATATATAATGTATCCCCCTTTTTTCGAAATCATACACCAATAAGAGCGATAAAAAGCCAAATCAAAGGAAGGGAGCTGGAACAAAAAATTTACATTTCAATGAATAAAAAAACGAAAAACTGACGATCTTGCTTATATACCGCTTACCATCAATTGGAAAAATTACACTTGGTACAAAGATAAGGGGGGTACATGATGTCAGATTGGTTGCTTATTATACTACGGACATTGTTAGCGATTGCCGTACTTTTTATAATGACTAAGCTATTGGGAAAGAGACAGATTTCCCAGCTATCCCTTTTTGAGTACATAACTGGGATCACGATCGGAAGCTTAGCAGCCTATACTTCATTAGAGATGGATCAAAAGTGGCATTTAAGTGTCATTTCATTGTCTGTATGGGTAGGCGTCTCTTTAGGAATCGAGTTTTTACAAATTAAGAGTAAAAAAGCAAGGGATTTTATCGATGGTAAACCAAGGGTCATAATTAAAGACGGAAAAATTCTGGAGGATAACCTTAAGAAGGAACGACTTACCACCGACGAACTGATGGAACAGCTGCGAAAAAAAGATGTTTTTCTAGCGTCGGATGTAGAATTTGCGATTATGGAACCGAATGGAGAAATCAACGTTCTGCTAACGAAAGAAAATCAACCTCTAACCCCCAAACACCTAGGCATTACAGTCGCACCCGTAAAGGAGCCGCAGGTAGTCATTATGGATGGAAATGTCATGGATGAACCATTAGCTGTGATGGGACTCAACCGGGGTTGGCTGGATGCGGAACTCGAAAAGATGGGCGTTTCAATTGAAAACGTGCTTTTTGGTCAGGTAGATGCCTACGGCCAGCTTTATGTTGACTTATTTGACGATCAGATCAGAGTCCCTAAGCCTCAGAATAAGGCTACTTTGCTGTCGACTTTAAAAAAATGTGAAGCGGATCTTGAAATGTTCAGCCTGTCCACCACAGCGCCAAATGCAAAAAAAATGTATGAAGAATGCGCAAAAGAGCTGGAACGGGTCATTAAGGAAGTTAGACCGCTACTCATTCGTTAGATCAGATGATCAGGAGGATTTAAAAATGAGCAATGAAAAGATGAAAAAAGCAACGCCGGTCCAACAGGAGTATCAACAACTCGCCAACCAGCTTGAACCCAAACGGCCCTTATTTCAAAACTGCTGTCGTGCGTTTCTTGCCGGGGGGATGATTTGTTTGATTGGACAAGCCATTCAGGAAATGTTTGTTCATTGGGCCGGCTTTGATGAGAAAAAAGCATCCAATCCAACTGCGGCCGTGTTAATTCTCATTTCCATTATTTTAACGAGCCTCGGCGTATATGACAAATTCGCGCAATGGGCGGGTGCCGGTTCGGCTGTTCCCGTAACTGGTTTTGCAAATTCAATGGCATCCGCCGCGATAGAACATCGCAGTGAAGGAATGGTTTTAGGTGTCGGCGGAAAAATGTTTAAACTTGCCGGTCCGGTTATTGTTTTTGGAACGGTAGCGGCGTTTGTTGTGGGTATCATCACGTTTGTGCTTAAGGGTACTGGAGGAGGACACTGATATGCTAAAAGGGCATCAAAGTTGGATCTTTGAAAATAAACCGAATATTAAGGCCTCGGCTACCGTAGTTGGCCCGTTTGAAGGCAGAGGGCCGCTTGCCGGCGATTTTGACATCATACATGGTGACTCCATGCTGGAAGAAGAAAGCTGGGAAAAAGCTGAGAAAATTTTGATTGAACAGGCTGCAAAACTGGCGATTGAAAAAGCAGGGTTAACCAAGGAGCAAGTCCAATTTCATATCGGCGGCGATTTGATGAATCAAATAATTAGTACCAGCTTTGCCGCTCGTACGCTGTCGATCCCCTATCTTGGTGTGTTCGGTGCCTGTTCAACCTCGATGGAAAGCTTGGCTCTTGCATCCGCACTCGTCAATAGTGGAGCAGCGAAATTCATACTGGCAGGGACCTGCAGTCATAATTCAAGCGTAGAGAAGCAGTTCCGGTATCCGACAGAATACGGTTCACAAAAGCCGCCAACTGCCCAATATACCGTAACCGGTGCCGGTGCAGCGATCGTTTCGCAGGAAGGGGAAGGACCTGTCATCGCGTCAGCGACAATTGGCCGGGTTATCGATATGGGGATTACGGATCCATTTAATATGGGGGCAGCCATGGCACCTGCTGCGGTTGACACCATCCAAGCTCATTTTCGAGATTTACAAATCGAGCCCGGTTATTATGATCTGATCGTCACAGGCGATCTGGCTAAAGTAGGCTATGAGATTGCCTGCAAATTGTTTGAAAAACATAACATTCCGATGCATCAAACGGAGTATGCCGACTGTGGCATGATGATTTACGACTATGATACTCAGATGGTGCAGGCGGGGGCAAGCGGTTGTGGTTGTTCGGCCGTTGTCACCTACGGTCATTTACTGAAACGCATGCAAATGGGAGAAATCAAACGCATGCTTGTTGTTGCTACTGGGGCGCTCTTATCGCCGCTTTCGTACCAACAAGGAGAAAGTATTCCTTGTATCGCACATGCTGTAGCGATCGAATCAGGAGGGAGAAGCTGACATGATCTTTTTATGGGCCTTTCTTGTAGGGGGCGCAATTTGCGTCTTCGGACAGATTTGTTTCGATGTGTTTAAACTGACTCCAGCCCATACCATGACGTTACTCGTCGTGCTGGGAGCAGTCGCTGACGGACTTGGCTTGTATGACCCGCTCGTTAAGTTTGCCGGGGCTGGAGCTTCCGTTCCAATCACTAGTTTTGGAAACTCTCTGGTTCACGGCGCTTTGGAGGAATTACAGAAAGACGGATGGATCGGAGTCATTACCGGTATATTCAAGGTCACCAGCGCAGGTATTTCGTCAGCCATTATTTTCTCATTTTTGGCAGCCTTGCTGATTAAGCCAAAAGGTTAAGGATGCGACAGGGGTTAAGCATCATTTGAAAATGAGCGTAATACCTCTGTTCATGGGCGGCGGCATAAGAACTCTGCAGGAGAAGCTTAGCAAACCCTCGGCCAATGACCGTCCTACTACTGGCTGTTATCCTTCGTAACCAGCTTGATTGGCACCGGAATGCTGCTTTCAACCGTCTTGCCCTGAAGTACCTCAGCGGCGGTTTGGACCGCCTTTTGGCCGATCACGTCAAATTGTTGCGCTACGGTAGCAGACAGTTTGCCGTCTTTGACCGCTTGCAGCGCATCCGCGCTTCCGTCAAAGCCGATCACCAGAGTATCCCTACCCGTAGCCGAGATGGCTTCTACAGCGCCAAGCGCCATCTCGTCGTTTTGGGCAAAAACGGCTTTAATATCAGGATTGCCCTGAAGCATAGTTTCCATGACGTTCAGGCCCTTCGTTCGGTCAAAGTCCGCCGCCTGCTTGGCAACTACCTTCAATTTTTCATCTGCAACGGAGTGGAATCCCTGACCGCGTTCCCGAGCGGCGGACGTGCCCGGAATGCCTTCGAGTTCCGCAACGACCGCGCCTTCGCCAAGCTGATCCACAATATATTCTGCGGCCATTTTGCCTCCATCGGCATTATCAGAAGCGATGAGGGAGGCGACCTCGCCTTTATCCGCCGCCCGGTCGATTGCAATGACGGGAATGCCGACGCCATTGGCCGTCTGCACAGCCGCTGAGATGGCCGATGAATCTGTGGGATTGATGAGCAGTGCATGAACCCCTTGCTGGATCAGATCTTCCACATCATTGTTCTGCTTTGCCGGATCATTTTGCGCATCCACCACGATGATCTCAAAACTCTGCCTGCTGGCTTCCTGAACCACCATGTCTTTGAGGTAGACGAAGAACGGGTTGTTCAATGTGGACATGGATAAGCCGATCTTGACATCATTAAGATCACCAGCAGTCTTCGCTTTCGCCCAGGAAGGAGGCTCCAGTGAGCATCCGGCCACCAGGAACGAGCTAAGTGCGAGCAGCAGAAAAATACAGTATTTTCTCATGATCTTCTCCCCTTAATCGGCTTTTTTTGCGGTCCATCAGAACGGCAATAACGATCACGATCCCTTTAACGACGAACTGATAGAATGAAGAAACGCCAAGCAGGTTCAATCCGTTGTTCAACACGCCGATAATCAGCGCCCCGATCAGCGTGGCGACAATCCGTCCCCTTCCTCTGGAAAGGCTGGTACCGCCGAGCACAACAGCTGGAACCTCACACTGTCGCTGAGCCCTGTAATCGGGTTGCCTTCCGTAAAAACCATGTTCACTCCACGGAAAATGGTCATTGTGGCCAGTGTGGATAAAATAAGCAGACCGAAAAGGGCAAAGCTCTCAATCTAAAGGCGAATGGCGATTTTGTACTTGAATGCATCTTCGGCGCTGAAGGTAAAATGGCGTGGCGGAGCATAACCCAATTTCAATTTTTTCATAGATCATGTCTCCTCTTGGATGGATAAAGCGAGATGACTTAACATAAAATGTTTTTTGTTTGTTTAGTTAATTTAACTAAACAAAATACTTGTTTTGTATTTACGACGCCATCGTGTCATTGGAAGAAAGCGGTGTCAATGGCTCATTTAGCTAATAAAACGCAATAACAACTAAAATAATATTTTAATTTTTATAAACATTGCAATAATGATAAGTGCGATGTAAACTTCATGTATCTATTGACAGGGAGTTGGAAGAATGAAACGGTGCGTTCAAGACCGAGACATCAGAGGTGAGAGCATGCAGAAATTGTCCAACATCCGGTTTCAGACAAAGCTTTTTGTCGTGTTCATTCTTTTGAGCAGCATTCCGGCGCTGCTGATCGGGACGATGGCCTACCGTAAATCCTCCATGATGCTACAGGCCCGGAATGAGCAGGATCTGAATGTGATTCTGGCCCAGCTGAATACATCGATTGAACGCCAGGTCAGGGATTTTGACCGGTTTACAATGATCCCGTACTATTTGCCGGACATTTTCAGCTTTTTAAATAAGCCTTATTTGGCCAAGGAGCAGTGGGGGACCGCGGAAATCCATGCACAGAGAACGATGGCCCGGCTCATGGGGGCCTATCCTTCCATCAACTCCTCAATCAAGGGACTGATGATCTACGGCATGAACGGAACCGTCAACGGCTACCGAATAAGCGGGAATACGGTAATTAATCCCAAAGAAAAGGTTATAGATGAGGATTGGTACCAGCAAGCGCTAGCAGAGCGGGGCGGTTTTGTCATTACCGGGGTCAGAGAGATCAACCAGTTTAAAGACGGGGCCTTCCCTGCCCTGATCGGCTCCCGTCTGCTGATGGACGAGGAATATCAACCGCTGGCTGTCATGGCCATTTTCATCAGTCCCGATTTTATCCCCAAATTTGTGGAGACGCTGGAGCTTCCGACCGTTAAGGTCACCGTCCTCGATCAGAACCGGAATATCGTTTACGCATCCGATCCTGCCCTTGCGGCCAGACAGCTGTCCATCGGTGCCAACGAACAGCGGGGCAGATGGGAGGCTGACGTGTCTGCGGATCAGGGGCAGGAGAGATACAGCGGCGTTTTTCTTGAAAGCGGTTACTTGAAGTGGAAGGTATACCTGGGAGTCAATCGTGAGGAGCTGCTGGCGGGCAGCCGTTCCATCAGCTATTTTACTTTCCTGGTGGCGGTGGGCGCGGTGATTTGTTCAGCCGCCATTTCCTGGCTGCTTGCGAAAAGGCTGTCGAGGCCGATCAACCGCTTAATCCGCTCCATGCGTGAGGTCGAGCAGGGGAATTTCAAAGCACCTGCACCCGTAGGGGAAGACAATGAAATGAGACGGCTGGAAAGCAGCTATCACAGGATGGTCAGCCGTCTCGACAAGCTGGTGCATTCCATTGAGGAGAAGGAACGCCAGAAGCGCAACGCCGAACTCTACGCATTGCGGGCACGCATACAGCCCCATTTTCTGTACAACACACTGAATTCCATTCGCATGCTGGCCATACTGCAGCATTCGTCCCATATTGCCAAATTGCTGCAATCGCTGGCCAAGCTGCTTCAGGCGAATATGAAGCTTGACAGCGAACTGGTACTGCTGGATGAGGAGATTCGGCTGCTGAAAGATTATGCTGCTTTGATGGATTTAAGATACACCGGTGTTTTTAGAGTGCATTGGGTTATTCCGCACGAGTGCTTGCAAGTGCCCATTCCGCCCATGCTGCTGCAGCCACTGCTGGAGAACGCGATCTTTCACGGGGCCAAAGGGCTGGACAGAACTCTGCGCATTTCCATAACGGCCAGACAGGATGCGGAGAGCGGGACGCTTTTCATTGAAATTGCGGATGACGGCACAGGATTTACCGGCAAAGAAATTCTGCTGCAGGAAGAGAGCGCTGACCATATAGGTTTACGTAATGTGCACGAACGGATCCTTCTCAGATTTGGCGAGCCGTACGGATTGTCGTTAATTCGTACGGATGATCTCACGAAAGCTATTGTTAAAATACCACTGAAATTAGAAGCATCAGAGACAGGAGGGGACAGAGATGTGGAATCTGTTGGTCGTTGATGATGAATCCATTGTCAGAATGGGACTGCGTTATATGCTTGATTGGGAAGATTTGGGGATATGCTGGAAGGCCGAGGCGGCCGACGGGAAAGAGGCACTGCGTATTTTGGAAGAAGAGAACATTCACTTTGTCATGACCGATATCCGGATGCCCGGTATGGACGGGATCGAGTTGGCGCAAAAAATCAGGCACAGGAACCCGGAGATCCAAATTATTTTCCTGAGCAGCTATGATACTTTTTCCTATGTGAGGGAGGCCCTTCGGCTGGGAGCAGCTGATTATCTGCATAAACCTACCATGGATGAAGATGAAATTGCGGACACGATGCAAAAGGTCATCTCCCGTTTTAAATTGCCCTCAAATGAGCCGCCGCAGCGTACGGAAGAAGAAAGAAACGAGTTCTGTTTATCGCTGCTGGATCCTTTTACGTTTCCGGCGGAGCCTATGAAGCTCCTGCCCGAGCTCGCGGACGAATCTTATAAGGAAGGTTATGAACTTGCGATTATCCGCAAAAGATGCGACGCGGTTCAGGAGAATGAAGATTCGGAACAGCTGCGTTTTCTTTCCATTCTGCACCTTATGAGCAAGCTGGTGGCAAAGGACTGGGGAGGGCTGGTCTTTCACCGGAATTTCCGTGAAATGATTTGGATAGCTCCCGTCCGTTCTCTAACCGGGGATGGCGATATGCCAAGTTATTTGAACGGCTTGCGGCAAAAGGTGCTTGAGCTGTTGAACGTCCGGCTGATCTTTGCTTGCGGCTCTTCTGCCTGCAGGGATATTTCCAGCCTGCCGGGCGCCTATATGTCCGCGCTTTTGCGTTTTCCCCGCAATGAACAGAGCGACAGCTTTATTGTGCGCCGGGCTAAAGAATATGTGGACCGGCATCTGCTGGACGATGTCACGCTGGCCAAGGTCGGGGAATCCATTCACGTTAGTCCGGGATATTTGAGCAGGATTTTTCTTAAGGAAATCGGTGAAAACTTCAGCGATTACATCATACGCAACAAAATGGAAATCGCCCAAAAAATGCTGCGCGAGACCAGCCGCAAGGTGTATGAAATCGCGGCCGATCTCGGATACAGCAACCCCTATTACTTCAGTAAGCTGTTCAAGGACCGTACGGGACTCACCCCTCTTGAATACCGCAATCAATGAACCGGAGCCGGCAAGCATACCGAGCGAAAGTTAAAAAAACGTATGATTTTGCAAAAATCATCTATTGCCGGGACCGGAAGCAGCCACAGGATCTGTGTACACGTCAAAATTGCATATGAAAAAGCCGATTCGCGCGCTACTATCACCAGGAGCTAATCATTAGAATGAATGGTGCAAGAGGTTGAATGACCAGTAGAGAAAGGGGCGAAACAAGTATGATGCAGGAACTAGCGAAAGCGCCAGTAATTGAACGCTGGGGGAGATTTGAACTGTTCCTTCCCGGCCCGGAGGACGGTAATCCCTTTACAGATGTGACGTTTGGAGCACGTTTCCGTCAGGGACGCCGGATCATTGAGGCAGACGGTTTCTATGACGGGGAAGGCTGTTACCGTGTGCGTTTTATGCCGGATACTTTGGGGGTATGGGCTTATGAGACGGTTAGCAATGTGCCAGAATTGAATCTTGTTCAAGGCACATTTAAATGTGTTGACCCTTCAGCGGGAAATCACGGACCCGTTGGAGTGGATCGCGAAGTCCATTTCGCCTATGCCGACGGCAAACCCTTCTTTTCCTTCGGAACTACAAGTTATGTATGGAATCACCAGGACGAAGAGCTGCAGGAGATTACCCTTCGCAGTCTGGCCAAAGCGGGTGCTTTTAATAAAATTCGAATGTGCGTTTTTCCAAAGCACTATGATTACAATTTGAACGAACCGGCATTGTACCCATTTGCAGGGTCTCTGGAAAAGGGCTGGGATTTCACGGCATTCAATCCCGCCTACTGGCGGCAGCTTGAACGCAGGCTTGAGGATCTGCAAAAGCTTGGCATCGAGGCCGATCTCATCCTTTTTCATCCTTATGACCGGTGGGGATTTGCGGAGATGACTCCCGAGACTGACGATTTTTATCTGCGTTATGCCGTCGCCCGTCTCTCGGCGTTTCGCAACATCTGGTGGTCGCTGGCTAACGAGTTCGATCTGATGAAGGCCAAAACGATGCGGGATTGGGATCGGTTCTTCAGAATCATTCAGGAGCGCGATGCTTACGATCATCTCCGGTCCATTCACAACTGGCACCATCCGGGTATCCATTACCGCAGCAACCTGCATTGGTATGACCATAGCAAGCCGTGGGTTACACATGCGAGCATCCAGCACCATGATCTCCATTTTGTCGGCGAATGGCAGGAGACCTACCGGAAGCCCATTGTCGTGGACGAATGCCGTTATGAAGGAAATCTAAACCACGGATGGGGGAATATCACGGCGGAACGGATGGTAGAATGCTTCTGGGAAGGCATGCTGAATGGCGGTTATGTCACGCATGGGGAAACTTTTCTGCATGAAGACAATATCATCTGGTGGTCGCACGGAGGAACACTGCACGGAGAAAGCCCGTCCAGAATCCAATTTCTCCGCCGTATTATCGAAGCTGGACCGCAGCTCGGCCGCCTGAGCGCTGACTTTCAGTGGGATACTGCGGCGGGCGGGGTGGATGGTGAATATTATCTCGTGTATTTCGGCTCAAGCCGTCCGGGATTCCGCATGTTGCCGCTGCCGGAGGGCACCACTTTTACCATTGAACTGATCGATACATGGAATATGACGATTACTCCGCTGCCTGGAGCATATGAAGGAACATGCCGCGTGGAATTACCAGGCAAGCCTTACCAAGCGCTGCGCATTCAAGCTACCAACCAATAAACGTAGGGGGACATACATGATGAAAAAATGGGTTGCATTGCTGGCTAGTGTTCTGCTTGTAGTTACGGGCGCAGTTGGGTGTTCATCGGATGCGGGGCAACAAAGTCAGGAGGGCTCATCCTCCGGCAGCCCCAAGGTCAGTATTTCCTTGTGGACACTGAATACGGGGTGGGCATGGCTGCAGTCGGCAGTTAAAGATTTTGAAAGCGCTAACCCGGATATTGATGTGGAGCTTACCCAGTATGAGGTAGACCCATTCAAGGAAAACCTCAAGGTGGCGGCAAGCTCGAAGACGCTGCCGGATATGTGGTTTACATGGGGCGGATCGCTGGGATCCTTTTACCCGGAAAATGGCATGACCATGGATTTGACTCAGGTGGCTAAAGACCACAAATGGTCCGAAAAATACAATAAAACCGCTATTGATATGTCCACTTTTAACGGGAAAATTTCCGGGATTCCGATGCACTTGAATGTACTGGGCATGTGGTACCCGAAAGAGCTGTATCAGAAGCTGAATTTGAAAGCGCCTTCAAAATTTGCCGACTTTGAGTCCCAACTGAAAACGCTAAAGGATAACGGGGTTACCCCTCTGGCTTTCGGCAGTAAAGGCGGATGGCATACGATGCGACTAACCGAGCAGTTGCTTGAGCATTTTGCTGGTCCGGAACTGCATGACAAACTGAACAATCTGGAGGCGTCATGGAACGATCCGGCGGTCGTTAAAACGTTTGAAAAGATTAAAGAATATACGGACAAGGGTTACTTCCCGATGGGTTATTCCTCATTGGATCCAAGTGAAGCCGAAATGCTGTTTTACCAGCAGTCGGCGGGCATTATTAATGAGGGAACCTGGTTTGACGGCAACATTACTGAAAATGGCTTTGATCCGGCAAAATTTGATGTATTCAATTTTCCGACAGAACAAACGCCGACACGTGCATCCGTGTTCGCGGAAATGCTGCAGATCAACGGCGCATCAGACCCTGCGAAGCAAGAAGCGGCTATCAAACTTGGCGAGTATTTAACAAGTGTTGAGGTGGTCAATAAATATATCAATGATTATGGTTCACCGGCTACACTAGGCTTCACTGTCTCGGAAAAGACACCACATATTCAGCCGCTGCTTGACAGCGCGAAGAATGGCGGTTTCCTGATTACTGACCAGGCTCTTCCGCAGGAGGTCGTGCAGAAGCTGTTCGAAGCACAGGATAAAGTGGCGCTGAACGAGTGGACACCGCAGCAGGCCGCCGAAAACATGGAGAACGCCGTGTCTGCGTACAAAAGCAAACAGAAATGATGATCAGGGCCTTACCGCCTGGACTGGATCGAGCAAGGCGTCAGCAGGAAATTTCTGCTGACGCGATTTATGTGGAAAGGGGAGAATGGCATGACATCAAGAATGCTTAAACCGTGGCTGTTTCTGCTGCCTGCTTTAATTATTTACTTAACGGTTATTTTTGTGCCGGCGGTATACACCTTTTTTCTCAGTTTTTTCAGCTGGAATGGAGTTGCTCCCCATAAAGAGTTTGTAGGCTTGGGCAACTATGCCGAATTGTTCACGCAGGATACCGTGTTCATGAGAGCGCTGAAAAACAATCTGTTCTGGATGATCGGTTCTCTAACGCTGATTATGGGGGCAGGTCTGGGATTGGCGCTGCTGCTGAACAAAAAGCTGAAGGGGCGGATCTTTTTCCGCGGTGTATTCTACTTTCCGTATGTATTGTCAGGTATTGTTGTTGCCACCGGATGGACCTGGCTCTACAATCCAACGCAGGGATTTGTCAATAAAATGCTGGCTTTGCTGGGGCTAGAAAGCTGGCAGCATGCCTGGCTGGCAGAGCCGGATATCGCACTGTACGCTGTTTTTGCAGCGGCCATGTGGCAGGGCATCGGACAGCCTATGGTTCTTTTCCTGGCAGGGTTGCAGAGTATTCCGCATGACCCGTATGAAGCGGCTTTGATCGACGGAGCGAAACCGTATCAGTCCTTTTTCTATATCACGCTGCCGCTGCTGCGCGAAACGTTTGTCATTGTGGTGGCCACGACGCTGATTGCTTCCATGAAAGTTTATGACATTATTTACGGCATGACCGGCGGTGGCCCTGCCGAAAGCACCCAGGTGCTCTCGTCATGGATGTACAGTCAGACATTCAAGTTTGCGAATATCGGAATGGGTTCGGCAATTGCCTTTATTCTTGTATTGGTTTCCATGACCATCATCATTCCTTATGTTTATTACACGACCAGGAAATCCTATGTATAACGTGCAGAAAGAGAGTGGTGCAGCATGGAGGAATTGAGAGTCCACCCGGCAGTAAAGGTATTACGGTACGTATTCCTGATTATTTTTGCGGCCATATTTTTAATCCCGGTCCTGTTTATCGCCTTCACTGCGCTGAAATCGAGAGCGGATCTGATGACCAGCCCGTTTTACGCGCTGCCTGAAAAATTTCAGTGGGATAACTTTCTGAAAGCGTGGGACCAGGGTAAAATGAGCATGTACATGAAAAATACGTTGTTCATCTGTCTCGTCAAGGTACCGCTGGGCATCCTGATCGAAGCGTTCGCGGCATTTGCCTTGACTAGGCTGAATTTTAAATGGAGTAATTCGATGTTTGCCTTTTTCCTGATCGGTATGATGATCCCAATGCAGGCCACACTTGTACCCTTGAATATACTTCTCAACAAAACGCATCTTGTCAGCACGTATCCCGGAATCTTTCTCGTGTATGTCGGATTCGGCATTCCGTTTGGCATTCTGATTTTGCGCGGCTTCTTCCGCACCATTCCGAAGGAAATCGATGAGTCTGCCTTGATTGACGGATGCGGAGACATGGGGAAATTTTTTCGGATTATATTACCCTTATCCATGCCGGCCATCGCCACGCTTGTCATCTTTGACTTTATGGCAACCTGGAATGAGTTTTTGCTGGCGCAGATTTTTATCACCAAGGATACGATGAAGACCATTACAACCGGGCTGCTTGCCTTTAAAGGCGAGCATTCAACCGATTATACGCTGCTGAACGCCGGTGTGCTGATCTCCATTATTCCGACTCTGTGTGTCTACCTGTTATTTCAGAAATACTTTGTTTCCGGCCTAGCAGGCTCGGTTAAGGGCTAATGTTCATATGTTGTCATATAAGCGATAGAGTTCTCTCCTTCAATGAAAGGAAGAGAACTCTTTTTTCAAGAAATTCAATTCTTTTGAATATAAATGGGCATGTTGGCTGTGATATGCTGCTTTTTAAATTTAGAAAGCAGCAGGAATGATATTACCATCGTGATCACTTCTGTGCAAGGAAAGGTAAGCCATGTCCAGAACAAGCCTTTGTGAGAAAACAGCCACGCAAGCGGAACTAACAATATGACCTGTCGGAGTATGGTCACAGAGATGCTCCTAAAGCCACGACTGGTTGCCTGAAAGAAGGTCGGTGTGATCAGTGTAAAAGCTGCCGGGATAAAGCTTGCACCAATAATACGAAAAGCTGGAACCCCAATTTCAATAATATCCGGATTGCTCGTGAAGATGCGCAGTAATTGTTCCGGCAGGAAACAGAATATTGCTGTACCGAGGCTCATCAAAAGAACGCCTATGCCATTGGCATATTTCAATGTATCCCACATTCTTTTAGGCTTTCCTGCCCCATAATTAAAGCTAATGATTGGTAATATCGCCTGATCCAGCCCCATCAGCGGAACAAAGAAAAAGGTTTGGATTTTATAATAAATCCCCAAGACCGTTACCGCGTTTTCCGTGAAACTTGCGAGTATCAAATTCAACCCTACAATATATATTGTAAAAAGCGACTGCATGATCATAGATGGAGCACCAGCGGAATAAATGTTACTCATGATACGAAGATTGGCTTTTCTGTTTCTGAATTTTATTTTTCCTTTTTTGTTGGCGGCAAATATGGTGATGAACATGGCGGTAATTTGTCCGGTAACCGTCGCAATCGCAGCGCCCTCAACACCAAAGGAGGGGATGAAGCCCCACCCGAAAATAAAAATAGGATCTAAAACACAGTTGATGACAGCGCCGGTTACCTGTGCGATCATCGGGGTTACCATATTGCCTGAAGCCTGTAAGACTTTGGTGCAATGACTTTCTATGAAAATCCCGAAGGAAAATAAAAGAATCACTTTCCCGAAAGAAAGACCGTAAACGAGAACATCTGGTGTCGAAGTTGACATTTCAAAATAGGGTCGAAGCAGCAGCAGGCCAGCCAACATGAATAGAATCCAATTTACAACAGCGAGCAGCAAGCCATTGAAGGCGGTATTTTGTGCGGATTGCTTGTCGTTCGCTCCTAAAAAGCGGGAAATAAGTGCGTTTGTACCTACGCCGGAACCGGTTGCCAAAGCAATCATCAGCAGCTGGATCGGAAATATGAGGGAGAGTGCCGTCAGGCCATGTTCAGAATAACGGGACACAAACCAGCTATCTACAATGTTATAAAGTGACTGAATTAACAAAGCCAACATAACTGGCGGCGCCAGCTTTAGAACCGGTTCATCAGCCAGTGAAACTTCTTTTCGCATAAAAAATATCCTCCTTTGCATAGAGGATATTGTAAAAGTTGGAGCGACTCCAATGTCAAGAAAAAAAGAATCTGATCATTTTTTTAGCAGCATTTTTATTTCACAAGGATACTGCATGTAGGCATAAAGCTGTAATCCAATTTCATCTGCTATGATAAAATCAGCTTTATAATCATGCTCATTAATCCAGTTAACAAGCGGCGAAAAGTCAGCCGTATCCTTCGATACGTCTGTGATAAAACAGGCATATTTGCCGCCCGGAATGGTCAAAATGTCCTTTTCCTCAACATATTGATATTGCCCGGAGCCCACTTCAATATATCCGCCAGTCTTATGGAATTGATTATTGAAAATATCTTCGGTGTTTAGGAAATAGCCGTAATTCCGTTTTATAGATTCAGTATGGAGTACCTCGTTCCGGTAGGCTTGATGGAGCTGCAGTTGATAAGCGGACTCGTTTTTTCGATTGATCCCTATCACTTTGCGTTCCGGTAATGTTTTTACGCAAATATTTTGTGCTTGACGGGCTTTTGCAATTTGACTATTTTGAGACTCATACCACGAGATATCATCTGCGATACGCATATAGTAATTGCTGAGCCGGATTGCATCGGCACGGTGCTCCAGAAGCAATTCAACAATCTTATTATTGTCATGCAGGTCGAGTACGGACTTGATCTTTTCTAAAGAGATACCCAATTTACGGCAACAGAGTATAATGTCAATACGCCAAAACTGATTGAATGTGTAATAGCGGTAATTATTTTTGGGGTCAACGTAGCCTGGTTTTAAAAGGCCGCTTTTATCATAAAATCTCAGGGTGTCTTTAGAAATGCCTGTGATTTGGCTTACTTCGCCCACGGTATATTTTTTTCATTCATGGTTTGCACATCCTATTTTACTCATGATTGGAGCACTCAAGTTTCATCCAGAGTCAACAAAATTTTAATATTTTATCATTTCATATTTTTATAACTGACACTTATTAGTAATTAAGAATAACACAAAGTTGCCTACTTGGCTGTGGCGTCTTACCAAGAAGGCATTCACTCTTCGCATGAATCGTGCAGCTTCGTGGTAGAAAAATACACCTTTCCGCTGTCCATTAAGCCCATCTATTGCAGCATATCCGGGAATTCGGTACAATTTACTCATACTAGATAAGAGTAAACTGGAAGGGGAGAGCAAAGGTTGAGGAAGGAATATTGTACGCCGACTCAGCACCCAAAGTGGTTTGGACTGGCTGTTCAAGCGCTTGTTATATTGTCACAGGAGGACGTGAGCACAGCTTGTCCAAGTATTGAACTCGCCAGAGATCTTCAGTCGGAGCCTTCCCTGCTGCGCCGAATACTTTCCGTTCTCGCCAAGGAAGGGTTTATCGGGACCCGAGAAGGCCGTGACGGCGGGTACCGCCTTGGGAAACCAGCAGAGTCCATTCGACTGGTTGATGTGTATGATGTATTTCGTGCAGACAGCAGGCTTTCCTTTGGTATTACCGAGACAGTCGGCACGCATCCGCTTGGTAAATGTATGAAATCTGCGCTTGAGGATATCACCCAAGAAATGGATGACAGTATGCGCGGAGTATTAAGCAAATACACAATTGCTGATCTCGCCAAACAACTGGAAGCAAAGCTTTAGATGAATCTGGAAAAAGACAGTTGACAGCGGCTTGCTTAGATTTTATACTGTGCAATATAAACAACAGTTTAGAGCGAGCCGCGAATGGTCTGTACGCTGAAGCAATTTGGTAATCTTACTACCGATTTCATCTACAAACATCTGCTTCGCATTCCAGCATTGAGCTTTAAATTGGATCGTTTAGCCTGAATTTAACTGTGCTGAATCATTAACAGTATTTATCCAAGGGAGGATTTATCATGTCAACTACTGGTCAGAGTTCCGCTTTATTCGCCGATGTCATCCACGAGCGCCGCTCTGTGCGTCATTACGACAAGTCGGTTCGCTTATCTCACGAGGAAATTAAGGATCTGCTGAAGGAAGCGACGCTTGCGCCTTCCTCCAGTAACTCTCAGTCTTGGCGTTTCTTAGTTATTGAGACAGAGGAACTGAAAGCGAAGCTGCAACCGATTGCCTACAATCAATCTCAGGTTACTGAGGCTGCAGCGGTGATCGCTGTGCTTGGTGATACGGAAGGATATAAGAGGCTCGATGAAGTTTTCGGTGAATCCGTAAAACGCGGCTATATGGAGGAAGATACCGCTAAAGCGTTCGTGGAAAGATCGATTAATGCCTATACTTCGATGCCAGAAGAAAGCCTACACAAAGTCATCCATATCGACGGTGGTATTGTATCCCAGCAGCTCATGCTGGTTGCGCGTGCTCACGGTTACGATACCGTCCCGATGGGCGGCTATGATACGGCTGAGTTTAAGCAAGCGTTCGGTATCAGCGAGCGGTACATTCCGATCATGCTGATTGCACTTGGCAAAGCGGCACAGCCGGGCCATCAGACAACTCGATTGCCTATAGACGACATTACATTCTTCAACGAAATGCCCGCTAACTAATCCTAACACCCTTGCATCACATAAAGGAGACAAAGAAGCAGGAGTTACAGGTTGGAGTGTTATTGTGACACGAATCTATATGCTTAGGGAGCCGCATTATGCGGCTTTTTTCTTTTTGACCCTATAATCCGATAAGACGGAGGAATTGCTGTGTACAATAAAGTTGCGGTTTGGCCCCCATACGGGCAGAGGCTACTTTGGAACTGTAAAAGAGGGGCAGGTATCACCCTGAGTTATAACAAAAATCCAACGAATTTAGTTTTATGAATAAACAGAGCCGAGAAATGACAACTTAACGAAGTGGTATACATCACAATTTCCAAAGGAGGATATCTGTTATGGCTCACCAGAAGAGAAGGAAAGAAGCTGCCTGGAAGTCACAAAAGCAAGAACAGCATCCCCATGGTAAAATTAAATCGCTTAAGGAATTGTCGAGCGAATAGAATTGAGGAGTATACTACTTGGAAGAGAAAGACTGTCGACGAAATTTACGGCAGTCTTCTTTGTTGTAACATATGATTAGCTGCCCAACGGGCCAGAGCAAACTCGGGGTGCTGGGTATGTGATCGCCGCCAGAAACATGATTATAATCTTCCTCAAGAATGTCACCGTTTGCGGCAACGAGAAGAGAACCAAAGGGTTCGTCCCCATTTTCAAGGGCAACTTGGGTAAGGTCAACACAACGTTGCAAGTACTTCAAATCCAGATCAGTAATCCTACTCCATTTAGCCCTTTTCACAAAGGGGTGCCGCATTCATTGATATGCTCTGTTAACGAAGTCAGTGTGTATTGTCAAAAAGTCGTGCTCTTCTGTATATTCAAAGATTGCTGCTCCGAATCCCCACGCCGGATGTTGCTACCAACAATCCCTCCTAATATAATTAGGACTCCAATCCACTGAGGTAAACCTACATGTTCTCCTAGCACCAGAGAGGACATTAAAATCGCCATCGGCAGTTCAGAAGCTGTCAGAATGGTACCCATTCCTGATCCAACTTGAGGCATTCCAATGGAGTACAAGAGAGGTGGAAGAACAACTCCAAATACACCAAGAAGCAATCCATAAGGACTCAAACCTGTTAATACATCAAAGTTAAACAAAAATGTTGGCGGAAATACGACAAAAACGGTTATGACAGCTCCGGTAGAAAGAAGAGCGCTTTTTAATATAGGTGGAGTACCTTTTTCAACAGAGCCACTCAGAAAAATGAACATTGCAAAGGATAACGCGGCTAAAAATCCCCAAATGGCTCCTTGCCAAGAAAGAGTTACATTTTCCTGAAACATGACATTTGCGGCTAACATGGAACCAATCAGAGGTATCCCGATGGATATAAGTTTCTTCTTCGTCAGCCTTCTTTTCTGGAATACCCACTCATATAATGCCCCAATCCAAACAAATTGGAATAATAGAACAATGGCCAGAGAAGCATTTAAGGTTTGTAGGGATTGACAATAAAATAAACCTGTCAAACCGGACGGAATTCCCGATAGTATTAGCTTTGAAGTTTGTTTATAAGTTAATTTTTTCCTTTTCGTAAATAAAACCACAATCCAACTCAGTACTGTACCAAAGAAATATTGCGCACCCGTTACCTCTGCTACTGTAAAACCTGCCGAGTACGCCAACTTAACAAATGTCGACAATATCCCGTAACAGCAACCTCCTAAGAAAACAATGAATGCATAATGCCACAGTTTCATAATAATCCTCCTTTGTGAATGTAAAAAAAGCCACACAAATGTCCACTAAGGCATTTGTGTGGCGAAAATAGAGATGACTCTCTAGAAAAATCCA
The DNA here is from genome assembly GCF_002240415.1 of Paenibacillus kribbensis. NCBI lineage: Bacteria > Bacillati > Bacillota > Bacilli > Caryophanales > Paenibacillaceae > Paenibacillus > Paenibacillus kribbensis. The sequence continues at coordinate 2,702,993 of NZ_CP020028.1, forward strand.
CATCCAAAACAAGTTTTAGTATTCCGTTTCGCTATCAGTATAGAAGCAAACTTTGGCCATTGTCAATAACTTGATACCAAAAAGAAAATTCAATTTGCGTTTTCAATTAAAAGATGAAAGCGTTGCCAAAATCGAGAGTTGAAAAATCTCTGGAGTTATTACGGTCATGCAAAGTGGGGGGCAGGTTTACTTGGAATTGAATAGTAGCGTATTTGCTATTTGGGCTGATGACGGTCTGCTTTAAGGATGAAGGGATTTGCCCGATTTGCTCCTTGAGCACTTCTTTATCATTGGATACTGAGCCACTTAACTGCGATATGATTGATAGTAAACTGATTGACTTGATAGGGGTAGTGACAGCATCGCTGAAACCACCCGCAAACATGTGTGAAAATATGTAATTTGAACAAAAGAAACCTAAACGGGTGCCATCTCTCTTGGACAACACATCGGTCAACGCAACTTCAGGCAAATGCCCGGAATTACTTGGATTATTGGGGAATAATTCGAATGTATAAGTGAAAACAATTTAAAAATTAGTACCAACGTCTTGTTAGGACATTTGTTTAGTGTAGACGTAGTATTCTTTCCATCATTAAAATCATCATACAGAAAAGAAATTAGAAAAGCTGTTGATTAGGTATTTAAATCAACGGCTCTTTTTGGTGCATAGCGTGCTTTCTTTGCAGGGTTGATTCCCCATGCCGTTGCGAATTCCATTTTTATTCCCGGTTAGTCTTTGAGCTTAACTTAATGACATTGATCTAATCCCTCGCGCTTTCGATTCGTCTTAGTTTCTCAGTATCCCGAGCTGGAGATGAACCAAAGAAGCGGGAGTACTCTCGATTAAACTGTGAGGGACTCTGATAGCCAACTTGATATGCGGCACTGGCTACTGCATAGCCCTCAAATGCAATGAGGTTTCTAGCTTCCAAAAGCCTCAACTGCTTTTGAAATTGAATCGGACTTAAACCCGTTGCACGTTTAAACTGACGGTGAAAGGTATTTATAGCCATACCAGATTTTGATGCCATCTCACCGATGTCTATTGGCCTCATAAAATTATCGCGAAACCATTTTACAATTTGAGAAATCTTAGAGAAATCACTTTCCCGCAGACCCAGTTGCCTCAGATACCATCCTTGTGGTCCCATCAGAACGCGATAAAGGATTTCGCGTTCATAAGCCGGTGCAAGAGCTGGAATATCTCTTGATGTATTCGTTAATCGCAATAAGCGCAGCCATGCCTCCATAAATTCAATATCTATTTCACAAGCTGCGAACTGCTCAGAAGAAGTTGGTATTAGATTTTCAGGCAGATCTCTTAATAAACTCTGAAGAACATTCTGATTCAACGCAAGACCAAGGGACATGTAAGGACGGCCATCACGGTCTGGATGTACACTCGCCGTTGCGGGAACATGTACCGGCAGCACATAATACGAGGGCCCCTCCAGGGTAGTGCTGCGCTCCCCGATTGAAAGAATCTTTGTTCCTTGAACCGTAAAACCGATCATCGGCTCGTAGAGCGCTGCGAGCTGATGTGCGGGAATATCTCCCTTAATCATGCTCAGCCCCGGTACTCCGGTTTCAATCGGTCGAGTACCTGCACTTTTCATTAAATCAATAATTTCATCTAAAACTTTATTCATGCACTTATTTTACCACATGACTCCTTATCCCTCAACACAACTCAGAAATGCACCGGCATTTTTAGGCTCTTCTTATAATAAAGAGAAGGGATACTCCTGGTTTATCGAAATCATACATGGTGGTTTTAGGCAATTAATAGGCATTATTAAATCTATATTATTTCAGCAGAAACCACTAAAATAAAATCCAGATCGAACACAAGAAAGGAAGGATCTTATGAAAATTGCAATCGTAACAGGTGGAAGCAATGGCATTGGGAAAGCGACGGCTCTTGAGCTTGGCAAGCGCGGAATTAGCGTCATTCTCACATACAATTCCAATAAGGACCGGGCAGAAGCTGTCGTTAAGGAAGTTGAGAAGAATAAAGGAGTTCGGGCTGTAGCACTGAAGTTGGATCTGACGCAAATATCAACATTCGAAGGTTTCGTTCTAGAAGTAAAAAAGAGCCTCAAAGAAATTTGGGACAGAACGACTTTCGATTACTTAGTTAATAATGGCGGTGTTGGCGGACCCATGATGTTCCATGAGATGAGCGAAGAGTACTTCGACAAAATTCTTAATACGAACTTTAAAGGACCGGTTTTTTTAACACAACACCTCGTCCAATTCATGGATGATGCTGGAGCCATCGTAAATACCACGAGTTCATCCAAGAACCAATCGTTTCCAGGATACTCCGCCTACGGCTCGTTAAAAGCAGCATTCTCAACCTGGACTCGCTATATCGCCAAAGAACTTGCACCTCGCAAAATTCGGGTCAACGCCGTTTCTCCCGGTCCTACGCACAGCAATTTCGGCGATGGAGTATTCGATAAACATCCCGAATTCATCAAGCCGCTGGCTGAGCAATCTGTATTTGGCAGAATCGGCCAACCAGAAGATCTTGCGAAGGTCATTGTGAACGTATTGTCCGATGATTTCGGCTGGGTTACAGCCCAAGACATTGAAGTGTCTGGCGGACATTTGCTTTAAGAATGTGAGGACGGTAAGAGAGCCGAATCTTGAAGAAACGACGGATACTAAACATTGATAGACATTTAACCAGTTCCCACACATTTTAAAATCAGGAAGAAAGAAGATTATATTTCAATCTAAAATGACCAAAGAAAAAGACGTGAGAGCTTTGTAAGCTCTCGCGTTTTAATATTTCATCAATGTTTATTTTAACTCGATACCTTCTGTTTAGCTTTCTAAAACTAATTTTAAAATTTTGGGGGATCGCAACAGAACTACAACTTCTGTATGCACTGTCCGGAAAGCCAATAAAGTACTTGGAGCAGCTGGTTTTTTTATGAGAAAAATGGAAGTGAGAAAAACAACGACAAATAATAAGGCACATGATTGTGACACAATCCATATAGATTCATAGTCTATAAGGGCTTTAGTCGAGTTACTGACATATGTATAAAATACGAGTTTTGTGAATATGATAAGCAGCAGTAGAATTTAAATTTAAATGAAATTTCCTTCTCAGGGGGTAAACTTGTTGTCACAATTTAATGACGTTAAACAAATGTTCGAACTATCTATCTTTATCCATATTATTGACTGCAGTTCTCATTTCTTCATCAGATAAATGTGTATAGATCATAGTAGTTTGTATTGAAGAATGCCCTAATTGGTTCTTTAACTTAGGTACATTATTGTTCTCCAGGTGATAACGAGTTGCGAATGAATGCCTTAACGAATGTACTGTCAACGCAGGTTTGCCAAATGCTTTCGCATATTTCTCAACAAGTTTTTCAATTGACCTAGGTGTTAAACGTCTGCTTCTTCCTTTTCGACCAATTGGTGCTGCGATAAACAGATAATTTTCTGACTTTTCTGGTATATATCTAATAGCTCTGATTTTCAAATAATCCTTCAGATCCAATAGAGCTTGCTGACTAAAATATACGTACTGTTCTTTATTTCCCTTGCGAATCACGCGTACCAGAGCTTTATTTATATCAATATCATCGAGATTAATACCTGCTACTTCTGACAAGCGAAGTCCAGATCCAAGTATCAGGGATACTATGGCTGTATCTCGTTCACGATTAAACTCATGGAAATGGATTAATCTTTTATTTGTTCTATTGACCTCACCGAAATCATGGGCCACAAACTGACGAAATTTCTCAAAATCGTCTTCCCGAAGTATTTTTCCTTCTATTCGATTAGCAACTGGTCTTGAGTCTCCTTACTGGTATTAAACTCAATCTTAGCCATCACAGTCAATGCCCAGCAAATTCATGATAGCATTTACATAACTGTGGCTGTACTCGACATCTTTAAACTTCCCGTGGGAGAGAACCGTGCCTGAAGCCTGAATGTGCATCACTTTTTTGCCTTGCTGAGTCCCTGTCAAACCGGACAACCCCCGCAGCCCATTATCGGATCGCTTAATGGTTTTTCCTATAACCGTAACCGCGTCAATGTACGCTTTCAGAACCGACGGGAAAGAATAATTCCATACCGGATTGACAATGACGATTTTATCCGTGGCCATGAATTGATCCACAATCTCGCGTATCCGCACCGCTTTGACCTTCGACTCCTCGCTCAGTTCATCGAAAGAAGGACCGCTTGGCGATTGCCCCCAGCGTCTTAGAAGATCGGCGTCGATTTGCGGAAGATCCATGCGGTACAGATCCAAATGAATGACTTCATCTCCTAGGTTGGTCTCCTGGTTACGTACAATACAATTGCCATGATAAATCCACTCCTTTGTTATGATTTAAATAATTCAGGATTCAATGCTTGAATGTCGCCGGCGAATTCACTCCGCTCTTTGCGACCCGAATCGTCTGCTACAAATTTCATAACGATCGTCTTCAATGCCATCGATAGCTATTTCGTCAGAGATAGCCTTGGGCGTCTTTATGGGCGAAATTCGCTCGAATTTGTAGACCCCTGAATAGACGCAGGCCGCATGACGGTATCCCCGTCTTTGTAATAATCGCTTACTTTGCTTTATACCTATCCCACTCACTACCTAATTGGGAAATACTTTTTGGGCATCTTCCTCGTATCGGATACAAGTACCTATATATGGAAACCCGAACGCTTCCGTCCACTCTGCATCCTCAGCTATACATTGAATGCTTGGGCGGTGTTTATAAAACTTCGAGTTAAATTAGACATTGTTCATCTTTTTTTTTGGTTTAAAATCAGCCTGTGCTACATTCTGTGCACCTCCTCTCACGAATTCCGGGATTTGTCGTTGTAATGATAACATTTACAACAACTTCAAAAAATGATGTCCCCTCTTCCAATTGATATGCTTTGCAAGCTTGGAAACTAACTCATACACCTAGCCAAGCTCGCTTCCATTGCATTTTAGGTTCGTCTAAAGTTCAGCTCCAGAACGGCTTGAATATTTACGCCGACCAAACACTCGGGATTCGGCTGTTCATGGATATGGAAGAGCTTCCTCCTTCATGACTTCCACTGCCCGATAAACATTCAGCAGTCGAGCCCTATAAGCAAAAAAGTGTCCCCTATACTGGCTCGTACGCCCGCCAATCCCGCTTTCTTTAGCTGCACGAGTATTTTCCGAATATTAACCGGATTCGTACCGACGATATCGGTGAACCATTCCGAGGTGCAGTGCACATTCTTGGCGGCAGCTAGCAAGGAATTAATGTGAACCGCCATTGAAAATCTGCTGCTTATTTTCATAATTTAGTCGGTTCCATTGATGGTCTCTAATTCGTTTCGTCTTATTATATAAAAAGTTTACCATATTCCCGCCGTGTTGGGTGTCTCACATCTAGGTTTCTAGCGAATATGCAAGAATTTGGTCTTTCGTTAGACTCTTTCCTTTGTTCCAAATATCACGCATTTCCTGTTCATTTAAAACATGTTGAAGATCAAGAAGCGCTACATTATGCTCCACGGGAAAATTCGGAATGGCTGCACCTCCGAAGCTTTCGCGACATTTCTCAGCAGCACTTAGAAGGATGGTCGCTTCTGGATAAGCCTTCTTTGCCCAAAACGCTATAGCCAGTCCTTCTATTCCACGAGAGAGAATCCATGTCCCTTTGTAGATTTGGCTAATCGTAATACTTTTTTTGAAGTATTCAATGGATTGATCGATCTGCCCAAGTTTCAAGGCAGCATAACCGAGGCTTTCGTACGGACCGGATACTTCCCATTTATCCTGAACCAATTCGAAGAAGTACACACTCTCTTTTAGAAGTATAGATGCGTCATGAAACTCTTTTTGTTCCAGCTTTAGCTTTCCGTAAGCATGCAACGAAGCCGCCAAATTCCACATGTCCTTCGTTTTCCTCGCTATATCAACGCTCTCCTGAACCAGAGGTTCGGCTTCTTCCGAATGTAGCTGGTTGATGTAAAGAAATGCCATGAGACGAAGAGAAGAGGCTAATAGTGCAGCATCATTTAGATCACGGGCGAGATCAACGCTGCGTGCAGCTGAGACCATGGCATCTTTAACGTTTCCTTGGACGAATTGAATGACGCCCCGCCCATGCAATGCTTTGGCAAAATCTCCACCAGGCAGTTCTTCATGAACAGTACTTTCCAAAAAACGATTAAGCCAAAACAAGCCCTCCTTTAACCCGCCTTCATGAAGCCAGAACCAGTAAAGGTTCGAAACCATATGAAGCCCAATCGGGTTGGCATGCGCGTTTTCATAAGACCATTGCATGACTGAGCGCAGGTTTGCATATTCCCGTCTCACTTCGTCAAGGCAGGCATTACGCTCGCGAGTCCTGAACTTGGCTTCCGCGCGATTCAAAATTTGGCTGTAATATTGAGCATGACGTTCAAGAAGAACATGTCTGTTACGGTCGTCAGTTTCCTCCCGCATCTTCTCGTCAGCATATTCCTTAATGGTTTCCAGCATGAAATAACGGATGTAGTGGTAGTCATCACTGATTTCGATTGAGACGAGTGACTTGTTGGCCAGTCCAGATAACAGATCAAGCATATCTTCCCGGACAAGTTTATCATCAACGATGGACGATATGGGTTCGCAACTACAGATCTGCTCCACTGCCTCCAACGTAAACCCTCCTGAAAATACACTGAGCCTCCTCAGGAGCAGTCGCTCTTTGCCGGTTAATAGATCGTAGCTCCAATCGATTGTAGATTTCAGCGTTTTTTGACGCGGCACAGCATTTCGTTTTCCCGCAGTCAATAATGTCAGCAGACTCGCCAGACGCTCTTCCATCTGTTCCAGTGTCAACATGCTCATTCTGGAAGCCGCAAGCTCAATGGCTAACGGAATTCCTTCTAATTTTCTGCAAATGACACCGACAAGCTTCAAGTTTGGCAGCGTGAGCTGAAACTCAGGGGCCGCCAAACGTGCACGTTCCAAAAACAGTTGCACGGCTTCAAATTCCTTAATTTCTTCTTCGGAGAGTTCGCCCAGCGAATACTCCTCCCCTGGAAAGGATAACGGGGGGAGCCGATAGACGTATTCCCCAGAGATGTTCAAGGATTCCCGGCTCGTGACCAGGATGCTTAGTGCTGACGCAGCCATCAGGAGTGATTCGGCTAAAGCCGCGCATGCATCAATGACGTGTTCGCAATTGTCGAAAATAAACATTATTCTCTTGTTAGACACAACATCCAATATGGTTTGGAGATCCGTTCGATTCACTTGATTTTGCAGTCCCATAGTGGATAAAAGAAACTGGCCCAAAAAATGATGGTCCTTCACGGCGCCGAATTCAAACATCCAAATACCGTCCGGATACGTTTCTGCAAGCGTTGAAGCGACTCGAACGGCAAGAGACGTTTTTCCTATTCCCCCGGGACCTACGATTGAAACAAGGGAATGAATCTTCAGCCGTTCTCTCAGGTCGGCCATGGGTTGGCTTCTTCCTACAAAGCGAGAAAGAAGCTTTGGTAACGGACTTTTGCTTGCATCTGAAACGGCTTGCGTGGCAACCCGACCTTCCTGCGCGGAACCTTCAAACAAAGCTACGGTTTCAAACCAAGTGACATCAAAATCCGGAAACTCCCGTTTTGTTGCAGAACGTGCTTCTGAGAAACGTTTTACTGCAAGCCAAAGCTCCTCAGCCTCTTTCTGCTGAGCCCCCTCCAAGAAGAGCCCTTCTTCCAAAAAGACTTGAATCAAACGTTTAAGGCTCCCAATGCTGGGAAGACGATCTCCGCTCTCCCACTGTTGCACAGTTCGTGGATCGACACCAACTTGCCTTGCCAGGTCAACTTGCCGCATTCTTTTGGAAAGGCTATGTCTAGCGGGCCTGGAACGAATTTTTTTAATCCAATCATGGGGCCAATCTTTTGAAGATTTTTCGTCTTTCATCTTATCACCTGGCTTCAATAGTTTGAGCATCTCTGACACGTACAAACACGAACTCATGTACATTTGTGTTCAGGATTTTAACAGATAAAATAAAGCATATCAACAAAAAAAGGAGGTAATCTACATGCCTTTAACGCGTATCGTCACGTTGGAAGGACGTTCGAGCGAGGCTAAAGCCCGTATTAAAGAGGTCGTCTCCCAAACGATCGTGGACAAACTGCACGTGCCTGAAAATGATCGTTTTCTGATTATCGAGGAACACAACCAGGAGAACTTCAGCTTTGATCCAAACTGTCTGGACATTGAAAGAAGCGATGGATTTCTCATCGTTCAAATCATCCTGAATGCCGGCAGATCGTCCGAAGTAAAAAAAGAGTTCTATGCGGCATTAGCTGAACAACTGCATCAACAGTGCAACATTAGAACGGAAGATGTTTTCATCAATTTAATTGAAGTCACGAAAGACAACTGGTCTTATGGCAACGGCATCGCCCCATTTATTGTTTAATTCGTAATTCTTCATAAGAGAGAGGGAATTTTAACTATGTCGACTGTTCTTTATATCACTGCGCATCCCGGTAATCCAGAAGCATCTTACAGCCTTTCCGTTGGCGAGCAATTTGTACAAGCCTATCAAGAAAGCCACCCAGAAGATAAGGTTGTGCACGTAGACCTGTATCAACGAAACATTCCGCATATCGATGCAGATGTATTGGAGGCATGGGGCAAGCTTCAAACGGGAGCACCGTTTGACCAATTGACTTCTGCGCAGCAAGAAAAAGTAACTCAATTGAATCATTTGCTAGAAGAGTTCATCGCTGCGGACAAGTACGTGTTCGTTACACCAATGTGGAACTTCTCTTACCCTCCGGTATTGAAGGCGTACATTGATTCCTTTTGCGTCAGAGCCAAAACGTTTAAATACACGGAGAACGGCCCCGTTGGACTGCTGCATAATAAAAAAGCATTTCACATTCAAGCTAGCGGCGGCATCTATTCGGAAGGTCCTGTTGCGGAACGTGAGAATGGAAGCCGTCATTTGAAGACCGTTTTGAACTTTGTCGGCGTAACAGACTTCGACAGTCTGTTTGTGGAGGGTCTGTCCACGGCGGGAGACCGCGCTCCCCAAATCAAAGCCGATGCAATCGAAAAAGCCCGCAACGCTGCGAAGAATTTCTAAGAGTATTTTCCGATAGTGATTCAAGCATGCTTCATTACTTTCATGCAAATAAAACTCTCATAGGGTTATGAGAGTTTATTTGCATCTTCCATTGAGCATTTAATGAGCATTAAAAATTGACAACTCATTCGGGATGTCCGAGAGGATGAAAAATATGACAAATACACGGGCAGGGGTTACGCTGACTCGCAGAAGACGTGCGACAGTGGCCGTTATTTTGGGCGCCTTGGCGGCGCTCGCTCCCTTTTCCCTGGACATGTATTTGCCCACGCTACCGACATTGGCCAAGGATTTACAGGCTGCACCTTCCATTGCCCAACTCAGCCTGACATCCTGCATGCTGGGGCTCGTTCGGGCAATTGGCAGCGGGGCCCCTGAGCGATATTCATGGTCGCCGAAGGCCGTTGCTTGCGGGGTTGATCCTATACATCATCGTATCCGCGTGGTGTGCTTTAAGTGGATCGATATGGGCATTTATTGCGCTGCGGTTTGTTCAGGGTCTGGCAGGAAGCTTTGGGATCGTGATTTCCCGAGCGATTACGAGGGACCTCTTTTCAGGGCCGGAATTAACCCGGTTTTTCTCGCTTCTAATGCTGGTGAACGGGGCGGGGCCGATCTTTGCACCGATCGCTGGTGGACAGCTTATGCGCATTTCTTCCTGGCAAGGCGTATTCTTTGTGTTAAGTCTGATCGCCGTAGCTTTATTTTTTGCCGTGTTCTATAGCCTGGAAGAAACGTTGCCTGCCGAAGGAAGAGCTAAGGGCGGATTGAAACAAACGCTTTTCACATTCCGTACCCTGAGCAAAGACCGGACGTTCATGGGCTATGCATTATCACAAGGCTTTGTCCTTGCTGCGATGTTTGCGTATATATCAGGTTCAACGTTTGTGATTCAGGATATATTCGGAGCTTCTCCGCAACTGTTTAGTGTAATATTTGCCCTGAATGGGTTGGGTTTGATTGTAGCGGGGCAAATTACGGGTAGACTATCTGGTAAGGTTAGTGAGCATAAGCTATTCGTTAGCGGAATTTCCCTGGCTACGCTTAGTGGTGTGACATTGTTAGTAGTATTATTATGCGGCGGTGGACTATACGCTGTGCTGGTTCCATTATTTATCGTGGTATCCAGTGTCGGGATCGTAACGACAACGGGATTTTCCCTAGCTATGCAAAAGTACGGCATTGCTGCAGGAAGCGCTTCTGCCCTGCTTGGCTTGATTTCGTTCATATTAGGGGGGCTCGCAGCGCCCGTAACCGGTATTGGTGGAGGGCAATCTGCAATTCCCATGGGGCTGGTTATTGCCTTTTCTAATATCGCGGCAGTGGTTTGTTACGTCACGTTAATCCGAATACACCCGGCATCGCCAATTCAACCAAAGGGGGAAGAAAAATGAAAATATCTTATCATGGACATTCGGTTGTAAAAATCGAAACCAACGGCACAACCATTCTTATTGATCCTTTTATTACAGGCAACTCCAACACCGATTTGGAAGCAGTCAATGTGCAGGCTGATGTAATCCTTCTGACCCATGGTCACGGGGATCATGTTGGAGATACTGTGGAAATTGCGAAACGAAATAACGCGCTGGTCATTGCATCGGCCGAGCTAGCGGATATTCTCAGTTGGGAAGGTGTACGAACCCATGCCATGAGCATTGGGGGAGCCTACCAATTCGAATTTGGAAAAGTGAAATTAACCCAAGCTTTTCATAGCTCAAGCCAAGTTAATCCGGAGACCAAAACAATCATCTATACGGGAATGCCTACAGGGATTCTGTTCACGGCAGAGAGCAAAACGATTTACCACGCAGGAGACACAGGTTTGTTCTACGATATGAAGGTGATTGGAGAACTCAACAACATCGATTTGGCATTTCTCCCGATCGGAGACAACCATACTATGGGACCAGAGGATGCTGCACTGGCAACTGAATGGCTTCAAGCGAAACAAGTTGTGCCGATCCATTTCAATACGTTCCCTTCTATTAAACAAGACCCTCACTACTTCGCTTCGCTTCTAAAGGAGGGGGTAGGGAAAGTGTTGAAACCGGGAGAAAGGCTGGAGTTGATTCCTTGAATTCATTCATAAGGATCAACTTATATAAGTATAAGTCGCTATTTTAATAGCTTTTGCATCCCACCCACTAAACAACTTCATGACTTATGGTCGGTCAAACTGAAAGTTAAGTTATTTCTATTTAGTGGGCGCTCTCCCCTGTTGGACAGCGCCCGCTTTTGATTTTTTGGATTTTCTCTGAACAAATGTAAATTCGTTATTGTTGAGCATACTTTGCCATGAAGTTTGTTCATTCAATTATGCATAACGTGAAAATAAGTTTACAGTTTCCAAGGACGATTGTTATGTAAAAGTAAGGCTTCCTTAATGGATGGGCAACATCGCCTTGGAGGAATCAAACGGTATACCGAAGGACAAATTCTGAATTAAACATTCCCTTTATGACGTACGACTACCTGGATAATGATGAAGAAATCAATTTGATTAATACAATAAATACTAAGGCCAAAGGCATAACTTCTTCATTAAGCAAATTTACTGGCTAACCTGATCATACGAAAGAGCCACTCTACACGTGGGTGACTCTTTCGTATTGCTTATTTGAAATCATTAATGAGCAGACGGGGCGGAGACAGATTTCATCAAAGCATTTTGTTTCGCATAAAACGTAAGATTGGTAAGATTGTCCGGATGAGGAACGTATGCCTCTTCCAGTTTCTCGATTTCTTTGTCAGTCAATCGAACGTCCAGTGCCGCTACTGCGTCGGTTAAATGCTGCTCTTTCGTAGCTCCTACGATTGGAGCTGTAACAGCATCTTTTTGCAGCACCCATGCCAAAGCGACCTGAGCACGGGGAATTCCACGCGCTTCCGCTACCTCATTCACCGATTCGATGACTTTTCGATCTGATTCTGCTGTTGCCTGGTATAGAACTTTGCCAAACATATCGTTGTCCGCACGAAAACTTGTTTCATCCCAGTTCCGGGTCAATCTGCCTCTGGCCAACGGACTCCATGGAATCACACCGATTTTTTCCTCTTTGCAAAACGGCAGCTTTTCCCGTTCTTCCTCTCGGTACAATAAGTTCAGATGATTTTGCATACTGACGAACCGGGTCCACCCATGGCGCTCGGCAGTATAAAGCGCTTTTTGAAATTGCCAGGTATACATGTTGGAAGCTCCAATATAACGTGCCTTGCCAGCTTTTACAACGTCATGCAGCGCTTCCATCGTCTCTTCAATGGGCGTATTGTAATCCCAGTTATGGACTTGATAAAGATCAATGTAGTCTGTACCCAGTCGTCTAAGGCTGTGATCAATCTCCGTCATGATGGCCTTTCGGGAGAGACCTACCGCATTTTGTCCTTCTCTCATTCCAGCAAACACTTTGGTTGCGATGACCACTTCATCTCGGTTGGCAAAGTCCTTTAGAGCCCTGCCAACAATTTCTTCGCTGCTGCCTTTCTGATATTCATTTGCCGTATCAAAAAAATTGATACCCAGATCAAGAGCCTTCTTAATCATGGGACGACTTTCTTCTTCATTTAAGGTCCATTGATGTCTTCCACGTTCAGGGTCGCCATAACTCATGCAACCGAGAGCTATACTGGAGACATCTAGGCCAGTATTGCCTAACTTCACATATTCCATTAGTATTTTCTTCTCCCTTTCTATTAAAAATTATTCAGCTTTCGTCTCAAAATCGGTTGAATACGCCGTGTCCTTTTGTCCTTCAAGCGCCGCCAAGCGAGAGCTTAGACTTGTATGAATCGCATCGTATGCATCGCTTCCCAACGTTAATCGAAGCGGCGCGTTTTCCTCATCTGCTACGTCGATCATCGCTTTAACCATTCGATCAGCTCGGTCATAATTAGGCGTTTGAAATCGTTGAAGTTGTGAATAGGTTGTTCGATTATTAGTTCAGTTAGCCGAATTAGCCTTATCTCGTACTCTCTACACAGTAGATTGAAAAATAAAGCTTCTTTAGTTTTAAAATAAACGAAAAGAATACCCTTTGACATTTGCATTTCTTTAGCGATGTCCGACATTTTAATGTGATTGTATTCGGATTCTTCAAACATGCGAGCGGCCTGATCTAGAATGGCTTGCGCCTTTAACGCCTTCGCTTCATCTGTCATTGCACGTTTTGCCATAAAACTGCCCCCCAATTTTATAAATGTATCACCTTATAGAAATGGAATCAAAACGTTCTATAACACGTTACTTTATGTATTTCAATTTAATGATCCTCTTAGACAATAAATGATGCAAAAGAACCTTCAAAACCACTATGTAAGTGGAAATGAAGGTTCTTTTGTTAAATGAAATCATTTACAATTTGGGGGCCGAAATTTCCCAAATCGACTTTTGGGACAGTCCCTTGTTCATATGGAGCCTCCTTAATTAACGATTTAAAAGAGCATCAAAAACAGTCAATTTGTTCGAAGCGCATTTAGGTGATTTTACTTATTTATTAAGTTGTTCATGCCCAAACGATAGCAAGTTGGCTCGGCCATGTAGAATCCGAACAACCATGAATATATATGGTCATCCCTTGAAGTGCAGCAATGAGTTGTGCAACCACCGTGGATCTCAGCCTCCAATCCTTTTTTAAACCGAACTCAGCACGTTGCAACAATCATCTTTGGAAATATCCAATTTGTAACTAAGTAAAACGTAAAACAGGTTTCTTGGATAACTAAGCCTTTAGCCTTAACGACCTACTGGGATGAAATATGAATACTCTTTAAATTCGGTCCTTCTGTGCCGGTCGTTACCACTTTTAATGTATTGATTCCGCTACTCATGGGTATCTGAATTGTTTTTTCTTCCCATATTCCCCAACTCCCAGTTGCATCAAAAGCTGCATCGCTAATTACCTTCGTTCCGTTCACATACACATCGAGATTCCTTATACCTCTCTCCAAAGCATATTTGAATTTAACATTTTTTGTGCCTGCTAAGGCACAGTTAATGCTGTTCCACTGAATGGATGCCTCGGACATGGCAGTAAAGTCGACATATTGTATGGGTTTATTGTCCAAATAAGTGCTCCGTACTACGGAGTTGACCAATGTGGTATCCTTATCCGCTTCATAAGTGGTACCTCCAGCAGCCACCGCAGTGGCATTATTTTTTGTAAACTGCCAGTAATCGAAATTGAACAAGCTGTCTGTAGCGTTTCCGGTAAATACAAAGAAGACGTTGTGAATACCGGTTGCACCGCTTACAGTAGTTTCTAGTTCTCTCCAGGTTTGCTCTCCACCTGTTGAAGGTACGTTAAGCGTTCCTGCCAGCTTGCCTGTTACACTATCAAGACGGACTTCAATTTTACCACCTGTGATGGAGGCAACATTAGCTTTAAAGGTCTTGGCTCCTATGGAACCGAAGTCAGCGTTACCTACCGCAATCCAGTCTCCATTGTGAATACCAGTTACGTGCTGGTTGTTGACCGGACCGCCTATCGCTGAAGATTTCTCAGTTAAAATTCCCCGGTTCCAACCAAATGTTTCTGCCTCTACTCGTTGATAGGGATCAAGATTGTCCAGTTGGGCTACGCCTGCATAATTGGCAGCAACCTCTTGAATGCTTCCATCTGCACGATGCACAAGCTTGTTGATATGGGGAGAACGGTATCCCTTACCTTCACCAAATAACGCTAAACTAACCGTTTGAGCATGGTAGGCTACATACCATTCCCCTTTAAAGTTGAAAACAGCATGATGGTTGTTCCCACCGGCCTTAAAAAAGGATGCTGGATTTTTCAGGAAATGTCCTGCGTACGTAAACGGCCCCATCGGACTTGTGCTGGTCATATACCCTATTTGCCCCCCTGGTATATTGGCAGGGTGTACGCCTCCGAAGTTAATGCAATAGGAATAGTAATAGATTCCGTTATATTTATGAATTCCTGAGTCTTCCAGGATAAATGGAGCATCAATCATAGATGCACTTCCAACAACGCTGGTCATGTCGGCTCCCAGCTTCAACACTCTGGCTGTTTTGGGATTGGCCCGTTGCTCTTGGGTTGGTGTAGAACCACCAGGAATGCCACCACCAGTGTAGAGGTAGCCTGTGCCGTCGTCATCCACCAATACGGCTGGGTCGAAAAGCCATACAACATCAGACATGCCTGGTGTTTTAGTAGTAACCAGCGCTTTTCCCAACGGATCTGTCCATGGCCCAATGGGGCTATCTGCCGTGAGAACACCGATACCTCCGGTACCATTTGCAAAATAAAGGAAGAATTTGTCCTTGCCATTGATCTTTTTAACTGCGGCTGTCGGCGCCCAAGAAGCACCGGCCCATTTCGCAATGCCCTTGCCGCCGTTGGCGCCATTGGCCCCTGCTACTGGAATGGCTCCGTGGTCGGTCCAGTTCACCATATCTGCGGAAGATATGACAAATACACTCTTCAAATTAGCAAATGAATTGTCTTTAATCGTTCCGTCGCTATTGTATTCATAGTTATCACTGGACATATAGATGTAGACTCTTCCGTTATAGGTCAACGCAAAGGGATCTGCTCCTAAATGATGGTCTATCAGTGGGTTGGAATTTCCAATATGCTTGGCAATTGTAGAGCTGGCTGCAGACGCAGGCACTTCAGAAGTGCAACTCCAGACAAGTGCTAGAACGAATAAAAACAAACTACATTTCTTCCACATCGTTTTATCCTCCTTAAACCAATGAAAGTACCCTGCCAAGTAGACATAGTTTCTTCGTCGTGTCTGACTAACAGGGTACAATTCATTCTTTATAGCTTTTGCTTATATTAGGTTATTGGGGTGATACAGTGATTTTATCAATATTGGGGCCTTCTGTACCCGTAGTTACTACTTTTAAGGTATTTACTTCACTCTTGAATGGTAGCTGGACTGTAGTTTCACCCCAGGTTCCCCAACTACCAGTGGCTTCGAAAGGCGCGTCGCTCATTACTTTTGCTCCATTCACATACACATCCAGGTATCGTGTACCTTTATCCAGCGCATATCTGAATTTCACATTTTTGGAGCCTGCAAAAGCACAGTTAATGCTGTTCCACTGAATGGATGCATCGGATATGGTGTTAAAATTAACAAATTGAATATTGTTATTTTCCGAGTAAGTGCTCTCTACTACGGAGTTAACCAAGGTGGTATCCTTCTCAGCTTCGTAAGTGGTACCGACATTGGTATTGACGATGTTGTTATTTTTGCCTAATTCAGCTACAAAAGTAGTTACACTTTGCGCAGGAAGCTGAGCCGTAAAGGAACTGCCTGCCACATTTATTTTTGGTCCGGCTGCCAGATTTCTGGTTCGATCTGTTACCCAGGAGGAGACTGTGGATGCTGTTCCGTTTTTCAGTGTAAAGTTTTGGCTTACTGGGGAAGCACTTTTGTTGATTGCCACAATGACGACCTTGTTGTCACCTTTATAGGCAGAAGTGTAAATGTTGGCAGCAGGGTTCTTTGTTGCATCTACTCTTACATATCCAGGACGAACAAATTTCGAGAAGTGAGCCATATTATAACCGCGTTTGCTGATTGTACCGTCTTCATTCATTGGGCTGTATTGTCTGCGGATGTACCACCATACGTATGCCTGGAAGTCTCCCTCTACCATCGCATTGTGAATGTGATAGGAGACATCCAGTGCCTCAGGCCAGCGATCTGCCGAGTTGGCTTCACTGTTCGGATAGTAGACTTCTGTCATCCAGAGCTCTTTGCCAGCTCCTTTTTGCTTGAACAGCGGATAAGAGAAATCGCTGAATCTCGTACCATAAGTATGTGCTCCCAGAATATCCATATTTGCAAGGGCCTGTGGATCATTCAAAATCTTGTCTGACATTGCTTTGACATAAGAAAATGATTCAGGTGCCATGACTCGGTTGTTGATGGAACCGGCATTTTCTTTCATAAAGCGAAGAATTTCATCGGCAGACCACCATGTCCAGTCATGGGCATAATCCGGCTCGTTTTGAACAGAAATAGCATATAGATTTACACCATTGCTTTTCATAAAGGAGTCGAATTCATTCAAATACTTGGCATAAGCATCATACTTATCGTATCTGAGGCGTTTTGCCGTTTGGGACTCAACATAAGCAGTAATATTGATGTTATCAATAATCGGGGCTTCTGTCCCTGTCGTGACCAGTTTCAATGTGCTGGTTCCATTAGCCATCGATACCTGGATTGATTTTTCGCCCCAAGTGCTCCAACTGCCAGTGGCTTCAAAAGGAACGTTGCTCTGTGTTTTCGCCCCATTCACATAGACGTCCAGCTTGCTTGTTCCATTTGGCAGGGCATAGCGAATTTTCACATTTTTCGTTCCTGTACTGCCGATGGGGATTGTATTGAATTGGACAGCAGAATTGGTTGTATTTTGAAACTTGACATACCCGGTACCGGTGTAGCCCGAATTCGTACGCTCCTCTTTTGCATTGGTGAGTGTGGTACCTGTTTCCGCTTCATATGTAGTGCCTGTACCTGAGTTTGTTCCGAGCGTGAAGGTCTCAACCATGTCGCTTGGAGGATTCCAAGGCGTAGCAAAAACGATTGCGCCGTTTTCGATCGCCTTTTTTGCTGTTGCTACTTCCCTTTTCCAATTATTTTTATTTTCGTCAATAGGAATTCTTAGTACAGTAAGCCCCAACTGATTATTGCCATTGCCAAAAGCGGTTTCTCTTTGAGCTGGTGTCAAATCTCCAGCCCAACCGGAATGGTTCATGCCTCCAAAACCGCGAATGACTTGCTTTTCGGCTGATAAATCAACGGTTACATCGCTTGCCGCTGACACCTGAACGGGCGCTGGCACTGTTAACATGATCGGCAACGCAGTTGCCAATGCTAACAATGAGCAGATTGACTTTTTTACATGGGATTTCATTTCCATCTCTCCTCAACAAAATAATAACTTTCCATACATTTGTAATTCAAATGTGGTTTTCACTTGTTGTTATATCGGTAATTTGTCCAGATCACTCTCTTTCGCATTTCAAATTTTAGATTTATAATACAACACAACAAATTATTTACTGTCGATAATTGTAATGTACTTCCTAAATACCAGAATAGGGTCAATAGAACTGTTTGTTTCTTTCGCAATCTCCTCATTATTTTGTGTATATGTGAAAAATTTACCGAAGTAAGTTTTCGTTCCCTAATATTTGATGTGACTTCCAGCATATAGCAGGCACAGACGGATCGCCTGTGCCTATCGTCAGTTTATGTCCGGAAGAAAAAGACCACCGTTCAGAATGTGAGTACCATTGTCGGCATCACTGTAATTGAGCATGATCTCCAGACTATCTCAGTGGAATGCTTCTTCCGGTTTATCGATCGTAACTGTCGGTTATCCCATGGGGATCTTGCGAAGTAATCCGTCCCTCCTTGATCCATTTCTCGCCACTTACATCATATCCAGGCATTTGCGATCCGGGCACCTGATTTCCGTTTGAGTTGAATATGACCTTCGCCTGCGTCCAGCCTGGGGCCCTATATACATACCAGCCGTTACCTTCGTCCTGCATGGCCACGCCCGGCCAAGCTGAGCCTTCCTTGAGCGGAGTCACAGAATCGTCGTAGTAGTAGATGTTCGGTGCTCCCCAGCCAGAAGGCTTGTAGAAATGAACGGTTATGCCCGAGCTCGGTTCCTCCTTCGTATACCTAAAAGTCTTCTCTGTTTGACCGGACAAATTCGCGGCGACAATCTTCAGAACAAACGTTGATCCGATTGGAGTCCCAGCGCCAATGCTGACCATATCCCCTGATTTGAACGGAGTTGCTGGCCCCCCGTTCAAAGTGTAGATTGCCGAATTTGCATTGGAATAGTTCATTCTCACGGTAACTGAATCTGTAAAGAAAGCGCCTTCCTCAGGATCGACGGATACTGTCGGAGTTTGCTGCGCCGCATTATACAGTACGGCGATCCTGCCTCCGTCCAGATGACCGGTAATTCTGCCGTTCGATACCGTAAATGATCCACCGCCGCTGGCCTTGTTCTGGTAAACGCCGTCCTCCAGTCTGGTAGGGGTGTTGATTTGAGCATTGCCTCCAAGATTTACAATCGTCATACCTTTGGTTCCGCGTTCAACCTGCATAATTTGATTCCCTTGCGTCCTAAGGTATTCGTCTTGACCTACCATGGCATTGTGGAACTTGTTAACGGCAACGATGTCCGGGTCCTTCCAGAGCGTATTCCCCGCGTCGCCGAGTCGGTTCGCAAATTTTCCATTTCCTGCCGGTCTGTTGAAGAACAGAGAGGTCGTCTCCGCCCGGGAGGCGATAATTGCCCAGCCCATTTTGATCTGCCAATCGTTCAACCCCGTTGATTCGCTGTTGTCGTTTGCATAAGTGTCATGCGATTCCACCCAGGTAACTAATTTGGAAGGGCTTACATTATTAGCGTTAAAAGATTTGGCTGCATCAATATTGATACTACCGTGATAACCAACAGCACTTCTGACACTGTTCCCGTAGCTGGATGCGCTCAAACTGAGGTAATTGGCATAGCCGGCAAAGTTGTCAGCCCCGCCTTGAAGCACTTCCCCGTAATTAAACAGTCTGTCTTTATTGTTCAACGAGCCCAGTACCCGGGGCCAGAAGTTGGAGCCCCCCGGATCGTTAGGCAGCTCAATATGCTTAGCGGCGTCGAATCTGAAGCCATCCGCGCCTAAGGAAATGGCGTCATTCAGGAAGCCGATAATAATATCTTGCAATTCCTGATTAGACGTGTTGAGGTCGGGCAGACCAATTCCCCACTGCGTGACTTGCCAACGGTCATTCCAGTTTTCCACGCCTCTGGCCTCATGCCAGAAATAGCGGTTATTCTTGATCACCGGATCAACATTATGCGCTGGCTGATACTGCTGATTTCCACCGCCCGCATTCCCCGTATGATTGGCGACAACATCAACGATAACACTTATGCCGTATTTATGCGCTTCCTGGCAAAGCTGTCTGAAATCCTCCCTGCTTCCCAATTGAGAGTTACCGATATTAAAGTTGATGGGCTGGTACAAAATCCACCACTTGCTGCCTTCTGTCAACCCTTCCTTGTTAGCTTGGATTGGTGAAGTTTGCACCGCTTTAAATCCCGCCTGAGCCAGTTCAGGAAGGTTCCTGGTGATGTTGTCAAAAGACCAGTTCCATGCATGAAAAATAAGACCATCCTTCGTCCTTTCCGGAAGTTCGTAGTTTGTGGCAGTTGTTAGCTTCGCGTCTGAACCGCCTAACTGCTGAACATCAGCATTCGCCTGTGCTTCGGGAGTAAACCCAATCGTTTGTAACAACAATACGACAAAAAGAACAATACTCCAGGTACGTCTCAAAACGGGGCTTGTCTTCCTCCTCATGCTAAACACTCCTTTTAATATTATTTTACAACCAACCTCTCATAAGAGATTAGGAGTAAATAAAAGAGGGCAAAACAAACTGTATACGCTTTCAAAATAGGCAATCGTTTGCACTCAATGACATGATTTCATTTATTTAACAACTTGTCAACACTTATATTAAAGATAAATTTATAAGCTTTTCGGACATTGGCTTCAATTATGAACAGGCTATCTTAGGGTTTGAAATATGTCCCCAGCAATACATTGACCAGTAAAAGTATGGTTGATATAATCATAAAAGGAAAAATCATTGGTATAGAGCCTGTGTGAATGGGCTGTTCTCATAGTTTATTTTGTAAGCGTGTACAATGATTATTTTCCAAATATACAACGGAGGAGGCGATCAATGAATCCATTTCATCAAAATAAATGCCTTTCTTTTTTTACTTTCAATGCAACCGATTGCATGATCTAACCCACTAAAATTATCAGGAGGTTGTTAACTTGCTAAGAAAAAAAACGGGGAGTTTTATTTCTTGGTTGATGATTGTATCGCTTTGCTTCAGCTTCTTCGGTTTACCCGGCGTAGCTTCGAGCAACAACAATTATACAGCCACCTACACGAATTCCACAGCGACTGCTCTTCCATCGACCACCGCTTCGATCACGTCTACCGTTACCGCAACGTATGCATCTACCACAACACTTAATTCAACTCAAACTGGGTTAACGGTTCACTTTAAGAAACCTTCAAGCTGGAATTCAGCGATTCGAATCCATTACTGGAATCTGAAACCGGCAACTGTTCCAATTAGCGGGGCGTGGCCGGGAATTCTGATGACGTCGGATGGAAACGACTGGTACAGTTACACCATTACCGGGGCTATGGGCTCAAGTCTCATCTTTAATGACGGCAGCGGCAAACAGACGGCCGACTTGTCCCGCAGTGTGAAAGAGGGCTGGTATTACACAGATAACACATGGTATGATGCCAACCCGGAAATGCCTAAAATTCCAGCGATTTCTGCCTCTCCTGTACCCAAAACATACGATTCGTCCCAAACGGTGACGCTGTCCAGCACCAACAGTGACGATAAGATTTACTATACGCTAGACGGTTCGACACCTACGACATCCTCGACCTTGTATACCTCTCCAATTCAAGTTGCGTCCTCTTTGACCATTAAGGCTTTAGGTGTCAACTCAATTGGTCAAACTGGAAATGCATCCTCTTTCGCTTATGTGATTGACCTGAATGCAGATCTACAAGCTCCCACAATCACAGCGAATTTACCTGCCGGGCATTCCGATTCCTCGGTGACTGTATCCTTCACTATCAAAGATAACAAGGCGGCAACGACCAAGGCATACTATACGGAAGATGGTACGGAACCAACCATAAGTTCAAAAGTCTATGTCCTTGGCAATGCTCTGGCCGGATTGACCGGTCCGTCCATCCTTATCTCCAAGACCACGACATTAAAATTTCTCGTTATAGACAGCGCTGGCAATCAAACCAAACAGAGCTTTGTTTATAATATTGGAAATAAAGGTGACTTTCGGGAAGACACTATTTACTTCGTGATTACTTCCCGGTTCTATGACGGTGATCCGAGCAACAACATGCACGCATGGGATGATGCCAAGGCGCGTAATCCGGATTCAGACCCGGCTTGGAGAGGGGACTTTAAGGGGCTGATTCAAAAGCTCGACTATATCAAAGCCCTCGGGTTCAGCGCCATCTGGATTACACCTGTTGTGCAAAATGCCAGCGGTTATGATTATCATGGTTACCATGCAATAAATTTTTCCAAAGTAGACCCTAGATATGAGTCGGCGGGAGCTTCTTATCAGGATTTGATCAATGCGGCCCATGCCAAAGGGCTGAAGGTTATTCAGGACATCGTCGTCAATCATACCGGTAATTTTGGTGAAGAGAACCTGTACCCCATGTTTAAGAAAGATCCGGCTAAACCGGATACTGCTAACAACTTGGTGAAAACTACAGATAAGCTGCCGTCAAACTATGATACTTTGACGCCTGATCAGCAATATCAGGCAAGGCTCGATTTAATGAAGAACGAGGGAACGAATAATAACATTTACCATACAGAGAAAAGTCTTTCCTGGGAATCCTATACGGTTCAAACCGGACAGATAGCGGGAGATTGTGTGGACCTGAACACAGAAAATCCTGCAGTTAACAAATATTTAATTGATACCTACAATCACTATATTGACATGGGTGTTGATGCTTTTCGTGTCGATACGGTGAAGCATGTGAGCCGGTATATTTTCAATAAATACTATATTCCTGCCTGGAAGACAAGAGGCGGCTCGGATTTCTATATTTTTGGAGAAGTAGCTACTCGTTACAGAGATGTCTGGAACAGTGGAATTCCAGCGATCTCGACGCCATTCTATACTTGGAAAAGCTCAAAATCGTATCCGGGCGATGGAAAAAATGACTATGCCTCCAATAAAATGTCGGTTGAACAAGAGTGGGCGGACAACTCTTCTACTACAGCAGGACAGCCAACCTCGAACAATGCTTTCTTAAACGGAAATACCTATCATAAGCCTGACTATTCGATGAAATCTGGTATGGATGTGATTGATTTCCCAATGCATTGGGCATTCAAGACCGCGCATGAAGCATTCAATATGAGAAGTGGCGACCAATACTATAATGATGCTACGTGGAATGTAACCTATGTCGACTCACATGACTATGCGCCTGACCAGGCTCCAGAAAATCAAAGATTCGCGGGTACACAGGATACTTGGGCTGAGAATCTCGATCTGATGTTCACCTTCCGCGGAATACCCGCTATCTTCTATGGTTCCGAAATCGAATTTCAAAAGGGGGCTGTCATTGATCCGGGTCCAAATGCACCGCTAAGCAAAACGGGACGGGCTTACTACGGCGATCACATAGAAGGCAATGTTACGGTACAAGATTACGGTAAATACACAAATGCTACCGGAACACTTGCGGAATCGCTCAACCATCCTCTGGCGAAACATATCAGACAGCTTAATTTAATCAGAAGAGCTGTTCCCGCCTTGCAAAAAGGTCAGTATTCCACAGAGAATGTGTCGGGCGATCTGGCGTTTAAGAGAAGATATACCGACAGCGCCAAAGGCATTGACAGCTTTGCATTGGTCACGATTTCGGGAAACGCCACGTTTACCGGCATTCCGAACGGAACCTATGTGGATGCGGTGACTGGTGATTCCAAAACCGTTACGGATGGCAAGATTACCCTGACATGCTCCGGCAAAGGAAATGCAAGGGTTTATGTATTGAATGGCAGAGGTGGAATTGGAGAAACGGGAACCTATCTGAAGTAAACGGCAGTATGTCATAGTTAACTGGAATCAACCTCAGTTCGGTATTGCACCGCGCTAAGGTTGATTCCAGTTAAAAAGTAGATTCAAGAGAGAATCCAGATATTGCTCTGAACTAAAATCAAGTATTAACGGGTTATCGCTTCTTGCAATAAAGCAACTGTATATTTTAGAAAAGAGCCGAAGAAAACTTCGGCTCTTTACGTAATGCAGTAAACTTGCTAATTGTAGTCGGTATTTTTGCAGTCATTATTTTGCTTATCAAATTGTTTTGACTATAGGTTAAGCGTGAGCACGGTTACCCTGCTCTCTTGTCCATTCCGTTGCGTGTTCATCACCCCTACATTGCTCACCGATCCGGAACCAGTTTCTTTCTACCAGATTGAGGCTGTTTTAAACCATCCCTAGTTTGAACAGGGAACAAAAAAAGGACGCTCCCAGCTCATTCCGGAAACGCCCTTCTTGTATTCGATCTTTATATCTAGTTGTTGGCCGTACTCCCAACTAGACAAAATTCCTTGCTTAATGCCGTCACCTCACGAAACGGAAAAAATCGTACGCTAAGCAATGCGTTGCATGAAAAAACAGGACCCTTAAAGAGAATCCGGTTCTCGTAATAGCAAGCGAAGTTGAACTAACGTCCCCGTTAGCTCAAAATTGTATCCCGTTTTTGCTAATCAAGCGGAAACTTAATGAAGTGTTTTCAATGCCTCAGCTGTAATAGGGATCAATTCGTCTGTTCGGCCGTCTCGGATTTTCTTTGCCCAAGCAGGATCAGCCAATAATGCCCGGCCTACGGCTACCAGATCGAATTCTTCACGTTCCAGCCTCTCGATTAGCCCGTCGATCTTGGTATTACCCGCTCCCTTTCCTTCGGTTAAAAGACTCATAAATTCGCCATCGAGACCTACCGATCCAACTGTAATCGTCGGTTTCCCTGTCAGCTTTTTCGTCCATCCGGCAAGATTCAGATCGGATCCTTCAAATTCGGGCTCCCAGAAACGGCGAGTGGAGCAATGGAACATATCGACGCCCGCATCGACCAATGGCCCCAAGAACTGCTCTAGCAGTACCGGTGTCTCAGCCAATTTCGCCGTATAGTCATCCCCCTTCCATTGCGAGAAACGCAATACAATTGGGAAATCCCGTCCGACGGCACGGCGACAAGCTTCGATGACCTCTACTGCAAAGCGGGTACGCGCAACCATGTCGCCGCCAAAGCGATCGGTACGCGGGTTGGTTTTCTCCCAGAAGAATTGGTCGATCAAATAACCATGCGCACCGTGGAGCTCGATGCCGTCAAAGCCAAGCCGCTTGGCTTCAACTGCTGCCTGTGCAAAGGCTTGGATGATTGCGACGATTTCCGATTCCGAATAATCGCCGACATTGCCTCGTGTCCCCATATGCCAAATCTGCGGTATGATCCGTCCGCCTGCCTCGTGTACCGCAGCCACTATGTTTGCCCAACCCTCTAAAGCAGCCTCACCATAGATGTGTGGTACGTTGTCTTGACTTGACGAATCCGGGTGATTGATGACTGTACCCTCAGTGACTATAAGACCAACACCGTTCTCAGCTCTGCGACGATAATAGGAAGCCATGTCTAAACTCGGTACCCCATCTGGGGAAAATTGTCGGGTCATCGGCGCCATCACGATACGATTAGATAGAGTCATATTCCCGATTGCGAATGGTTTGAACAGGGCCTGAACAGATCGAGTATTATTCATAACGACCTCCAAATTAATTTATTTAAAATATCTGGATATTTTTGTGCAACAGACTAGCGGTTGCGTTAAAAGTGTTACAATCAGCATCTTAAATTCGTATTTTTACTCAACACATAATTATATAATCCCAAAGAACCACCTCCTTTCATTTTTATCATCAATTCTTTACCTTGTAGATCTTTTATTGACCACATAGTCAAAAATTTCGTAAAAAAAAGGATTAGGGCACGATCATCGCAAAAGACGTATATAAGACCATATCGATCCGCTCCCAGGATGCACCAGACTTCTCCATCATTTTCGCGCCTTGAAGAGCATTGTTTAGATAAGCAGCAAGCTCTTTGCTGGTATAGCGGGTCGTAATCAACTGCTGCTCCTGACCGCTACGGATTATCTTCTCAAGTAATTGTTCGACTTCGGCAAACATCATCTCTACTTCGCGTTTTACCTCCTTGTCGTCGGTACCGAATTCCAGTGCTGAATTCACCATGAGGCATCCTCTGCGAATTGTTTCGTGGCATTGACCTAGCGCAATACCTCGTATAGCGTCTAGCTTCTTTATGGGAGACATGTCGTCCTGGGAGACCAATTCTTCCAGCACTGCTACACTCTGTTTGCGATACAACACCAACGCCTTCAAAAACAATGATCGCTTGTCATCAAAAACGCCGTACAAACTTTGTTTCTTGACCCGCGTCGTTTGGGTCAAATCCTCAAAGGAGGTCGACTTAAAGCCTTTCGTCCAGAACACTTCCATGGATTGGTGTAGTGCACGATCGACATCAAATTCTCTTGGTCTGCTCATGAAATCACCTCGTGGGATCATCATATCCAATCTTGACCACGAAGTCAATAATCAAGCACCTTCGCAGCAAAGCTGCCCGTCCCGCCAATCTTAGCGTTAGCCATTATCTGAGTGAGCATAGTTCGAACGTTGTTCACACACGCTCTACTGCAGGGTCAACGCATTGGTTATGTCTGGGTAAAGCATCGAGTAGAATCCAGAACGACAATTGGAACAAGTTCAGATAGATCGGATATTGACAGACAAAGCATCTAGTAAAGATACGCAAAGACCGCAATTAGAAGTGTTACTCGCGTTTGTTCGCGAAGGAGATCTAGTGGTGATACATAGTATGGATCGTCTCGCCCGCAACTTGGATGACTTCGGAAAATCGTCCAAGACCTGATCAAACGGAACGTTCAGATCGAGTTTGTTAAAGAGAATTTAACCTTTACTGGTGAAGATTCACCTATGGCCAACCTTATGCTTTCGGTGATGGGGGCTTTTGCAGAGTTCAAGCGGTGCCTTGATTCGCGAACGTCAGCGAGAGGGAATTGCATTGGCCAAGCAGCGTGGCGTGTACTGAGGACGAAAGAAGTCATTTCTAAATGTTACAAACTCCTCAAAAGAGTGAAACTTTGTGTCATTCACCTTGAAAGAGAGAAACTTTGTGTCTACCTGCCTGCACTGAACATGATACAAAAAGCGGTTCTGAAAAAATGCCTCCCTTTCCTGTTTCAATTGACACAAGCGGACATTACGAATATTGCAATTACAGAAGATATCGATCCGTTACGGGAAGAAATCCGGGGGTGCTAAAATATATTTTATAATGCCCAAAACACTCATATAACTTTAGTAAAATTACGTCTGCCTTGATTTCAAGGTTCCGGGAAGCGGATAGCAATCGACTGGAATGAATGAAATAACTGCAAACCAAATGTGTAGGCGCTGCACCCATAAACAATTCAATAATTGTCATTTAAAATGGTTTCAATTATGATGTATGCTGAGGTATAAGTTTTTTAGCTCATTTTATATAGGAGGATAACAATGATTTATAGAAATGCTACTGTTGATGATATATCTGCTATAGTGAAATTACAAAAAAAATATCACATTACAACTATTAGTGAAAAAGACAAACCCGATGGCTTCGTTACAACCTTATTTACAGAAGAACAGTTTAAGGAATTAATTGAAAAGGAAAATGGAATTACAATTGCATGTCATGGCAAGAAGATTGTTGCTTATGTAATGGCTGCCTCGTGGAAGTATTGGGCTAAATGGCCTCTTTTTCAATATATGATTGACGATTTGAAAGATACAGAATATAAGGGAATTACGCTTTCTACAGAAAACACTTATCAGTATGGGCCAATTTGCATTGATATGGATTACAGGGGTACGGAAGTACTCCGAAAGGTTTTTGATTTTTCCAGAATGCAAATGAGTAAAAAATATCCGTTATTGATAACTTTTATAAACCACATCAATCACAGATCATACGCTGCCCATACCAAAAAGCTTGGTCTTGACGTGATTAAAAGCTTTGATTTCAACAATAATACTTACTATGAATTGGGCTGTTACACATCAGAATGATTGGATAAACATATTGTTTGCTTGCCCTGCCCGTTAAACCATTGGCGGTGCACCGTTAGCTCTACTGAATAACACGATAGATTTCCAATTTGCAGTTATAAATGAAAATTGAGCACAAAGGGATTTGCCATATGCAAAAAAACACCTCCGATGGTTAGAGACCAGATAATTCAGATCTCTACTATCGGAAGAATTATGATTTATGATTATAGCCTTTTGTCCCCAAAATTTAAGATAGTTTTGCCTATACTCGGTCAATGAGGAAGAGATGCTGTAAGCCGCAACAAGATACCTTATTTTTTAGGCTCAATTGGTAACTATGCTTATCTTACTCAGAATGAACGTCTTTTTCGCGTTCTCCATCTAGCCGTAGTTGTAATTTTTGAACATCCATAAGCCTATTTTATCATCTCAATACCAAGACTCATGGAAATCGCCCTTCAACTAGCCTACCAGGCCAATTTAAGGGCGATTAATATTGGTTATATTACCGATTGAGATCGAAACGGCTAGCGTTGAATCAGCTTAACTTACCGGTCAAAAATTGTGCCTCCCCCAGTCCAAAACTCCAATCATCATCATTATTTTCAACAATAGATACCATTAAATCGGTTGGTGCGATGCCGCATTCAGCTTCTAACCTTTCAGCCAGTAAGGAATAGAGCTTTTGTTTCTTCTCTTTTGGCCGGGCTTTGCTTATTATGGAGAGAATAACTAGACTATCGGTACGGTTAAATCCTAGCCCAGTATCCTCAATAATCATATGGTTCGCCGAGTGTTCGTGAACGATTTGATAACGATCTCGCTCAGGAACGTCAAAAGCTTCCACAACGACTTGGTGGGCAACATCCAAAAGTTTTTTCAGGCTTGCTTTATCTCGTCCTTTAATAAGATCAAAACGAAGTAATGGCATTTTAACTTCCTCCTTTTAATAAAAATTATTTTTCCCTATTTATTATCAACCATTCTAATAAAAGAAAATTTCCGGACAAGAACACTAGCTTGATCAATGGTTTGTTTTACAATTGAAGCGGCAGGTTGGTCGCCTGCTAACCGAAGACCCTGGCCCGCCCAAAGTGACATATACTCGGGTTTGTTCGCTTTTGCAGCCGCCTGACGAATGTCCCGGGTCATCGCGTTTTGAATGGGGTAAGCCGGAATTGTTCCTGGGTACTGATGCATGTCAATCATAAATTTTGTTTGAATGCCTCTTGAAGCTTTTCCGGAGTATGCACGTGTAATTTCAGTGGAGTCCTCATTTGTCGAGAGGATTTTCTGTTTGTACGTTTCGTGGGCGCCGCTCTCGGGGCAGGCTAGAAACGCAGTACCCATCTGTACTGCAGCGGCTCCTAATGCAAAGCTTGCTGCAAGTCCCCGCCCATCCATGATTCCCCCCGCTGCGATGACCGGGATCGACACATGGTCAACGATCTGCGGAACAATAGCCATGGTGCCTATCAAAGCATGGGAAGGGTCTTTCATGAAGGTCCCCCTATGCCCGCCTGCTTCGCTCCCCTGAGCCACAATTGCATCTGCACCAGTTGCTTCCAATTGCTTGGCTTCATCAACAGTTGTTGCAGTTCCAATGATGAATATTCCATGCTGTTTCATGGTTTGGATCACGTCTTGAGATGGTATGCCGAAAGTGAAACTAAATACGGGGACACGCTCCTCCAACAGTACCTGTACCTGCTCCTCAAATGATTCTGAAAACTTCATAATCGCTGGATTTTGAGCAGTACCAAGTTTGATGCGGTATTTATTCAGATAATCTGCCATCCGGTAAATTGCTTCTTCCGAATCTTCTGATTGCTCAGGCACAAACAAGTTTACTCCAAAAGGCTGGTCCGTTCGTTGCTTGATCTTTTGGATCTCGCTACGGAGTTGCTCCGGAGTTAAGTATCCGCCCCCCAAGTTGCCTAGCCCACCGGCATTTGAAACAGCCGCTACTAATTCGGGCGTCGAAACGCCACCAGCCATCGGCGCTTGAAAAATCGGGTATCGAATTTTAAGAGCACGCGTCAGATCAGTCTCAAACACCTTTAAAAACCTCCTTTTATTGTAAAATCTCAGACTTTTCACATTCGTTAATAGCGTCCAATCTTTTGAACAGGTTATTAAAATCTTTTAATTTAGCCTTATCCTCGACTTTGACTCCTGAACAAAAGAAAGAAATATTGCCGTTGCCTTCATTTAAAGAATTCATTTCTTCCAATACTTTTTTTAAATTTTTTGCAGTTCCATTATTTCCATCAGTTATATTAACATCCGATGAAAATAGTTTTCAAAATTTTGCATTTTTTATTCCTCCAATAAAGGAATCAATTCACCAATTCCATTTGTCCAATGCAAATTGCCCAGGATCTAACTAAGCTCTTGATCAGGATGAATACGAGCATGGTCCAAATTTCCTATCGCTCTTTTTTTACTTGAATTAACTGCACCGGATAGCAATATAATAGCAGCAGCAACAAGCACCAAAGTGGCCAGAAGTAATGATAGTTTGTAGCTATGCGCCATTTCCAACACGATTCCGGCTCCGATTGGACCGAGTATTTGACCTATACCATAAAATCCTGTCATCAAAGCAATTGCTCTATTACCACTGGATGGTCTAGACATACGAGCTGCGGCGAGAGCAAGCATGGAAATGCCCATAAACGTGCCTCCAAAAAGGACAGATCCTAACGTCACGCCGAATATATTGGGAAGCCATACAGGCAGTATGATTCCAACAGCTTGCAGGATAAGCGCAATAATCAATGGTTTGATGTAACCGACTTTACTCGCCCACCAGGACCAGATCACTGTTGATGGTACCGCCGCTATCCCAACGATAATCCAGCTAAAGTCAGCAAAAATTGACATATGAGGCATTTGCTTAACCATCGCCACAAGAAACGTCGCGCTTACTATATAACCTAACCCCTCAAGTCCATAAGCAACAAGTAGCCAGCCGAAGATAGATGGATTTTCCGCTGATGAACTCAGGGATTCAGCATTTTGAGTTATAGGTTTCGGCTCTTTATCACGGATAAATGACCACACAGGTATGATGAGGATGATACTGATGATCAAAAGCCCGATCCAAGTTCCCCTCCAAGTGAAAATGCTAAGAACAGGCGTAAGTAACCCAGCTAAAACAATGCCTATACCAACCCCGCCGTAAAATATACCTACCCATTTTTCACGTTTATCTGAAAACAGCGCATCCAACACTAAACTTGATGATAGAACGAAAATAAGTCCGCTGCTAACTCCAGCCAGAAAGCGCAAAATCATCCACCATAAAAATGATGAAGTGATTCCCATAAGTCCTGTTAAAATAATGCAGAGTACCAATTGCATCCGGAGATGATAGGCTCTTCGGGACCCCCATGTTATGAAACCTGCACCAAAGGCAGCGATAAGGTAACCCAAGTTATTACTCCCTGCCAAATATCCGGATTCCGTAGCGGATAGATGAGCTTGTGATTGCATCAATGGAAGTATGGAAGTATATGAAAAACGTCCGATCCCCATTGAAATGATGAGCATAACTAATCCACCGATCATGGTCTTTGTGGAATTAAACAATTTCGCATTTTTAGCTCCTGAATTCTCCATGAGACTGACTTGTCACCCTTCTAAATTCAAATTATCCCTATTCCACCCTTTTATTGTTTTTCAAAAAATCCAACATTTGCTTTCCGATTTCATATGCATGTGTTTCCAATGCAAAGTGCCCAGTATCTAATAAATGAATCTCGGCTTTAGGTAAATCCTTTTTAAAAGCTTCAGCACCAGCTGGAATAAATGAAACATCATTTTTACCCCACGTTGCTAATAAGGGCGGCTGATATTCGCGAAGATACTGCTGAAACTCCGGATACATTTTTACATTATTTTGGTAATCGAAAATTAAATCCAATTGTTTCTCATCATTTCCCAGCCGGGACATATAAGCAATATCAAGAGTATAGCCATCTGGGGAAACTTGGCTTTCCTTTGTTCCATCAACATATTGGCCCTTGATCGTGTTAGGCGCAAATGCTGCCCTATAACTTTCTCTTTTTTCTTGTGTGGGATAACGCCAATAATCTTCTCGTGCCGCCCATTTTTCCCCTAGTCCTTCACGATAAATGTTGCCATTTTGGCTTATTATTGCTGTTACACGTTCTGGATGGTGCATAGCTATACGAAAGCCAATAGGGGCTCCGTAGTCAAAGACATATAACGCATATTTAGCAAGCCCTAGTTTATCGATGAAGGTTTCGATAATTTCAGTAATATGGTCAAATGTATACTGGAAATCTTCTCTGTCAGGTGATGAGGTATTCCCGAACCCCGGATAATCAGGAGCAATTAAATAGTAGTCTTTTTCTAAAATAGGTATTAGCTCTCTAAACATATGACTTGCGGACGGAAAGCCATGAAGCAATAAAATGACTGGATTATTCGGATTACCAGCCTCACGATAAAATACGTTTAATCCTTCTACTTCTAATGAATGATAAGTCGTCATATTGTAACCTCCTGTTTTCTTCATAAGACCCGCCTCTTTCTAAACTAATTGTAACTTTTCAAAGATATCGTGTAAAATGAATTTAATCGATTTGTAATATTAAAATTATCAATAATTAGATGGGGGAATGACGGTGGACATCCGGGACTTGCAGATTTTTCTGGCAGTTGCAAACGAAGGAAGCATTACCAAAGCAGCCGAAAAAATGGAATATGTTCAGTCGAGTATAAGTATCCGTATCCAGCAGCTTGAAAAAGAACTGAAAACAGCGCTATTTCGTCGTGGACGCCAAGGGGTTCGGCTCACAACATCCGGAGAGACACTCAAGTCCTATGCTGAGAAAATTGTCTTTCTTACTCAAGAGGCGGAACGAGTCGTGGCAGATAACACAATCCCAAGAGGGCCGCTTCGGATCGGATCGCCCGAAACCACAGCTGCGATTCGGCTACCGTCTATTCTCACCGATTACCATAAATCTTATCCAGAGGTTGATTTGGCATTAAAAACTGGAACGACGGAAGAACTTATCCATTTAGTGTTGAAATACGAGTTGGACGGTGCTTTCGTAGCTGCACCAGTCCAGCACCCAGAGCTCGATATTATAGAGGTTGGGGTTGAGGAACTTGCACTCATATCAGGAGGACAATTCCCCTCAATCGATCAACCGGAACAATTAGGAAATTTGACTTTACTGGTTTTTCGTGCTGGTTGTTCTTATCGTCAAAAACTCGAGGACTGGTTACGTCTGAAAGGAATTATACCCGCAAAGATCATGGAATTCGGAACATTGGAGGGAATCCTCGGATGTATTCACGCTGGCCTCGGTATCTCTCTTTTACCTCGCTCGGTAATTGAGAGAGCCATGGTTCAATATAATTTACGCTCTCATAAGATATCGGATAAATCCTATATAACACCGATTCTATTCATACGTCGTAAAGATACTTATGAAACTGCAGCTACGTCCGAATTTATCCGGATTTCAAAACAGAGGTTCCACCTTACTTAACCTGCCATCGAAGGTTATCGACAATATCCTGCATTTTGGAGCAGCGTCAACATCTCCCTCAAAATAACAACCAAAAGTAAAGCAGTCAGCAGAATGAACTGCACCCCAATTATTAGACACTATATAATAATTGGAGGTGCAGTTTTTCTGTGGCTAAATATACAAATGATCAAAAAGTGGATGCAGTTATTAGATATCAAAGTCAATTGGAAAGTATAAGGGAAATTGCTCGTGCAATAGGGGCGAACCACGAAGTTGTACGGATGTGGACTAAACAAGCTGAGTATCACGGATTAGCCGCCTTTGAGAAGTCCTATACATCCTACACCATACAGTTTAAAATGGACGTACTTAACTATATGAACGAAATGGGGATATCTCCTAACGAAGCGGCGGTCATCTTTAACATTTCCTCTCCAGCATTAATTCGAAAATGGAGGATGCAGCTAAATACGGTTGGGTCAGATGCGCTCATTTCAAAGAAGAAGGAGCGTCCATCTATGAACAAAAAATGCAATAAACAATCAAAACAAGCACTAGCTAAGGATCATCCCCCTTTCATGCAACAGTTGAATCATTCCTCAATTTCTCGCGGGATCACTTTAATAATATTCAAAATCATTTCTTCTTTATAAGGTAATAATTCTACAATAGGCAGCATCGTTATTGAATTAAGCACTTGTCTTCTTAGAGAACAACATTTTTTCTTTCATTTGTAGCAGCATCTCTACCAATTCATCCCGGCTGATTAGCCTGACACTATTCGATTTAGCCAACTCATAGGCCTGAGATGTAAAGTTGCTATTAGTTACAACCCATGCAGCATTTGCTCTGTTGTGTGCACGTGCGCCCTGCACTTCCTGAACAGCTTTTAAGCCGACATTCTTGCTGTAGCGCTTTGCTTGTACCACAATTCGTCTCTCACCTTTAGAAAGGATCAAATCAGCCCATCCAGCAAAGTTGTCCAATGAATTCATAAATTCTTGTTTTATTAAAAAGTTATTTAATGAGAAAATTTGTATCCATCAAATACTTTTAAACCTTCTTCGTTGAGTACTTGTTCTACCAGTTCAGGTCTTTGAGGGCTTTTCTCAAACACTTCATTGCAAGCGATCATAATGTTGCTCCCAGCGATTTCAGCTAACTGATCATGTGATACGCTATATACAATTTTACCCAGGTTAGACCACACCATGGCACCCGAACACATTACGCAAGGTTCACAACTTGTATACAAAGTGTATTCGTTCAAATCAAATATATTGTTTTCAGAACAAAATTTCCGGATTAAACCGATTTCTGCATGATGCGTTGGATCACAAAATGTATTAATTTTATTTTCCCCAACCATTACGACTTCCTCCCCTTTTACCAAAATTGCTCCAAAGGGCTCATTCCCTTCTTTTCGGGCTTGTAGGGCAACCTTAATTGCCTTTTTCATAAAGATTTCATCTTTGTTTATCATTCCAAATTCCTCCCTAATCTATGATTATTATCTAGCTAAGGACGTTTTAAACGCTTAAGATGTCCTTTTTATTTTTCTTCAGTAATCCAGGTAATGATATTCCAATTAGGATCAGGACGATCCCTACATATTGCGGAACACCAATGTGCTCATTCAGGACGAAGACAGACATTAGTAAGGCTGTTGGAAGCTCCATAGCCCCCAATATTGATGCTATTCCAGATCCCACTAACGGAACACCTTTCGAGAAGAGCAGTGTGGAAAGGAAGGGACCGACAAAAGCTAAAACAAACCCATATTGCACAGCCAGTTGTAATAACAGTTTTCCGTCTGTTAAAAACGTTGGAGGTAAAATGATCGAACAAACGATTAGACCTCCGGTAGTCATGAAAGCTGTCTTCATAATCGGGTTTGCTTGAACCGCGACCCTACCACTAACAAACATAAAAATGGAATAAGATAGTGCTGCAAGAAGACCAAACAAAAAGCCAAGCCAATGAACGGCAGAAATTCCAGTCGAATAAATATTGGTTGCGCTTATTGTTCCGATAAGTAAAGGAATGATGGATAGTAGCTTTCCTTTTTCAGGAATTCTTCTATTGAAAATTGCCTCTAGCAACACACCGATCCATGTAAACTGGAAAAGGAGTACAATCGCCAAAGAAGCTGAAATATATTGAAGTGAGAGATAATAAAACATCCCTGTAAGTCCCGTTGTAGACCCTACAGTCATTAATAAAAGTAGTTCCCTTTTACCTGGCGTTACAAACTTCTTCTCTTTTGTACTCTTCGTGCCCTTAGTAATAAGCACTCCGCCCCATAACAATATCGATCCTAAGAAGAGCTGTATTCCAACAACATCATTAACGATAAAACCATCTTTATAGGCTAATTTCACAAAAGTCGATAATAAACCATAACAAATCGCACCTAATATAACATATATATACCCTTTCATAACTTCGCCTTTTCCTTCATCGGATTTTACCTAATTACTAAACCTTCTCTACAATTCCCTTAACTAAAGCAATGAAATTCTCTCTTACCAAGGCAGCTACCTCAATTACTTCATCATGACTTAGAGGCTGATCTAGAATTCCACAAGCCATGTTGGTTAAACAGGAGATTCCAAGTACCTTCATGTTCGCGTGGACAGCTACGATGGCTTCCGGTACGGTTGACATACCAACAGCATCTGCCCCTAATGTACGAATCATGCGAATTTCAGCTGGTGTTTCATAAGCCGGACCACTCCACCAGGAGTATACGCCTTCGCGTAAAGTTGTATTTTGCGCTTTTGCAACTTCCATAGCAATTTGTCGCAATTCAGCATTGTACACTTGGGAAAGATCAGGAAAACGAGTACCTAGATCGTTATTATTCGGCCCAATCAATGGATTCGTACCGACCAAATTGAGGTGATCCGTAATCAACATTAACTCACCCGGTTTAAATTCTTTATTGACGGCACCACACGCATTAGTGATGAGCAGGTTTTCAACTCCTAGAGCCTTCATTACACGAACAGGGAAAGTTACTTCATCAAGAGTAAAACCTTCATAATAATGAAAGCGTCCTTTCATCGCAACCACAGTTTTTCCCTTTAGCTCCCCAATAACTAATTCGTTCGCATGTCCTACTGCTTCTGATTTTGCAAAATAAGGGATTTCACTATAGGGAATTGTGAAAGGGTTTGCAATTTCATCAGCTAATGTACCCAGTCCCGATCCCAAAATCATCCCAATTGTTGGACGATACGAGGTCTTACTTATGATAAAGTCTCTGGCTTCCTGAATATCTTGCATTTTTTGCATGTTGCATTCCTCCTAAATATATTGTGCTATGAAACGTTTAACGAACATTTCAAGATTCTTACTACGGCACTTTCTATAGTTAAGTCTAATGGCTTATTCTGTTTTTGTAAATAACTATTTATCATTTATATAAAAAGCACAGTGTTTTCAAGTGTATTTATCTCCTTTCAATCATTTTCAGTTAAACTTTAATTAAAAAAGTACTCAATACGATATATACTATGTAAATCAGTTTTATTTAAAGTTCGTAATTTAGTAGAATAAAAATTAAATGGAGTGGAACTATTATAAAAAAAGTTGGATAATAAACTATATCCGTTTTGATTTGGTTTCCTATAGAATCACATATCAAGGAGAAAAAAAATGCTAAATAAATTTGAGGACTTATCCTCACCTAAAGCAAAAAATTTGAAGCTGTTATATAGCTTAGTACGTAAATTGGGTCCTGTAACCATTAACACATTAACTGAACATACTGGATTTAAACATGTAACTTGTGGTCGTTTACTAGAAGAGCTCGTTGAGGAAGGTCTTATCTATGATAGTGGGATTGGAAAATCAAGTGGTGGACGTAAACCTTTAGCCTATGTTATTAAGCCAGATTCATATTATTTAGTTGGTGTAGAGCTAACAAGTCTATATACTACGATCTTACTCCTTGATTTAAAGCTAAATATCATAAGCGTTGAAAAATTAAAAATGACCTCTGAATGCACTGGAGAATTTACATTAAACTATATTGCAGCATGCGTTGATAACTTATTAGATCAGAATCACATTCCTAAAGAGAATTTGCTGGGTATCGGTATTGGGGTTCTGGATTCGTTCAACCCTGACATGGGGGCTATTTCACACCCGCAGCACTTTCCTGCAGACGGATGGGATCTGAATATTGTCGACTACTTAAAAAACAAAACGGATATCCCTGTATTCTTAGAAAACGGAACCAATTTAGCTGCTCTTGCTGAATATCGTATGAACTATTGGAAAGAGACGGACAACTTGGTTTTTGTATCCAGTGATATTGGGATTAGGTGTGGTACGATCTCACAAGGGAGATTAGTCAGTAGTAAACGTGAGACGGAGGATACCTTTGGACATATCATTATTGATATCCACGGTAGGCGTTGCTCATGTGGTTCATACGGGTGTCTTCAAGCTTACAGTAGTTTGCCAGCTATTCGTGAGGAATTGATTCGACTTATAAAACGTGGTAAACCTTCCATGCTGTCATGTGAAGTTAATGATGTTGAAGATATTGATTTATTTCATATTTTACATGCTTTAGAACAAAACGATGAACTCTGTTTAGCTGTGGTAGAAGATGCAGCCTATTATTTTGGGATTGGCCTTAGTAATTTGATTTTTTTATTGCGTCCAGAAATTGTGGTTTTTGGAGGTACACTAGTGCCGAAACCGCGTTTTTTTGATGTCGCAGCTAAAACTGCACAGGATCGTGTAAGTTTTCATCCAAACAGTAATGTCGAAATAATTAAGTCCACTGCAGCCTACAATATTGTGGCTCAGGGGGCTGGTTGTATGGTATTGGATTATTTCACTGAAGAAATACCTGTTTAAATAAGGATTCAAGTTCCGATCTACGCTAGTGATAGGAACTTGAATCCTTTAACATTTTCAGTTCAACAAGTAATCGTTATATTGATTCATTAATTTTAAGTACAATCTTCCCTATTCCATTACCCGTTTTCAATTCAATTAGGGCAGTCGGTGCTTGGGCTAGGGGGTATACTTTGTCAACAATCGGGCGAACAGCACCAGCTGCAACTGCTGCCTCAATTTCGTTCGTTGCGGGATAGCTGTCTGGACCAAATGTAAGTATTGCACGAACACCTTTTGCTTTAGCCTCGTTCTGATCAGGTGTCCTGAGCAGTGATACATACATCCCACCTGGCTTCAGTATCGAGTAGGACTTACTTGCCGGCTCTGCACAAATGGTGTCTACTACTCCGTCTACGCGATCGATGACTTCTTCCTCAAAACGCTGATGTGTGTAATCAATGAACTGATCGGCACCGAGATCACGTAAAAGGTTTTCGTGCTTCGGAGCAGCCACCGCAATTACATGAGCACCACGCCACTTGGCAAGTTGCAGTGCTAAGCTTCCAATTCCGCCACCTGCTCCGTGGATTAATACGGATTGCCCAGGTTGTAAATCCATACCCGTTTTAGTCGAGAACAGAGCATTCCAAGCTGCGTAGAGCGTGTTTGGCAAAGCAGAAGCTTCAGCAAAGGATAAAGATTCAGGTTTGCGCATTAAGCGATCTGCACGAAAAACTGCATATTCAGCAAAGGTCCCGTCCTCCGCTGGATCTGCTTGGCCATAAACAGCCTCACCGACTTTGAATTCAGTCACCCCCTCACCAAGCTCTTCCACGATTCCTGCTCCATCGCGTCCAAATGTGATTGGCAAATTGATTTCCCATTTAGCGATCATTCCCTCTGCCATGTACCAATCAAATGGGTTGGTAGCTGCTGCAAGTAACCGTACCAAGACCTCGCCCTTTTTTGGGGTAGGGCAAGAGATTTCTTCAAGGCGCATAGCACCTATACCGCCGTAGTCGTGCAGTCTCCAGGCGTTCATATGAACTATTGATTTTGATCGTATTTTATTTTCCATCACGTATTCTCCTTTATGAATTAGAAATCACAATTTTTGAAAGTTGATCTAGTCACTTTCAAGTCCCTTAGCAAGGCTTATTATATCAAGTTAATATATTTTATAAAGTACTCAAAATAAATGATGTTAGTATACTTTATACACCTACTTATCACGTATGTATTTTTTTATTATTTGCTGTGATTATTGAATAATTTCTTTTATCAGTGTGAGAAAAATTTTAATATTTTTAATCAAAAATGTCGCTAATAGCGACATTTTTGTAGGACTATCTTGTTAATAAGTTTGATTCTTTTGCTCTCTCCTCTGATATAGAGAAACGTTATGTTTGGTGAAAAAGACGTGATAATTCGTTAGAAATAATATTTACGTTTTATTCCGCTATTTTGAATAATCTATGTCGTTCTTGATCCATCTAATTCCCCAGTCATTAATAGCCAAGAAAATTTCTCCGAAATCACTCCCCTTTTCAGTTAAAGAATATTCTACTGTAATAGGAATTGTAGGGTAAACTGTGCGAGTAACTATACCGTTAGACTCCAGACTTTTCAAAGCATCAGATAGCGATGTGGTTCTTATCCCTAATTCTTTACTAAGTTCATTGAAACGTTTTGCTCCTGCATGCAGAGCTCCTATGATAATGATTGCCCATTTCCCACTAAAGATGTCCATCGTTTCCTTAATGGTTTTAATACAAACCATCTCTTCTGTAGATTTCATGACAGCTAAAATCATCCCCTATACTTTGTCTTGTGTCACAGTTGTTAACCAGTATGACATTTCTTTTTTCGGAGGAGTAAAAAATATGTCTATTCATCCAAAAAAGCAAGAACTTAAGTTATCTATCCTCAATATTGCAACGATTATGAATGGTGATAGCACTGACTGCTTACGCACTACGTCGTTCACAAGAAGTGGTTAATTTTCCTGAGCAGTTGAATGAGTTACTCTCGTTTTTCTCAAGGAATTTTGCTTCAGATCATCCATTCAGAAATATTGAAGTTATTTCAGGGGAACCAGCGATTCCTGAGCTATATATGTTGGGCTCCAGTGATGGTGGATTGAATTTTGCTGTCAAAGAAGGGCTTGGGTTAGCCTTCGCGTCCTATTTATCACCGCAAATGACTGTGCCAGTACTACGTGCTTACAAAGAACGGTTCAAACCATCTGTATTTATGTCAGTACCACGAAGTATTATTTCAGCCATTGTAATCACCGCAGAAACGGATGATGAAGCCAAGTATTTGGCAGCTCCTCTTGAATTACTATGGGCTAGGATGTACGCGGGTACCCTAATGCAAGGACAGCCATTTCCTAGTTTGGAAGAAGCGCATTCACATGTTTATTCTTCAGCAGAAAAAGAAGCACGTAAAGAAAACAGGAATCGGTTCATTATCGGAGGGATTAAAACAGTTTCTGATCAATTAAGAAATCTGGCATCAGAGACCATGGTCGATGAAGTAATGTTATGGGAAGCATATACAGACAAAGTTGCGCGTCATAAAGCGTACAAACTGTTAGCCGATGAATTCAAGCTTTCTTCAACACATTAAATTTAGAGAACTTTGACTTAGCCAAACTGTGTTTTCATAACTGTACTCTTGGTGAATAGTAAATAGAAAACACCTTGTACATTTAAGCAGCCAGTCACCGAAGTTTAATCAGCAACTGGCTGCTTGGTATTGACTAAAATTCAAAAATAAGCTAATCAAGTGAATCCGAATCCCTATCTAGATCAGCCACTATATCTTGTAAAGTTACTTGTTCAAGTACTTTTTCCAATGCTCTTTGTGCCAATGAAAAAATAGGTTCAATCGTCACTTGGAGGTTTTTACCAACCGGACAATCTGGGTTTGGTTTCTCTTGAATATTAAATAAAGTATTGTCATTCACTGCATTCACTGCTTTGTAAACATCGAATAATGTTATTTCACTTAGATTTCGTGCGAGTTTAGCCCCTGCTTTTCCATGGGTTACATTCACCAATCCTGATTTTTTTAACATCCCCATAATTTTACGGATCATTACAGGGTGTGTATTTACGCTGTCTGCAATCATTTCAGATGAGTTATTTCCTTCTTTATTAATCTCCAACAACGACAAAATGTGTATACCTATATAAAACCGAGAACTTACGGACATTTTTTCACCCCAGTGGTACAAGAATAATTTGAGTTACTTATAAAATATTTAACCTGGATATTCCAAGGATGCGGTAATAACATTCTAACATGTATTTAGAATGTTACAATGAGAGTTGTAATATTTCAGGGAGCACACCTGTGTTTAACCATTGGAGTCTATCCAATATAAAAACTGGACCAAGCAGGGAATAAATTCGCTTGATCCAGATTAACGTAGAAAATGAAAGGTACCTTTTTCTTAGAGAAATTCTCTTCATGTAACTTTAAATTAGATTAATTCAGCAAATTTTTCTTCTAACTTCTCAGCTATCATAGCGCCACCGCCGAGATTATACAATCCATCCTCTTTTTTCAAGAACAGTGTTGGATAACTTCTTGCTCCAAGGTTGGCGGCAATTAAAAATTCTTGTTTGACTTCATCCAATGTCTCTGGAGTTTTAATCCGTTCAATCAGTCTCTGTTCATCCAGATCAAATTGTTTTGCTATTTCTTGGTATGTTTCTAAATCACTAAGACTTTTGCCCTCGTAATAAAATGCTCGCTGCATTGCAGCCGCTAGGTACACTACTTGTTCTGGGGCCAAAGAGCGTAAAGCGGAAAATCCGATAGCTGCTGTCTCACTATCCATAATAAATGTACCTTCATTTAAAAGTTTATCATAGGAAGAACCAAACACTGCACCGGTAAGCTGTCCAATCCGTTTATTTGCTTCGGGAATATGCGGATATGCTGCTATTGATTGACTCTGATCACCTACAAAAAGACCAGCAGACAACACTTGGATCGGTAATTCTAAGTGGTTTTGATGAAATGTCCGTAGGCTTTTCGAGAATCCATAACACCAGCCACAATAAGCATCCCACACATAAATTAGAGAAAGCTCGTTATTTTTCATCATTCACAACTCCTTTAACTAACTTAACGCTCTCCAACAACTGAATATCGCATGTTTTCATGTTCCGGGTGTTCGATTTCGTCAAGCAAAGCGATGGCATAGTCTGCATAGCTAATGTAACTTTCCCCTTGAATGTTCAAGGTTACTCGATCTCCGCCTTTTTGGTATGACCCTGTTTTCCGACCCTCAGGATCAAAAATTCCTGCTGGACTAAGATACGTCCATTGAATACCAGTAGATCGCTGAAGATCATTAAGATTTTTGGCCATATTAACAGCCGTTGGTAAATATACTTCCGGAAAACCAGGTGCCTCAAATTTACGAGTTGTTTGAGCTTCATCTACAAACAGACTTCCTGCACCACCCACAACAATTAGTCTCGTTTGTATAGTTCCTTGAAGAGCCTTTATAAGAACTGTTCCAGCTTCTACATGCTGATGTTCCTGACCTTCGATAGCTTTAAATGCATTTACGACAACATCAAAGTCTTTAATATCTTCTGTATTAAGGTCGAATACACTTTTTTCGAGAATTTGAACGTCGTTTTTCTTAATCTTGCTTGCATTTCTAACAATTGCAGTTACTTGATGACCACGTTCTATAGATTCCTCTAGTATTACATTCCCCGCTTTTCCGCTAGCTCCAATAATCGCAATCTTCATATTTGTTTCACCTTTCTATCCTATATTTTAGAATGTTTTGGCAAGATCTTTAGCTCTCGCAATGGCATTTTCTTTGATCTCTTGTGCCTTGTCCTTAGCTTTATTATGCCCTTCAACAAACAGAGCTTCGAATGAAGGTACACCGAAGAAATTCATAATTACTTGAAGGTGACGATGCCCCATTTCAAGTTCATTCGCAGGACTCTCGGAGTAAAAACCACCCCGTGCCTGAATATGAATTGCTTTTTTATCAGTCAGTAATCCAATGGGTTGACCCTGTTCTGAGTAACGGAAAGATTTACCCGCCACAGAAACAGCATCAATATAAGCTTTCATCACTGGAGGATATGAAAAATTCCAGAAAGGAGTAACGAACACATATTTGTCCGCTTCAATAAATTGGTCAGACAGTTCTGCGAGACGTTTTACTTTCTCTTGCTCATCGCTTGAGAGTTGATTAAATTCACTTCCGGAGCGGAGTTTTCCCCAGCCACTAAAAACATGCGCATCAAT
Source organism: Paenibacillus kribbensis (assembly GCF_002240415.1). Lineage (NCBI taxonomy): Bacteria > Bacillati > Bacillota > Bacilli > Caryophanales > Paenibacillaceae > Paenibacillus > Paenibacillus kribbensis. The sequence continues at coordinate 2,746,562 of NZ_CP020028.1, forward strand.
GTGAGGAACATATTCTTTATACAAATCAATGTTCACAATATCATCTTCCGGATTAGCTTCCTTGTAAGATTCGATAAATGCTTTACCCACAGCCAGGCTATAAGATGTGGACTCCTCTAGAGGGTGTGCTGTAATAAAAAGTACTTTTGTCATCTTTATCATTCCTTTTGTTTTATTTTGCTATGATGTAATAATTTTAGTTACATCTTGTACATGTAATAATATAAGTTACAACTATGTTTATTGTCAACGTTTATTTGTAATTCATAATTAATTAACGTTCAATCAAAAATCCAATCAAAAAAAGCACGCTATGCAACAAAAAGAGCCGTTGATTTAAATACCTAATCAACAGCTTTTCTAATTCTTTTCTGATTGATCCCCATTTCTACTCTAATTGCAATTTAAGCGAGTTAAACAAACATGTCCTATCATGGGAAAGTATTAGAATTTTGAATAAAAGAAAATTGCATTTTCATCTTTATAATTTGAGTTTGAATACAATATAGTGTCCGCAGCGCCAATTTCAAACTCATTCTTCAAATAAAACCGGCAAGCGAGCAAATTAACATCCTGCGTCTCAAGCGTGAATCCTTTCATTCCTTTTTGTAATGCCCATTCCTTTGCCTTATTGAGCAAGGCGGTTCCTATTCCTTTTCCTCTGCTGCTTTCTAATACAATAAGTCTGTCAATGGAAGCAAATTTAATTTCGTCACTTGCGCTTAATCTTATATGTCCCAAGCATTTTCCTTGGGAATAGTATAAGAAAGCAATGCTGTCATCGCTATTAATATATTCATCAAGATCCTCGTGTTCCGGGTATTTTGATTCATAAGGTTGTTCATAAAGTTCTTCTTGATAACTCCATATGCCATTTTCTAATTTAGGTATAAGTCTCCCTATAACCGTGAAAGGATGTTCTTTGCGTTCGTAATCATTCTTGTTTTCAAGTGTCATTTCAATAATGTTAATTCCTCTGAATTTCTCCACAATATCTCTCCTCTGTCATGTTATAAAAGGTGTTTTTCTTCAGTTCAAGTTATCTTCTCATACTCACAAGCACGGAAAAGATTTAATAAGTTTACTCACTTTTTATTCAGGATGATCTGTTTCAATTTTTTCGGCTACACGTCCACCGATATCATATACACGCGAAACATTGTCTACTATGACTGGGATGTCATTCACCGCATCTTTTAACATCCATATATAAGATATTATGGCATATATTGTCCCGACAGTTATTCCATACAAATGCGTTAGCCTTAGTAGTGTTGCAACTGTTAAGATAATAACCATAATATCTACAATACCCCAAGTTATAGCTTCAGTGTTTGAAATCGATATGCGCCAGAATTGCATCCGATTGAAGTGACGTCGAACAAATGAAAGAGGCTGATGCATGATTATGTCCGATTGTACCTCTAATCGGTTGTTAAGTCCGTTATTCAGACGATAAGCACGTCGGGCAAACCATCGGTTAATTAATACAATTGGAATCATTATAAATAACCCGAAAAATCCAATAAATGGGTCATAAATAAAAAGCATAGTGATTGCACCAATAAAATAAATCGCAGCTGTGGCTATTGCAGGCAATTCTGTTTCAAAGAAAAACACAATTTCTCGAGACAATGAAACTCGTCCTGCAATCTTATTTCCTTCAATTCCACTAGCACGCTGGCGCTCAACCATATCAAAAGCCATACGAGAATAAATATCACCGAAGATTTTGGTGTCGTAGACATGTCTATATAGCCCGACAGACAAGTGAATAATCCATAAAGCGAAAATTGGTAAAAAGTTGGAAAGGTTCCCTTTCAATAATCCATCAATTGCAAGACCAATTGCTGCAGCTTGAAGAAGATTACAAATATTTTCAATAATAATTAATAAATAAGTAATACTGATCCCCTTATAATTTTGGAACCAGATTTGGCGAAACAACTGAACCGTTGGAGAATTTATCTTTTTCACTTCATCAACTCTCTATATATTAATCTTGAAATTTTTTTGCTAAAGTCCGTACATTCCCCCCAATATAATGCAGCCTGCCTATTTATCTTGTCCTCCTCCCTCTCATTAAGTACAATGAGAATCATAAAGTATATGGTTACCGGATAGTCAAGAGGAGGTTTATTATGGATAAACAATTTTATGGGTATTTTACAACTGGTGAATTTGCAAATCTTTTCCGTATAAAAAAGCAAACTCTGTTTCACTATGACGAAATTGGCTTGTTCTCTCCCGAAGTAAGAAAAGAAAATGGGTATAGATATTATTCCCATACTCAATTTGAACTTTTTCAAGTAATCAGTTTATTTAAAGAGGTTGGCGTTCCTTTAAAAGAGATAAAGTTCCTCTTAAATGATAAGACCTCAGACAATATAATCACCCTTTTTAAGGGAAAGTCCATTGAAATAGGGGAGAAAATTAAAAAACTCGAACATTTAAAAACAATCATGGAGACAAAAGTGAAACTTGCTGAACAAGCAATAGAAGCGGACCTTTCTTCCGTTTCTATTCAGTATTTAGAAGAAGAGAGAATCATGATTACTCCAAATTTATTAGGCTTATCTGAATGGCCATACATTACTGTTATCTCAGATCTTATTCATTATGTTCAATCACATGAATTGAATCTGGGGCACCCTGTAAGCGGTATGTTGGCGAAAGAACAAATACTGGAAAAAGACTTCTATAATTATCAACATTTATTTTTCAAGATACCAAATAATGTTGAGAATTTAGATTATCATGTGAAACCAAAAGGGTTGTATGCTGTCGGTTACCAAAAAGGAAATGAAGTTGAAGCAGCTTATGATAGGATTATTCAATTTATTGAAAAAAGTGGATTAAAAATCGGGGAATATGCATACGAGGAGTATATTCTAGATGAAGTGATGGTGGACGGGATGGCAAACCAAATTACAAAGATCCAACTTCAAGTTCTACGTGAGTTGGACTGAGAAGACACCCGTAAGATAAAATGTGGATTGTCAACAGTAAATCAAACAACTTTTTTAAGGGCTACATGGCGATATTGAATAGGCGTCATATATCCTAATGTTCCATGAATGCGATGTTGGTTAAACCAATTGACGTAATCGTATAATTCCAGTTCCCAATGACGAAGGCTCTGGAAGCTCATTTGGTTCACGAACTCCGTTTTCATGATTTTATAGGTGGCTTCAGCCACGGCGTTGTCATACCGACAGCCTTTTATACTCACTGATCGGCCGATTTCAAACATCTTTAGAAGTCCATCTATCATTTGATTTTTAAACTCGCTGCCCCGGTCGGTATGAAACCACCGAATCTAGCGCAAATCCCCCTGCACCGTGGCAAAAGCACGGGAAATCAGAGCAGCGTCCTTCTTCGGGCCCGCACTATAGCCAATGATCTCTCGATTAAATAAATCAACCAGCACGCAGATGTAATGCCAACGATTTTGGACTTTTACGTAAGTCAGATCGCTGACGACGAATCGCTTGGCTTCGGTTTGGTCAAAATTACGATTTAGGACATTAGCCGTGGCGGCCTCGTTACAAGCGGTTTTATGCGGCTTATACTGCGCCACCGTGTACGTGGAGACCACCCCCTGCTCCTTCATAATCCGACTAATTCGGTGCCTGGACACGACTTCCACTGCTTACGGGCTTCCAGTCCCAAGCCATGCTTTGGCTGAACATAAATATGGTCCATACGCCCATGGCCAGTTATATTTTTCCACATAACTTGGAACATTTCATATATGTAGAAGGGCTTCAAAACTGATCGTTCTTTCGTTGTGAATTGGAAGGACGCTGAGTCGTATGACGAAAAATGGAATCAACTAACCTTTAAAAGATCAAATAAAATCGCCTTTGGCATACAAAAATCGCCGTTTTTCCCCTTGCACCGCGCTGGCGCCGCGTTTTACGCCCCTTTTTGCCTCCGAGGAAAAATCGCCGAAAAAAAGAATCGTCCCACTTCCGCTCAAGACGATTCTCCAGCTACCTTTTCCAGCTATTTATTATGTAAATGCCATTCTGCATAATTTGATGATCGTTCCCCCGACAAAAAGCGCCGAACCTCCTCGATGGATATCCCCGCCTCCTTGGCCATAGCGAGCAGAACCACCCATTCAGGATCGATTTCCCCAGGGGACCGATCACGAACAATAACCTGGGCGGACTTTTCCAACAGCAATCCCCTCCTAAGATCATTATTTGGGCTTGTCCCGGGTAGACCAGCCATCCTAGTATCTCTACCTTAGATCTGGGACTTTGTGCCCCTGCTTTCCGGGCAGGTTTACCCTTTGCTGGTGCTATAGTTTGCCAATGGATAACGGGCTTTCAGCCAGAAAGCTTCCTTGGTTCTTATTATAATGTCCCCGATATGAAAAGTATGTCGCTCTGCGTAGACTAAACAAGCGGATTTCGTGGGAAAAGTTAGCGTATTTTGTTTATGGATCACATCCCTTGTCAATTACAGTAAAAAAAATGATGCAAGTCACAAAACAAGATTTTGTTCTTAAAAAAGAACGAAAATCATGGTAAATAAACGTAAACGGCCAAAATATCAAGGAAACTCAAGATTCCCGTTCTTTATTAAGAATTTTTCAATGATTTTCCGGTTTCCCTTTCTTCTAGGATTTCGTGTATATTCAAGTCGTGGAATTCGTTCTTAATAACGAACATATCAACGAACAGATGAAATCCTGCTTAGAAAGGAGGAACCTTTTCTGCGAAGATCCCGAACTGACGTGATCCGCAAACTGCGCAAAAAACGAAAGAAACAAACTATGGTTAAATTGCTACAATCCGGATTGATCCTTTCTACCTTGCTATTGTGGACCTCCCAGCAAGTCGGCACCACTTTCGGAGGATTCACCAGCGGACACGAGGATAATTTGGAAATTAAGGCTTGCCGGGTATTCCCCAGCCAAATCGAAAGCCAACTTTCGCTGTTGGCCGAACACCTCGAACGGGCCGCTTCTTTAAAAGGAAGATTGATGGGCGCAAGCGGATTCGAGGTCAGCAGCCGGTTGGAGGAGGCCGCGGCCGACCTGTCGGTGCGAATCGGTGAATTGAACGCCATGATTCAGCAGTTGGAACAGCAAAAGGCCTTGAATCAGTCCATTTGGCAGGAACTGCTTCAGGAACTAGCCTCCTCCTCCGCGCTGATTCATGAACTGCTAACCTCGCTGAACGAGCTGGAGCCGAATTGCGCCAATCTGTCGCAAACGACGCTGCTGGACCGCATCACCGACCTTTTGAAGCGGCACGGAATGCTTTCTGATCCGTTAAGCGGGACGCTGCAAGAGATCCTGAACTACTTGCGTTCCGTCCATCAATTAGGATTGATGACGTCCAACAGCATTGAGGCCGATAGCTATGCAGCCTTTGCCTTCGCCCAACCTTTCGATGGCCGGATCGCTGTCGATGGAGACCCAGTCGGAGGAGAGCTGCTCGTTTACTTTGAAAGCGTGCAGGCCTCCCTGCAGTCGGCCATAGCAGGTCTGACCGCCGACATCTCCAGTCTGGAGGCGCAGAGAGCGCAGCTGTTGACGAAGGCGGAAGCGCAGCGGCTGGCGAAAATCGAACGGCTGAAGAAGCATCATAAAGAGCAAGCCAAACAAGAAGAGCAAGCCGGAGAGGATGAAACGGCAGCTCCGGACGAGACCGAGAACCCGAACGACGGCAAAACGCCTCCGCCGGGAGACGAACAACCGGCAAAGGGTGAAACGCCTGCCGATGGGGAGAACCCGACGGTTGGCGAGACGGGCGGCGGGGATGTACGGACTTCTGCGGATGGCGACGACGACGCGGGCGAAAATTCCTCCTCCGCTGGAGATTCCGCCGATGCCGATACCGCCCCTTCTTCTGCCAATGATCCGAAAGGCGGTGAATAAGTTATGCGGATTCGAAAATGGTTGAGAAATGCGCTGACGTTTCTGATGGCGGCTGCCTTTATTACCGTGGCCGGCTCCGTCGTCATGTCGAAAATGTCCGGCAGCGAACCAAATTTCTACGGTTATCAGTTGAGAACGGTGTTGTCCGGCTCGATGGAGCCTTCCATACTTACCGGTTCCATCGTGGCCATTAAGCCCGGAGGCGATATGACCCGATTTACCGCTGGCGATGTCATCACCTTCCGGGCGGACGAAAAGAAGCTGATTACCCACCGCATCGTCGAAGTAACCCGCAATAAGCTAACCGGTCAGCTCCTTTACCGGACCAAGGGAGACAACAACGATGCCGCCGACCTGGAGCCGGTTGATCCGGCCAATGTCACCGGTGTTTACACCGGCTTTACCGTCCCTTACGTAGGATACGTTCTCAACTTCGCCGGAACGAAATTGGGGAACGTCACACTGTTGATCATCCCGGGGGTCCTTTTGTTCCTGTATGCCTTAGCGTCCTTATGGAAAGCCATTTCGGCGCTGGAAGACAAGAAGTCAGACCCGAACGTATCCCAACCGGACACCAAAACTCCATAACGCACTAAAACGCTTGCTTCTAACTTTCGGTTGTTCTCCTTATGACTTCATAAGGATGCAATATAAAAAAAATCATTTAAAATTAGGGAGGTATTTTGTATGGGGATCAAAAAGACTTTGGGTATTGGGGTAGCCGCCGCAGCGCTTGGATTGTCTTTGATCGGCGGAGGCACGTTCGCTTACTTTAGCGATTCCGTGGAAACGACCGGCACGTTCGCCGCAGGCACCTTGGATCTCAACGCCGATCCGACGGCGATCATTGACGTGGGCACCCTCAAACCGGGGGATTTCGCAATCCGCACGTTCAAACTGAAAAACGAAGGTACGCTCGACATCTCCAAGGTATTGCTGAAAACGACCTATACGGTTACGAATAAGCCGGGCGCCCCTGAAAACGTGGATGACTTCGGCAAACATGTCATCGTTAGATTTTTGAAGAACATCGACAAACAGGAAACCGTCATTTACCAAACCTCGCTATATGATCTGCAAAATCTAGCCCCTGACGCCGTGGAGAACAAATGGGTGGCCTGGTTCGAAGAGCACGGGGGCCTGAAAGCCGGCGATACCGACGACCTGGTCGTCAAGTTCGAATTCAAGGATAACGGTCAGGATCAAAACGAGTTCCAAGGTGACGCTTTGAATCTGAAATGGACATTCGAAGCGAAGCAAGGCGCAGGAGAAGCCAAATAATTCAGCCGTCAAATCGAAGCAGAACACCTTACCCTGGTCCTGGGTTAAGGTGTTCTTTACTTAACGAAATTCCGACTTTACGCCTTTGTCCTATCACGTATATTTTGATATAATGACATCAAATTATTCTGATAGAAGGGCGATCGCTACATGGCAGAACGTATTGGCGACCGCATCCAAAAAATCCGCCAGGATCGGGGGTATTCCTTGTCCGAGCTTGCGGATAAAGCGGATGTGGCAAAATCCTACCTGAGCAATGTCGAACGAAATATTCAATCGAATCCTTCCATTTCCTTTATCGAGAAAATTGCCGATGCTTTAACCGTTTCGATCCACCTGCTCTTGTACGGCGACCGCCCTGCGGTGGACCTGCTTGACCCGGAATGGTGGGAGCTGATGCAGGAAGCAATGGCTTCGGGCGTCAGCAAAAAAGAGTTCAAGGACTTCCTCGAATACCAGAAGTGGAAAATGGGACAAAAGGAATAACGGCCAGCGCAAAAAGGCGCGAGCCGCCAGGGATATCTTCCCTGTCGGCTCGCGCCTTTTGGTCTGGTAGGGTTCTGGCTGTACGGCAAGGGCGTGTCCTGATCAAGGATTCCCCAGCATTGCTTGCTTTTAGAATGGAGCTGCAATAGCATAATGACTCCAGTAGTACCTTGGTCCCAACTATGAGAATGCGCACGGAAGGAAACTGAGTGATCAGTCGAAACAGATACTCTACAAGAGGACTCATCCAAGGAGAGTCCTCAGTTTGTATTCTTACGCTTACTGCAGCTTCTTCACATTAGCCGCGATTTGATTATTTCTCTCTTCCACCAATTTATCATAGCCATTATCCTTGCGGTATTGAATAAATTCATTCATCGCCTGATCGACTTCGCTATCCGATTTGGCATCCAAGATCTTGGCGATCGTCTGCGCCCAGTTCTGATCGATCTTCTCCTTATTTCTGGAAGATTCTTTAGATAAATATACATCCAGACTCGCTAATTCGAATTGTGGCGCCACGTAATCTTGAGTCCATTTTTTTGGTTGCTGCAAAGCCTTCGGGAACTGAGAAATCCCCATTTGCCGGGAGAGCAGAGCGCTATCCTGCAGCCATAGATGAGTGGTCAAGCCAACCTTCTTCTCGAAGCCGGCAGGATCGGTCTGTTTGAATTCCAGCAGATCTGGATTCAAGACAGGCTTTCCGTCCTTGATGGTGTAGGTTTCGCCCTCACGACCAAAGTTCATGACGTTGTTGCCGTACTCGCTGACTAAATAAGTCACCAATTCCATCGCCTTTTGTGGATTCTTGGCATTCTTGGTAATAAAGGTTTGGGTCCAGCCTTCAATGGAAGTGCCCGGCAATACGGTTTTATTTCCTATCGTAGAAGCTGGCCCGTTAACGGCAATGTACTCTTTGTCTGGGTGCTCCTTCCCCCACACGGACAACGGATCCGGCTCACCGTTCAGGTCCGAAGCGAAATAGGCAAAGTAGCTGCCATTCGTTAGCCGGGCATCCTTGTCGTCTTTGGTCATCGTAATCATGTCCCGGTCTGCCAGCCCCTTCTGCCGGGCATCAACGAACACTTTAAGCCATTTCTGAAAATCTGCATCCGTATAACGGTCGTAGTATTTGCCGTCTTTCGTCAACATCGGGACTCCGATAAAATCGGCCAGCGTACGATTGAATACTCCGTTCTTCTCAGGGTTTTCTTCTGTGAAAGGGGACACCCCGATCGGAATGACCGTTTTTCCCAGTTCATCCTTCGTGCCCAGCTTCTGCGCGGCTTCCAATGCCGAGATGAATCCTTCCGGCGTGGTCATATCAGGCTTGCCGAGCTGTTCATAAATATCCTTCCGCACCAGAAATGCCTGGTTTCCATAAATACCGCCTTTCTCATAATCTGATTTTGTGTTCGAGAAGTTAGGATACCCGTAAATATGGCCGTCGTCCCTTGTGAAGAACTTGAGCGTTTCCGGCTTGGCTGCTTTATCCAAAAAATAGGGATCATACTTCTTGGCCAGAACATCCAGCGGGATTGCGAATTTATCGGCATCCTTAACAAATGGGTTGTTTCCATCCATTGTAATGATGTCCGGAAGGTCTCCGGAGGCCATCATCGTATTCAGTTTGTCGTCGCTGCCGCCCAAATAAGAGATGCTTACTCCGGTATCCTTTGTTATATATTTGGAAGATACATCATTGCCCCAGGTCTGGGCGAACCAATCGAAATTAATATACCAGTCAAGCTCAGCTGTTGCCTTGTCATTCTTCCAGCTCGGTGTATCTCCATTCACTTTAATCGTCGAATCCGGCAATTCTTCGCTTGTCTTCTTACCGCCGCACCCAGCCAACAAGACAACTAATGCAACCAAAGTCAGAAGGATGATCGATTTCTTCATGTTGTTCTTCCTCGCTTTTATCATTATTCTTTGACTCCTCCGACCAGCATGCCGCTAATAAAGTATTTTTGAAGGAAAGGGTAAATTAGCACAATAGGTAAGGTTGTAACGATCATTGTAGCCTGCTGCAATGATTGTGTCGTAAACGCTTTGGATATATATACCCCCGCTTTGGCAGAGCTGGCAGCGCCTGCGCTCGTCAACAGCTGATACAAATAATATTGAATCGGGTACAGTGCTTTATCCGTCACATACAGCTTTGCTACGAAGAAATCATTCCACTGGTACACTCCATGAAATAAGGCGATCGTCGCCAGTACCGGGAAAGATAGCGGGACTATAATTTTGAAGAACACCTGAAATACATTGGCCCCGTCAATCTTGGCTGATTCTTCAATAGATTCTGGCAAGCTCCTGAAGAAATTCATTAATATGACCATGTCGTAGAAGCTGAATAGCACGGGGATAATGTACACCCAGAAGTTGTTCGCCAAACCGAGCGACTTGACCACCAGAAATGATGGAATCATCCCGCCGTAGAAGAACATGGTGATGATGCCCATACGGATGAATATCTTTCTTCCCAGTAAATAAGACTTGCTCAGAGCATAGGCTGCGGCTCCTGTAATAACCAAGTGTCCGATGACACCGATTACTGTTTTGGCTGCCGTCACTCCAAACGCCCTGTAAATGGTCGTATCCTTCAATATGGTTTCATAGTTTACCAGCGTAAATTTTCTCGGGAATAGATAAATGCCCCCTTTCATCGCGTCATACCCGTTATTGAACGAGAGGGCGACGATATTGATCAAGGGAAATACGATGATGGAAATAAAAAACAGCATGAACAGCACGTTAAAAACGTTAAATATTTTCTCGCCTCTATCCAGCCCCATATAGCTCCCTCCCTTCTAAAAAATTGAACTATCGCTAAGCTTCTTGGTTAAGAAATTGGCTACCAGCAACAGTGTGACCGATACGACGGACGAGAAGATTCCGACCGCAGTCGCGAATGAGAAGTCCCCTTGCGCCAGACCTAAATGATAAACATAAGAGTCAATGACTTCACTGCGCAGCATGTTCGAAGAATTTTGCAGGACGAGAGTCTGATCCAGATTCGCTCCCAGGATCGAGCCTACACGCAGCAAAAACATCAGCACGATAATATTTTTGATGCCGGGAAGCGTGACATACCAGATTCTCTTCAAGATTTTCGCACCGTCGACCTTCGCCGCCTCATATAATGATGGATCAATTCCCGTTATGGCAGCGAGATAAAGAATTGTTCCCCAGCCAACCTCTTTCCAAATATCCGACAGCGTCGCTATCCACCAATAAGCATTCGCATTTGACAGGAAGGAGAGCGGTTCAGATATGAGATGAGTCGACAGCAGGAAGCTATTCAACAGCCCCGTTGAGCCGAGCCAGGATGTAATCATGCCGCCAAGAATAACCCATGACAGGAAGTGCGGTAAATAAGATACCGTTTGCGTAAATTTCTTGAATAATCCTAATCTGATTTGATTGATTAATATGGCCAGGACAATCTCAAGCGGAAAACCGATCAACAGCTTCATCAGGCTGATGCCAAGAGTGTTCGTCAGCACAGTGTAGAAATCTTTGTCCCCCAAAAAGGCTTTGAAATTATCCAGACCTACAAATTCCGAGCCCGCAAAACCGGATAACGGAGAATAATCCTGAAAAGCGATGGTCAATCCGAACATCGGGACAAACGAGAAAACAATCATCAATATAATGCTCGGCCAGACCATGACTTGAAGCTCCCACTGGGATAGAAACTTATGTTTAAATGTGGATTTCATCCGTATACCCCCTCCCTATTCAGGTACAGCATTGTCAGTTCATTCCGAATCATGTAAGCGCTATCCAAAATCTGCTAGCTGATTCGAAAATTTCGAACTTGTGTATGGTTCAGCCCTTTGCATAAACTTGATGCCTTATTTAGGCAAGGATTTTCGAGAATAAAACAGACATTCACCCCAACTTGGAGAAGTCAACCGGAACCCCCAAGAGAGGGAAGTCACTTTGGCATTCTCCAAGAAGGAAGGTCTATTTATTTTGAGGAAATGCAAAACTTGAATCAAAAGAACGTGATCATTTCGGATAAAATGCTTCTAATTCATGACATTTTATCGATATTCTATGGTAAACACGGGATGGTCAAGATCATTGATATATATATTGAATTTTCCCGTTTCAACCGTTTGCTGCAGGCTGGTATCCAAATATTGAAGATCATCCAAGGCCAGAGTCATCTGTACGTTAACTGTCTGATGCGCTGGTACACCTACGACTTGATACTTCTTCATCTCGCGCACAGGACGTACCGCCTTTGAGACAAGATCTTCAATGTATAGGATAGTGATTTCAGAATAGTCATACCCACTTGGATTGCTCACCTGAAAAGAGATCGTCAATTCCTCACCGGCTGTCAGATGATGACGCGAAATTTTAAAATCAGAATACTGCGCACCGGTATAAGTCAGCCCGTGCCCGAATGGGAACAGAGGCCCGATTTCACAATCCTGATACCTGCTGCTGTAGCTTGATTCATTTGCCGGACGGCCTGTGCTGTACTCATTGTAATAGATCGGCGCTTGCGCCGAATGACGCGGGAACGACATCGTTAGTTTCCCCGACGGGGTATCTTGACCTGTAATCAGCTCAGCAATCGCACTGCCGGCCTGTGTACCCGGATACCAGCACCACAAGAGAGCGGGGATATCATCGATAATGTTCTGAAGCGCCAATGGCCGGCCCGAAAAACAGATGCATGCATACGGTTTGTTCGTCTGCTTGACTTCACGTATAAGCTGCTGTTGGCTGGCCTCCAGATCGATATTCACGCTGCTATGCCCTTCACCGCTTAACTCCCAGTGCTCCCCAACCGCCACGACAATATAATCGCTTTGCTCCAACTCAGCTTGAGGACAGTCCTTCAGGGATTCATAGACTTGCAGATCGAATGAATCATCTACCCGCTTCATCCCTTCCGCTAAGGTAACTACATCGTCAAAGCTTCCTTTGCACCGCCAATTGCCTAGCAACTGATTGCTACCGGCAAACGGACCGACAATGATGATCTTTTTGTATTCCTTGCTTATAGGCAGCATTTGTTCATTTTTCAGCAGCACGCAGGTTCTCTTGGCGATGTCCTTAGCATGCTCCAGAAAACGCGGATTCATTAAGACTTCATTCTCACGAGCTTCGTTTACAAAAGGATTTTCAAATAAGCCCATTTCATTTTTAAGCTGCAAAATTTTCAGAACGGCTGCATCTATATCCTGGATCAGCGCCGGGTTCTCTTCTAGAATCTGTTCATAATGCTCAAGATACAAGGTCGAGACCATTTCGATATCAATGCCCGCTTTTAAAGCCATTTCAGCGGCTTCCTTGCCATTGCCGGCAACGCGGTGGTTTTGCAGTTCAGCGACTGCCCCCCAATCTGATATTACGATGTTGTCAAATTGATAGGTGCCTCTTAGGATTTCCTTCATCATCTGCTCACTTGCGCTTACAGGAACCCCGTTGAATGTGTTGAATGAACTCATTACAAATTTTGGCTTCTCTTGAAGGGCTATTTCATAGGGCTTCCCATAATAGGCATAGAATTCTCTCCAGGACATATCGACAGCGTTGTAGTCCTTTCCTCCAATGCCGGCTCCATACGCGGCAAAATGCTTCAAACAGGCCGCTACTCCCGATTCGGCAAACTCTCCGTCCTCGCCTTTCTGATAGCCTCTGATCATCGCCCGTCCAAGATTGCCGGACAGCAGATGGTCCTCGCCAAAGGATTCCATCACTCTTCCCCATCTGGAGTCGCGCACAAGGTCGACCATCGGCGAGAAATTCACATGTATGCCCGCAGCGCGCAATTCTGAAGCGGTATCCGCCGCTGCCTGCTGCACGATTCCCTCATCCCAGGTACAAGAGAGCCCTAATGGTATCGGAAAAATCGTCCTGTATCCGTGTATCGCATCGTGCATGAACAGCAGAGGGATCTTAAGCCGTGACTTCTGCAAATATTTACTTTGAATCAGGTTCGTGATCCTGGCGCTCGACACGCCGATAATACTTCCCATCGTATACAGCGTATCTCCCTCAAGCATATGATCCGGGAAGTCAGGGCCGGTCTCAACCATTTCGCTATCAATTTTGCCGACGTAATGTTCCCCGGTCGTCTGAGAGAGCTGTCCGATCTTCTCAGCGAGCGTCATTTTCTGAAGCAGTTCGATGATTTTCTTGTTGTCCATAAAGCCCCCTTTATTTCCATTCCAGCTTAGGTAAAATATCTTGCTGCAATTCGCACATCTCGTCGATCATTGCACAGGCCTGATAATAAGTCGGAGCCTGAGGATCTAATAGGATCGCCTGCAGTAGCTTCGTCTTGGATTGCTCCACAAAAGCCTCAAGCAACAATTTATGGATCGTTCCCTGAATATGAATCGTTCCGATAAGCGCAGTCGGCAGTTCTACCGTCATCGGCTTCAGCGTAATTCCTCTGCCATTAACGATCGCCTGGGTCTCAACAACCATATCGTCAGGAAGTCCCTTGATCGCACCGTGGTTCGGTAAATTGACCGCGTTCAGTTCAATCTCATCATCGAAGAAAATCGCCTCAATGATCGGAACTGCATATTCATTGCTGCGGCAAACCTTCTGCTTATCGAAAATATAGGACTCTTCGACCCAGAGCTCCTGCGTCTGAATCTTCGAGAACAAGCCTTGATCCAGATTGTTACCGCTTGCACAGTATACGAAATCAGGGGTTCTCGAATCCTTCTCCCACAGCTTCTCGCGGATTGGATCATAACGGTATTGCAAGGACAAGCCAGCATAGAAATCCTCTCCATAAGAGATATATTCACCCACATGGTTGGTGCCTGGATAAGGGTAATATCCATAAGTGCGGTACATCGTTCTGGATAGCGCGACATGATCGAATTGCGCCAGACGGTTGGCCTTTTTCTCCTTCTCATCAAATAACGGATAAAGATCCTCACCCGTTTTCTTGTTCCAGATCTTGGTGAAGAAGCCGAAGTGATTCAAGCCCCCGCCTTCCATCCCGATATCGGCGATATCCATCTCCAGAAATTGGGACAGCTGCTCGATCCCCATATCCAGTCCATGGCATAGACCGACGACTTTGATCGAGGTAAGCTTCGAGATAGCCTCAACCAATTTCGCTTCAGGATTCGTATAGTTAATGAACCAGGCGTCTGGGCAGACACGTTCCATCGTGCGGGCGATTTCGAGCATCGGTCCCAGATTTCGCAGTGTATGGAACATCGAACCAGGGCCGCCGTTCTCACCGTAAATTTGCTTGCTGCCGAAGCGGCGAGGAATATGGAAGTCCTGCGACCAATAGAAGTAGCGATTCACCTCGATCGCCACGATGACGAAATCAGCCGCCTGCAGAGCTGCTTCCAAGTTGGTCGTCTGCCAAATGTTCGCTGGATGTGAGAAGGCGGTAAACATATCTGTTGCATATTTATAGGTTCTCGCCACATTCTCTTCTTCAATGTCCATCAGAGCGATCTCCAGTTCTACCTGAGTCTTCAAACGCTCGGACAACACCATATCCTGAAGTGCCCCCAAAGCAAAGGACACGCTGCCAGCTCCAATTAACGCAACTTTCATTTTCTTCATGTTGTTCATGCTCCTTTATTGTTTTTTAACGCCATGTACCCCGCCCCAATCACGCCTGCATCAGGGCCGAATTTAGGCAAGACTACCTTGACTTTGTCGCTTAAATGCTCAAATACTTTGGTTTTAGCGCTTTCAATAATTTTATCTATCAACCATTGGTTGTTGTGAATGACCGCTCCTCCAATGACAAATATATCCGGATCGATCGTCTGCATTAATGAAGCAATCGCGTTGGAGAAGTACTCAACCCAGGCATTCACGACACCTGCCGCCTTCTCGTCATGCTGCCTGTATTTCTCGAACAATAAATGCGCTGTAGCCTCGCTGCCGTACAGATTTTTGCTCTCTTTCTCCAGGGCTCTGCCGCTGCACAGAGCTTCGAGCGTGCCGGGATGCAATGTCGAATGGCTCTTGCCGTTATCAGATATAACCATGCTGCCAATCTCTCCGGCATAACCATGCGCACCGTGGAGAACCTCGTTGTTCAGAACGATTCCGCTGCCGATCCCCGTACTGACCGTAATATAGATCGATTGATCATACGCCTGGGACGCGCCATGCTCTGATTCAAGCAGAGTCACGACATTTACATCATTCTCGAAATGAACTTCATAACCGGGAAAAAAACGCTTTATAAATTCGGTATGAACCCCTTCCAGGCAGGGAACGTTGGTCGCATCGCATATAATCTCGGTTCGCTCCTTCCAAGGAACAGGCAAGGCAATCCCTATCTTGTCAGCCGTCTTGTGATGATCCACTTTCTCGATCACTTGCTTGACATAGTTGAAAACTTCATCAGCGCTTAGGAACTCGCTAGTTAATGCCGTCTCTTTTCGAACCAATTCCAACTGCTCATTCACTAACCCGACTCGTATATTCGTTCCTCCAATATCCACTCCAATGACGCTGTTACTCATAATTTGTACTCCTCAGTTTTTATCGCTGCTTAATATATTTCGCTGCCTCCGAATCCAGGAAGAAATCAATATGTTCATAACCGAGCAGCTCCTGAGCAGGCAGCTTCGCTTCTGAATTTGTAAATATTTCTTTGACGATCCCGGCTTTGCGTTCACCGGTCACCGCTACAATCACTCTCTTGCTGTCCGCCACCTGACTTAGACCCAAGGTGATTCCTCTGTCCAATGCAGTAGGCTGACGGAAATATTTCTGGGCCACGGTCTTGGTCGTCTCCGACAAATCTACGACACTGCTATGATCCAGCATCGGACAGCCTGGCTCATTCAAGCCGATATGGCCATTCATTCCAACCCCCATTAAACTGAAAGTTATGGGATGTCGATCGATAAAGCGGTCGATTCTCAGACATTCCTGCTCCAAATCTGGCGCCGTCCCATCAAAGAATTCGATCTGACGGGGGTCCAAATGGACAAGCGAGAATAAATCCTGATTCAGCATTTGATAGCAGCTGCCCTCAGACTCTCTGCTTATTCCGGCCCACTCGTCCAGGCTGACAATTTTAAGCTGCTGAATCCTAGCATGAATCTCGGCGTCTCCGGCAAATTTCAAGTAGCTTTTCTGTGGTGTGCTGCCTGACGCCAAGCAGAACACTGGATGCTCATGCGATAGATGCTCTTTCATCTCTCTGGCAATGGCATCCGCGACTTCCTCTTCGGTTGCAAAAATCTTAATCATCACGTTCACTTCCTATCCGGAAATTACTTTTATCATCTCATCCTGAAGCGAGAGTACGGCAGCTCCGACAGCCGTCGAATGATGCGAATCACTGTAAGTTATCGTTGGAGTCCACTCCACATACTGCCCGACATAATATCTTGTTCGCTCAAGAATCCGTTCGGGAAACAGCGCTACCGTCTTGCCACTGATAATAATCTGGTCGATGTCGAGCACGCTGATGATATTAATCATTGCCAGGGCAAGATGCTTGCCTACATAATCTGCGCACGCTTCGATGTCTGATTCAGAGCTAAGATCATAGCTACTCAACAAATGCTGAATCCCCAGCTTGCTCTCCAGCCAGCCGACGGAGGACGGTGATCTTCTGTACTCCGGGTCAAAGCACATATACTCCAGCTCACCCGCGCTTGCATTGAATCCTCTATGCAGCTCCTTATTGATAATCAGGCCGCCCCCGATCCCGTCTCCTACTGCGATATGGACCAGATCAGCCAGCGCTTTCCCGGAGTTCTCCAGATTGCGGAATTCAGCCACCGTAGAAGCGTTTACATCGTTCTCAAGGAAAATAGGCAAATCAACCCGGTTAATCAGATTCTCGATGATAGGCTCATAATTGTAATCCTGCTCCTTATTGTCCTGAATCCTCATTCTGATCGTTTTCTTCCTTGTGTTTATCGCCCCGTCGACCCCGATACCGATACCCAAGACTACGCTGTTCGTTTTCTTTGCTACATTCTTCATACGCAAAATGATGTCTTCAAAAATCGAGATAAACTGCTCACTATAAAACGGAATATCCGTCTCAATGGAGTATGAATTGATAATTTTGCTGTATAGATTGATAAGCAAAGCAGTAATTCTGTTGCCTATGATTTGAATTCCGACGGTTACATAGCTGTTCTCATTAAATCGGTATACCGTTCTTTTTCTTCCCAAGCCGCCAGAGCCTTCCCGGCTTTCTCCAGTAGCAGTCAACAGTCCGATCTCTTCAAAGAAATTGACGATCTTACTTACGGTTACAAAGCTCATCGCCGTCTTCTCCGCGATTTCGACCTTCGCCAATTCCGGATTCTGCATCACAATATCAAAAATGATCTTTCTATTCTCATCCTTAATGTCATTCGGCAAAAACGACTTCATTCTGTCACTCCTTTCGATTTATTCAATACAATTAATTAATGTTGTTAAATAATTAGAGGAAAATATAAAGGTCATAACTGACCTTTACACAACATTATATACATACTGTTCTCTGTGTCAATAGGCATAATTCAGACCTAAGTGATAAGCTTGGTTCAGCAGCATTTCGAAATGACCGGGATTTGAATCCAGGGTCTCATATAAGAATTCAACCTTGGAATTGGAAACACCGCAATAATCTGCAATTCCCACATTCAGTAAATGAGTAATCATTTCATCATAGTTGCGCTTTTTCATCTGTTCTTTCGAAACGCCGGCCAAACCAATCCACAAGACATGCTGATGATGCAGGTAATTCGAACCGTACGCAAACCCATTGTTCCATACACGGTCAATATACCCCTTCAGCATAGCCGGCAAATGCCACCACCAAAGTGGAAAAATAAATGCCAACGCATCATGCTCCTTCATCCGCCTTATTTCCATTTCTACTTCAGGGGAAAAAGACTGTTCCGCAACTGACCAATCGGGTTCATCTGCTCCTTTTAAAACAGGATCAAAACCAATCCCGTGCAAATCCAATATCTCATAATCGTGGCCAGCCTCGACAAGACCTTGTACGAAACGACCGGCCACCTCAAAGGTCAAGGAATCTTTTCTTGGGTGTGAAACAACGATTAATACTTTCATGCTTCTTCACTACCTTTCTCAACAGCTAACTTCTAGGAATGATCAATGGTTGATGCTATTATAAACAATAGGAAAATGATCTGGAAGTACGCACTTTTAAGTTCTATAGGATGATACAGGTGCCATAGGAACATGGAAGTACCCTAGGTAAATTCCCTAGAAACTGACCTGAGTAACGAATTAAAGTGATGGATTGTTTTAAGTAAACGTAGCCTTCTAAAGGAGGATTAAGGGATGACTGAACAGATAAAAAATAGGGTTCAAAAGAAGTATCAGGTTGGAGTGGAAGCGGCTTTAGAAGTGATGGGAGGAAAATGGAAGCCTTTAATTATCTACCATCTGATGACAGGACGGAAACGAACGTCTGAGCTTCGTCGGTTAATGCCCGGCATTACTCAAAAAATGCTGACCACTCAGCTCAGAGGCCTGGAAAAGGATGAGATCGTTACACGAAAGGTTTATAATGAGATCCCTCCTAAAGTGGAGTATGAGTTAACGCACTACGGCTGGGGATTAAAACCCGCGCTAGACCATTTATGCTATTGGGGAGAGGATCACCTGGAAAAGATCCATGGAGACAAATCCAAGGTTTTGGAAGAATTCCAGGGTTGCTGTATAGAGTAAATTTAAGTTGTTAATTAGCTCCAAGTTCATGAAAACTGCCCGTCGTCAATTGACGACCGAGCAGTTTTTTTATTTAATATCTCTTATTTAGAAAATGATTTGAAGTTACACACTTTTGAGTTTGTATGATCTATTAACCATTTCTGAAGCTGCAAACATGATACCAAACAACAGAAGCAAAATAATAGGCACCATAAACATGCCAAATTGACTAGCAATCAATCCCATTAATAATGGAATCAGCGTAGAACCCGCATAGGCACTTGCCATTTCCAGCCCAATTACACTGGAAGAAGCCTTTTCCCCGAAACGTACCGGTGTTGCGTGTACAATGCTAGGATAGATTGGCGCTCCACCTAACCCCACAATAAACAGGGCGCCTGCGGCTACCCAATATGATACAGGTAAAACAAGGATGAAAAGCCCCAAACACCCCATTAATCCCCCATATCGAATCAGATTTTTACTGGATACTTGTGTAGAAAGAAACCCTGAAAAAACACGCCCAATTATAATTCCTATAAAAAAGCAGGATGTGAAGGCTGCTGCTGTTCCGGCAGATACTCCTTTGCTTTCTATGAAAAAGGATGCCATCCATAAGCCCGCTGCTGTTTCGGACCCATTATAACAGAGCATTGCGAGCATGGACATTTTGACACCTCTGATGCCCAAAGCTTCTCTGTTGCTCACTAATTTCTTTTCGTCACCTACATCTGATCTTCCATTTTCAAAAATTCTCCATAGCGGAAGAGAAAACAACAATACTACAACGATTACAGCAAGTATCGCCCCTACTGTAAGATAACCTGCACGCCAGTTATTCCCTTCATTCAGCCAAAATGATATTAATATAGGACCCGTCATTGCTCCAATTCCCCAAAAACAATGCAGCCAATTCATATGCTTTGCTTTAAAATGAAGGGCTATATAGTTGCTTAATGCAGCATCTACAGAGCCTGCTCCGAATCCTAACGGAATCGCCAAAAGTATTAGAAAAGCGAAATGATTGGAGAACGAAAATCCAAGCAATGCAAGTGTTGTCGATAATATACTGAATAAAGTTACCTTACCCGTCCCAAATTTGTGTAATAATCTGCTTGCAAAAAGACTGGATATCACCGTACATAGCGAGACCGTTAATGCGATATAACCGGCCATTTCTGTTGTTGCACCAATATCAGATTTCATAACCGACCATGCACTGCCAAGCAGAGCATCTGGCAGTCCAAGACCTATGAATGCGATATAAATAATTATCAGCAGCAGTGTGACCAAGTTCCTATCTCCCCATTTTATTAAAAATTAATATACTCATTCAACGGTTTTACGAGATATGCATTATTCGGCAATTTATCTGTGGTCACGTATCCTGGCTCACTATTAATCAGCGCTGGAATACGATTCACAAGGTTTGCACAGGTTAACTGTACTGTTGCCGGACGATCTACGTTAATTGTTACTTCGGGCTCACCATAAAAAGACCATTCGTTCTTGTCAAACTCTTCAGGTGCGTAAACTTTGCCTATACACTGGGTCTCAATAACAATCCCCTCTGCGGTTTCGGTTGTAACCACAGCCGCCATGCCGGTTGCGTTGCCAGCTTTAACCGTCATGCCAAGCGTGGAGGATTCAAGATCCCTATCATGTGTCATAGGAATACACTTTTGGGTTTGCGATATAGGAGTAAGCCCCATTCTACTGCACAACCAGCCGTTTTGGTACCACATATAGCTTGGCGTAACTTCGCCATTTTCGATTTTTTCCCTTATTTCATTAGAATTCAAGTCGTTGAATTTACCAATTTGCTCAGCGAATTCAGTAGGAGTAAGACCAGCTCCATGCC
The DNA here is from genome assembly GCF_002240415.1 of Paenibacillus kribbensis. NCBI lineage: Bacteria > Bacillati > Bacillota > Bacilli > Caryophanales > Paenibacillaceae > Paenibacillus > Paenibacillus kribbensis. Next base: position 2,767,750 of record NZ_CP020028.1, read on the forward strand.
CTTCGGCTAAAGCTATACCGTAGTCCTCAACATTATAACTGCTGATTCCTTTGATTTTTGTGATTTTATGCAAGGAGCCTGCAAGGGTATCCACCAACACTCCCCAATACATATCGGGATAACCACTGCCTGAAAGCGTACAATTATTATTTTTTGCTAATTCATCAAGCTCCTCTGTGACTGCAGGCGAAGAAATCCAGGGATAAAGTGATTCCTCAGCAGTTGAAATCGCGTTTACGCCATTTTTAGCACAAACCGTAAGTGCCGTCTTGATATCTGCCATTGTACTTAATGTCGCAATAACACACACATCCGGTTTGAGTTCCGAGAGTACCTGATCCGCATCCTTTATATCTGAAACCTTAACCCCAAGTGTTCTGCCATAACCGATGACTTCACCGATGTCCTTTCCGATGACTGCGGGATTCACATCAAACGCCGCCACGATATCCGCACCTTTTTCAAGCAAGTATCTCATCAGGTACACGCTCATCTTGCCGCAACCGTACTGCGCTGCTCTTACTTTACGTTCCATAAATCCTTCCTCCTTAGTAAAAAATACAAATTGGTTTAGGCTATACCCCAAATATAAACCTTACTGTTACAATAAGGTCAAATGATATTTTTATATGCTATCCTTCCTTTGTTGTCACTGGGATCTGTATTTTATAAAGCATACTGCGTGAGAGGTTATCAAACATCGGGAACTCGGCGATCACTTCACAAATGTAATCCCCTGCAATGATGAAACCAGCATCTGTAATGTAATTTAGTAATTGTTCGGCATACTCGGACTCTTTGAAAATGGTCTCTGAGCAAATGTTTACATACATCCCGCCAGGAAGAATCTCAACTTTAGCAGGGATTTCAAAGTCATCCTCCACAAACACGAAAACTTCATTTGAATAAAGCATACGCTCTTCAATGTATGGTCTGCGTATTATTGTTCCTATATTACACAAATAGCTTGCAGGCAGTTTTTTCTCTACTAAGCCTGTTTTTAATTCCGAAAGCATAATTTCATAACCTGAATCCTCCTGGTCAAAGAAGTTTACACTTGATGTGTGCACATATATTTTTCTGGGTGGAAGATGCTCATGGAATATGGTGGGTCCTTGTGGGAGTGACTTATATCTTTCATAATTATTTAAGGTTCTTGAAATCATGTACCTGCTCTGATTAAGACGACGAACAGATTCGTCAATAAAATCCAGTTGCGTCTTTAGAGAACTTTGGATATCCTCTATATTTGCTGTCTCAAACTGCTGTTTTATCTGTTTGAGCGACATCCCACAAATTTTTAAACGATGAATCATATCCAGCCTTGCGCTTTGGTTGATATGATAGTATCGATATCCGCTATCCGGGTCTGTATAATATGGAGTAAGTAAACCTTCAGCCTCATAATGCCGTAATGTTTGCCGTGTAATATGATTGAGTTCCGCCATTTGTCCAATGGTAAGCTTTTGTATATTCATCTCTTCATCCTCAACTTATTGTAAATTATCGTTTGACTTATCTATACCGTACTTATTTATATCAAAACATCATTCTTTATTGTATCTTCAATTATTAAGAAACTCTAATTACATTATGTAAGAATACGGAGATTGCATAAATATTTCATTTGGAGACGATGCTATCGACATACAGCATTTCGGCAGTACCTCGGTACAAGGGATGTTTGCAAAGCCGATTATCGATGTCTTGGTTGGTGTGAAAACGCCAAGAACATGCCTATAATCTTGCTGTTGTCATTTGGAATGGCGAGCAATGGATAAATAATCTTCTCATCAGAAATTACTTAAGAGATAACCCGCATGTAGCCAAGCAATATGCTGAAAAAAAACTCAACGCTATCCATAAAGGATATACTACACTGCTCTCTTATTCAGACGAAAAAGCCGATTACGTATCCAATTTACTCGAACAAGCTAAGAAAAGCATTGGATAAGCCATGGTATCGGTTTGGGGCCAGATCCGAATTCCGTGTTAAATATCTCTAAATATTTAATAGCCTTTTGCGAATTAAAGTTTGGAAGACAAATGAATATGCCGCCATCATGTTGTGAATCTGATTTTTGCATCATGTCGCAAAGGGAAGTGAATATTTCCCATACAATCGACTGGCACATGTTTTGTCGGAAAACAAAGGTTTCAGGGAAGCACAAAGGTTGACGAAAGCTCAATAAAATAGTTGAAGGCAGTTGACTTTTTTGGGTCAGCTTCCTTTTATTAACTAACGTAGGCAGTACCGGTATAACTGGTACTGCCTACAGGTTTGGAATGCTACAACCTTGTAGCACTTATCTTGAGCATGATGGCTTATTTGAAAATACTTAGTCCAACTCCAATCAGATAAGGTACTAACCACAATCCCCAAACTGCCAAGCTAAGCTTATGGAATTGATCGATCTGCTTTTTGTTCTTTCTCCATAAAACAATTGTTGCCCATATTGCATGAATTAGCATCAACACAAGGGCGACCATGCCTGTAATACCATGTAAATTAATTTCTTTGCTTGGATTCAGCTGCCCCATAAAGCCAGTACCTATTCCATCGAATAATAAACCGAAAAGGAAGAAAACAAGATGCTTCGGTTTCAACCGGCCTGAAATTCTTTCAGCCCAAACACCGATAGTATAAGCAACCAATGCCAAGTTAATAAACAGAACTGCGAAAAAAAGCAACATAATTTCCTCCTAATTAGTTTTATTGATTAGTCATGATTGATTAATACAAAGGTGATTATAAATCGCATATTATGATTAGTCAATACTGACTAATCATAATGTATGTTTTCAATTTTTGGTAATATTCAGACTAAAGCCAACACAAAAAAAGCAGGTTTTGCGCTGCAGCGCAAAACCTGCTATGAACTGTAAGAATCGAACGAGATTCTATTCTTTTTTTAATTCTTCAATAACAGATTGCAACCAGTTCCTCTCAGCCTGTTTGCATACAAGATGATGCTTGAACGATAAATCAATCCCTCTTGAGAACTTATGTTTAGGTATTTGCTGCAATTCTTCGATTTGTTCGGTTAGACCACTCAAACGCAGCAAGAGACAATCGATCGCTTCTTCCTTGGATAGATGGTCTATGAACATAAGTCCAATATCGCCCTTGAAGGACGTGATGTCCTGTTCAGACAGGTTTCCACGAAGAAGCAAGTAAAATTCCTCTTCCCCGGCCGGAGTAATGGAATATACCTTTCTTGGCGGACGGTTTCCATTCTGGTCCTCACGTACACTGATTAAGCCTGCAGCATTCAGCTTGTCCAAAATGGCGTAAGCTGTAGCTTTTTTCATGGAGGCAATCCGGCTCAAGTTTTTATCGATAAATTCATTAATTTGATAACCATGTAAACTTTGGGACTTTAATATTCCAAGTAATAGCAGTGTTCTTTCGTCCATAGCCTTCTCCTTCTGATCATTCCAATTTATTAGTATATATTACAGTAATTTCATTATTTAATAAAGTTTCATCGAATAATATCAATCCGGCAGTCAATCGCTAACAACAAGCCTTGCAACTAGTCAAGTAACCAGCATGAAAAATTTTTTCGCAGCATCCCAAACTAAAGTTAATCATTCAAGCTTCGCGGCTTTGAAAATGCGTCCAGCCGTTTAATGACTGGGGTTGTGGCATATTGGTAAAATGGAAGTGTCGAGCTTACCATTCCAAACAGAAAGTGGTAACCCTATGTTACACTACTACACCCTGCCTGAAAAGTGTAAAGAACGCAAAGGATGATAAAGCCATCGATCTTTTGCTGGCGGAAAAGGCTCCTCTGGAGCAACTTTCCTCTTCATCTTGCATCTCTTTATCGGGATACAGTTAAAATGCAAATAAGGATCAGCCATGAAACATTGACTGATCCTTATAGACATCATTGAAATCTGTAAGGGTATACCTGTTCTATCACGAAATTAATCTATAAACGAATAAATAACCGCTTCGTGGGGGCGTAATCGCAAACAAATCCCGTCATCCTCCACCCTGTCCTTCGACGGAGGTCCATCATAATTACCCAATAAGACCTGAGCATGTTCAAATCTTTCCTTCCATGGGGCAGGAAGTTCATAAAGCTGCTGTACGTCGGAATGGTTCAGGACAACAAGCCAGGTTTCCTCTTCGAGACTGCGCGTATAAGCATATACGTGAGCTTCTCCAATGGACTGATCGGCATAATCGCCATACACCATGACTTTATGCATTTTACGCAGGCAGATCAATCGCTGATAATACGCGTAGATGGAGTCTGGCGCTGCCAGATCACGCTCCACGTTGATCTCTGCATAATTGAAATTAGACTGAATCCACGGCTGTCCCGTAGTAAATCCGGCATGCTGTTCCCCATTCCACTGCATAGGAGTCCGGGAGTTGTCCCGGCTCAGCGGCTGCAGATCCCTCAGCACCCGCACAGGCTCCTCTCCCTTATCTACCGCTTCCCTGTATTTGTTGTGCATCGCGATGTCGCGGTAATCGTCGATCGAAGGGAAATGGACTCCTGTCATTCCAATCTCCTCACCTTGGAATACATAAGGTGTCCCGGGCAGCGTATGAATCATCGTTGCCAGCAGCTTCGCTGATTCCACGCGATACGCCCCGTCATTTCCATAACGGGTCACCTGTCTCGTATGATCGTGGTTGTTCAGGAATTGCGAATTCCAGCCCTCGCGCCGGAAGGCTTCATGCCAGGTGGCCTGAATATGGCGGAATCGGGCCAAATTCCATACAGGCATGTCGTCCGCTACCTGGAAATGGAACAGCGTATGCAGCTCCTGTCGGCTCTCCGCTACATACAGCAGGCCATCCTCGGGAGTAACGAACGGAATTTCCCCTACCGTCATGATGTCGTAATGCCGAAGTACCTCCCTGTTCATTTCCTGCAAATAATCATGAATGCCCGGATTATTTCCCAGGTAGTCGATATGTTCGGGCCGTTCCGCATCAGGAAATCCCCGTACCTTGGCCAGCAGATTGATCACATCCATTCGAAAGCCGTCAATACCCTGATCAAGCCAGAAACGCATCATGCGGTATACCTCTCGCCGCAGCTCTGCATTCTCCCAATTAAGGTCAGGTTGTTCCTTCGCAAACGAATGGAAGTAGTATTCCCCTGTTCGTTCATCTTGCGTCCAGGCAGACGGCTCGAAATACGAACGCCAGTTGTTCGGCGGTCCTCCCGCATTTCCTGGCTTCCATATGTACCAGTCACGCTTCGAATTGTCCAGCGATGAACGCGATTCCTCGAACCATGGATGCTCGGAGGAAGTATGATTGACCACCAGATCCATGATGAGCTTCATGTCCAACTCGTGTACCTTGATCAGCAGTTTCCTGAAATCCTCCATCGTGCCCGCTTTGGGCATGATCCGATAATAATCGGAGATATCGTATCCGTTGTCTTTGTCAGGTGACTCATAAATCGGATTAAGCCAGATCACGTCAATGCCCAGCCCCTTGATGTAATCGAGCTTCTGCATTAATCCCTGCAGATCGCCGTAACCGTCACCGTTCGCATCCATGAAGCTGCGCCAGTAGACCTGGTAAACAACGGCCTCTTTCCACCATACACGGTTGATTGTACGACTGTCGTTATAACACATGTATTGCCCTCCCATATATTCTGCATAAAGCGGCAAAGTAACTGTCAGAGAAGCACATGGCTATCAGCATCCAAACGCCTGCAGCGTTTCTTCAAGAAACGACAGGTTCACCCCCCCGGTATCCTTCATAACAACATCTGCTCCTGCAGGTTTAAGTACGTTCTCTTCCCCTATTCCGATCGCAATCATGCCTGCAGCCTTGATAGCCTGAATGCCTGCTTGGGCATCCTCAATGCCGATGCAGCGTGAGGCTTCTGCTCCCACCTCAACGGCTCCGCGCAGGAACAGGTCGGGGGCAGGCTTGCCATGTGCGACGGAATCCGGGTGAACAACATATTGAAACAATGATTCAAGACCGAGTGCTCGCAGAATTTGCGGCGCATTCTTGCTCGCTGAAGCGATCACAGCAGGGATGCCGGCTGACCGTAATTCAAGCAGCAACTCTCGGATACCCGGATAAGTATGTTCCGGTGTCAAGGAATCGAGCAACGAGACATAATGTTCGTTTTTGCGGCGGGCAAAGTCAGCTTTTTCCGCCTGAGAATAGCTTTGATCTTGGCCTCCGAGCTGAAGGATGCGTTCCAGGGATTGCATGCGACTGATTCCTTTCAGCTGCTCGTTAAATTCCTTGTCGAACGGAATACCGAGTTCTTGCCCAAGTTGCTTCCAAGCAATGTAATGATATTCCGCCGTATCCGTTATCACTCCATCCAAATCAAAAATAACGGCTTCGATTGTGCACTCCCTGTATAATGGATTCTCGTGAGCGGTATTTCCTTTCACCTATAGTTCCTCCCCATATCTGTCTTTTATTGATTCCACTCTTCCAAAATTGGTCCTTATTTTCGAGGTCAGCTTTGGCCATCCAGTTTCCATAGAATCCGTTCTTTATCGCTTTCGAATCTATGTCCTTTCCAATCCAAAACAACGGTCCACTTTGAAGGGTTGGATATTTCTGTGATCCGCAAGCCTTCGCGTATTTCGAAGCTTATATCAAATTCAGCATCCCCCACACGCAGACGCTCAAGTCTGCACGTTTTGTCGGCCCAGGCCTGTGGAAAATCGGGAACAAAGCTTACCTTCTGCAAATATGCTTCTGGTCTGATGCCAAAGAAATGCCGGACGACGGGGACCGCGAGAGCGTAGATTGTCCATGCCTGAACCACGCACCCGTAATCCGGGGACATTTCGGAAAAGGACCCCGGTTGCACCCGGGAAAAGCTTTTGCCCATCCTCCGAAGTAAACCCAAAGCTTCATCAGGATTACCATAGGTCGCCTCGGCTACCGCATGCGCTCCGGTTGAGATTGTCATGGTACCCTGCTGGTAAATGGCTGCCAGATAGGTGCCGTACTCCCCGACAAAATCGCTGCTTCGCATCGTCTCCAATGCACGCTGCGCCTTGTCCGGATCTGCGATCCCGGCTTCCATCGGCGTGACTATAACCCAGTTCTTGTTCAGCAGCCAGCCCCGATCTCCCTGATCCTCTCCGGCTTCCGCCAGCAGCCCTTCAATATATTCGCGGTACCCCTGAATGCCTTGCTTCTCTGCCAAGGAGGCCATGTAAGTGACCTTCGGGGCAATATCACCTGCAGGAGCAACCGCATCAGCATATAAACCGTCCTTGTCAGACCAAAACACCTGATTGATTGCTTGTACGGCCCGTTCGGACAGCTCCTGATAATGCTCGCCTCTGTTCTGTTCGCCCAGATAACTGCTCATCCATGCCAGCGCCTGAAGTGCCTTAGCTGTATATACGGCACTGTCGATCAGCTCCATGTTCAGTCCAGCAATCTCGATGATGCCGTAGCCCGAGGGAAAAAGATCTCCGTCCGGGTCCATCGTATGCAGCAGCCAGTCCATCCCCTGCACGCAGTAGCCATAATGTTCTCGCAGAAGCGCTTCATCTCCAGTCCACAGGAACATTTCCCAGACAAAAGCGATATAGTGCGCGGTCTCCTGGGTATTTCCCGGATTGGAGACGGCCCCCATTGTGGTCACTTCGTGAACGAATCGACCGTTGTCGTTCACCTCTCTCGACTTCTCCAGCAGCAGATTCAATGTGTCTTTTACCAACGAGTGGTCGCCAGTGGCGAGAACGCCCTGAAGGGCATACGTGCTGTCGCAGCCGAACCACCATGGATAAGTTGGACCCCCTGCCGTCAGGCCACGGCCGATGCCGTCAACACGCTGTACCAGCCACTGATTGTTGCGCTTGGCCCAGGCGAAATGCGTATTTAGCTCCTCTTCCCCCTCGATGGTAAGCAAGGAGCGTTGATCCAACCGATCATATAAGGCTTTCTTTTGCTCCAGCAGATCGTCATGTCCCTGCTCAAGGGCAGCATACGTTTGCTCGCATGCCTCACGAGAGCTTTCCGACCCGGCAACGAACAGGCGAAAACGCAACACTTGCTTTTCCTTCAACGTACATTCCGCTGCAAAAGATATTCCCGTCCCTTTGCCGGCAGTCAGCTCTGGTCCGTAGATGTTCGGACCGACGGTGTTCTCAATGCCTGGAAGGTCGCTTCCAACCAGCACGTACCAGTCGTGACTGTTGTCCTTGACCATCACCTTGCGGGGCGACAGGCATTCGGCCGTCTCGGCCGTTCCGGGCAAGATGCCGATCTCGTCCGAATACCATACAGGCCGAAGATCGGTCCGTGACAGCAGTTCAAGCCTGAGGTGCGTTTCCCCCTCGCCATAGGAAGTGATTTCATACTCTGCCACCATACCCTTTTCGTAGTCCGGGGCGAACTGGGAACGGACAATGGACACCGGAATATGGCTCAGGCCGTGGTCATATTCGAACCGGCCTCCTCCCCATGCCTCGCTGCTATAGCTGTCTGCTCTTGCCCATACCGAAATTTGACGATCAGTATCCGTAACTTTCAGCCAAAATCCGTCCAGCAGCTTGATGGGGTGCAGCCATACGCCTCCCATTTCATTGGCCATATGGTGTCCAAAATCAGGGAAATAACCGTCCTGCGTTCCGCAAATTTTGACGTATTCTCCTGCGTTGTAATACAAATTGATCGGGTGCCTGCTAGTGATACGGGCCATCTTTTGTCCTCCCCTGCAATGGCTTTTCTCTGATCTCACCGATGCCGCCATACGTCTATCCCTTGATGGCCGATGAGATGGAAATGCCTTCAATAAAGTATTTTTGAGCTACGAAAAAGACCAGAAGCGGCGGAATCATGATCAGCATAGTAGCCGCCATCAGCATGTTCCACTCCACGTTGTACAAGCCCTTGAACATGGACAAACCAAGTGCCAACGTATACTTGTCGCTGGAGTTCAGATAGATCAGCGGACCCTGAAAGTCATTCCATACTCCCATGAATGTAAAGATCGACACTGCAATTAGCGGCGGCATAGAGAGAGGCAACATGATGCGGGTAAAGATCTGGAACTGGTTTGCCCCATCCACAAATGCGGATTCATCGAGATCGCGCGGAATGCCACGCATGAACTGACGAATCAGGAAAATATTAAAGGCGCCGCCACCGAAAAATGCAGGAACAATCAGTGGAAGGAACGTATCGACCCAGCCGATTTCCTTGAACATGATGAACATCGGGATCATCGTAACCTGGGATGGCAGCATCATGGTGGCCAATAGCACCAGAAACAGCATCCGTTTCCCTCGGAAGTTGAAGCGGGCAAAGCCGTAGGCACATAACGCAGCAGAGAATACCGTTCCAATCATGACTGGAATGAGTATAATCAGCGTATTTTTCAGAAAGGTAAAAAAGGGAATGGCCGTCACTGCATTGGCATAGTTAGACCACATCCATGCTGCCGGGAAAAAGCTGTCTGTGAATACCTCAGCGGGGGTCTTCAATGATGTAGCCAGCGTCCATAACAACGGTACAAGAACGATAACCGCTCCCGCGATCAGCAGCACCATCGAGAATATGCGCGAAACGATCCGGCTCCGCGTGGAACTATAATTCATGATATATCCTCCTTTCAATCCTTCTCGTTATCACCCTGATAATAGACCCACATAGATGAACTGCGGATGACCAGGAGTGTGAACACCAGAATGATGATGAACAGTACCCAAGACAATGCAGAGGCGTATCCCATATCAAAATCTTTGAAAGCCTTGTTATAAAGGTACAGGTTATAAAATAACGTGGAATTGAGCGGTCCCCCATTGGTCATGACGAACGCCTGGGTGAAATATTGAAATCCGCCGATGATACCCATGACCAGATTAAAAAATACGGTCGGTGAAATCATCGGCAGGGTAATGTTCCGGAAGCGCTGAAGCGGCCCGGCTCCGTCCAGGTTGGCCGCCTCATACAGCTCCTCAGGAACCCCCTGCAAACCGGACAAATAAATGATGATGGTATTGCCGATTCCCCAGAGCCCCATGACGATTAGCGCCCCAAGAGCATAGCTGGGATCCTGTAGCCAGGCCGGCCCCTGAATACCGAACAAAGAAAGCGCACGGTTAAGAACCCCATACTCGGGATTGAATATCATGATCCACATCATCGATGCCGCCACTGCCGGTATGACCGAAGGCATGAAATAGATCAGACGAAAAAATTTCATTCCTCGATTTCGCATATTTAGCAACAAAGCAATGAGTAAAGAAGCAATCTGGTACAAGGGAACCGAAACTAAAGCAAAAATAAAAGTTACCTTCAAAGACTGATAGAACAAATCATCGTGAAACATGGTCCGGAAGTTATCCAGTCCCACCCATTCAATCGACTTGACTCCGGTGATGATGTCCCATTTGCTGAAGGCCAGAAGCATAGAGAACAGCATGGGCCCGATCGTAAAGAGCAGCAGCCCCAGTATCCACGGCAGAATGAACAAATACCCGGCACGTTCGGATTTTGAATTACGCATGGCAACCTCCCTGATGAAGAAAGTGAACCGGCATGTCCTCCGGCTCACCTCCATGGTTATTTCTTGATCTTGCTGTCAACGTTCTTCGCCGCTTCGTCCAGAGCCGTTCTGGTGTCTTGTTCACCAAGCAACATCTTCTCAAGCGCTTTCGTGAATTCCTCTACGAAAATCGGACCGTTTGCGGAACGTAGTGTAATCGGCTTTTTAGCGAAATTCATCATCTCAATGACTGGTTTGTCTGCCACTTCCTTGGCCTTGACCTTTTCCAGTTCCTTGACTGTAGCTGGAAGTACCTTGCCGTTATTGGAACGCAGCTTCTGGGCATCTGCCCCCGAAAGCCACTTCACCAGTTCGTACGCTTCCTGTTTGTGCGTGCTTGATACATTGATGGCCCATCCTGCGCTTGCAATGATACTTGAACGTGTACCGTCCGCATTTTTCGGGATCATGGCGGAACCATATTTTACATTGGATTTGTCCAAATCAGTCTTGACCCAGCGCCCCGTGACCATCATGGCAAGCTTGTCTGTCATAAACATGGAAGAGTCTCCTCCAAGTGTCTGGGAATCCAGAGGAGTCGGAGATACCCTATTCTCTCCTTGAGAGAGGGCGACATACTTCTCCATGGCCGCCACAGTTTTGTCGCTATTCATGTATCCTTCGGCTGTGGTACCATCCTCATTGGCGATGTCCGTTCCGTAATCCCACAGATAGGTGTAGATCGGATATTCCCATTTCCCGGCGTTAAAGCCGAATTGGGTATATTTGTTGCCTTCCTTTTTAGTCAGCTTTTGGGCAACGGCGATCATGTCATCCCACGTCCATTCATCTGTCGGGTAAGGAATTTGTGCCTCGTCAAACATGCGTTTGTTGTACCACAGGGCCAGCGGATTGAAGTCCTTGGGCAGATAATATTGCTTGCCTTCAATCTTCATGTTGTTGATCAGGTCTGGCTGAAAAATATTCAGCTTGAATGACGGGTCTGCAGCGAGATAGCTATCGAGCGGTTCAACTACGCCTTTATCTACGTATTTGTAATAATCGCCTTCGCCAACAAGGAATACGTCCGGTGCCTGTCCGGCCGCAAGCGAGGTCGTCAGCTTCGTTCCGTACCCCTCGCTCGGGATGGGTTCGAATTTAACCTCAATATTGGGGTGAGCCGCATTAAACTGCTCGGCCAGCTTCACCTCATCCGCGCCGCTGTTAACATCGCCCCATACGGTAAAGGTCAGCTTCACCTTACCACCGGAGCTACCTGTGTCCGTACTGCTTCCCGAAGAGCAAGCTGACAGCAGCATGGAAAGCACCAGTATCATGATCAGACCTATGGATCCTTTTTTCATGTAAATGACCTCCCTGAAATGTATGTCTACATTTTGATTTGAATTCGTTGATGGACATTCACCTTTTGCCCTAAAACATGCAAGCTGATGCTTTCCTCCGTATCGGCCTCGATCAGCACATCTTCAGGTGTAAGGGTGATAAGCAACCGGTGGTTATGCCAATAGAGAGGGAACTTTAGCTTGTTCCAGGATTCGGGCAATTTCGGATTCAGATGCAACTGACCATCCAGCATGCGCACGCCGGCGAATCCCATGACCACACACTTCCAGACGCCTGCCAAGGAGGCCGAGTGAATACCCGCATCCGAGGAATGCATGTTTGGTCCCAAATCAATCTCGGTCGCCCGCAGGAACAGATCGTAGGCAAGCTTGCGATCGCCGAAATCGCTGGCCAGGATGCTGTGTGTAGACAAGGACAGTGAGGAATCGTGTAGTGTCTTTGGCTCATAGTAGTCATAATTCGCCCGCTTGACTGCAGGTTCGAATTTATTTTCCAGCAGGAAAAACAGCATCATGATGTCCGCCTGCTTCGAAATCTGCATTTCACCAACCTGATCCAGATTGTAGTCACTGAAGATGCTTGCGACTTTTGTCTGGTTTTTGTAAGGTGTAAGATCAATGATTTTTTTACCGAGATACGTATCGTCTTGCGGAATAATTCCCAGATTGTTGGGTTCCGGGAGGTACAACTGATGAAGCTTGTTCCATTGTTCCCTTGCGGCTGCAAGATTTAGCTTATTCTCCAGGTGCTGAAGCAAATCGGGACGTTCCTGCTGAAGCTTCTCATAGTACTGAATGGCGAGCTGCATATTGAAGTGCGCCATATGATTGGTGAAAGCATTGTTGTCCACATGCTCCTTGTATTCATCCGGACCCACTACCTGATTAATGTGATAGCGGTCAGCTTCTTCGTCCCATTCGAGACGACTTGCCCAGAATGTGGCTGTATCAAAAATTATTTCATATCCATACTGCTCCATGAATTCCAGATCGCCTGTAGACTGTACGTAGTGCCACACCGCGTACGCAATGTCCGCAGTAATATGCTGCTCAATGAATCCAGACCAGATCTTGGTCTGTTCGCCAGTTACGATATCAACGTCTCCCCAGACTGGCGTGACTTCCCCGTCCTCAATCCAGCCCGCTTCCCAAGGATACATGGCGCCTTCAAAACCGTTCTCCCTGGCCTTTCTTCTAGCTCCCTCCAGCCCCTGATAGCGATACTCCAGCAAGGAACGGGCCACCACTGGATTGCTATAGATGAAGAACGGGAGGATAAAAATCTCCGTATCCCAGAAGGAATGGCCCTTGTACCCTTCTCCGCTCAACCCTTTGGCCCCGATACCCATGCGGTTGTCATGCGCAGGCGTCATGATAACGAGATGGTATATGGCGAAACGGATCGCAAGCTGGTCATAGCCGCTGGCGCTATCGATCTCGATGTTATAAGCGGACCACGTATTCTCCCACACGTTAGCGCTTTCATAAAACAACTGGTCGTATCCCTTGCTTGCCTCCTGCTTAAACTCCGACAAGGCCGCATTTCGCATAAAATCAAGGGAATAATCCCTCTTCCCATATATCAGATCACGACTGGTGTGTACACTTGATATTTTTTCCATCTCTAGACATGATCCCATCGGAACATTAACCTTGGCTTCAATGCCTACCTTGCGTCGTCCCATCGTCTGGCGCAGCTCCGGCTCAAGCCTACTTCCATCCAGACTCCATTGGTGAACGGTATGCGTCACAAAATCAATGCCGGACTCCGTTGTGGTGGAGGTCATTTGAATGTAGGTTTTATCAAAAATCCGTTTTTCTCCCTCGGTAAAGTGTTGTGCTCCGGAATTCGTCCATTGACCGTTGATGCCTGATACAATCTGGACATCAGCTTCACAGTCGAGCGGTTTGATGCTGACCTTGGAGGCGACAACATGCAGATTGCTCAGGGACACGAACCGCTTAAACTGAAGTTGGAACGTTCCTCCCTTCGGACTTTCCCATACAATATCACGGGTCAACTCTCCAGTTTTCAGGTTAAGCTCACGGCTGTAGTGCCGCGTTTCCCCCTTTTCAAGGCTGAACGTTTCACCATTGATTAGAATTTGCAGTTCGGTCACATCTGCGACATTGGGAAGTTCGGTAACCTCGTTTTCATGAAACTTGTTGAAGGTTCCAGCCACGAACCAGTTGCGAATCTGACCGACATAGCGCTCATCTGTAGCCGAACGCAATCCCATATACCCGTTGCCCAGGGAAAAGATGGCTTCGGCCTTGCCCTGGTGGTTGGGATCAAAACAGGTTTCCCTTACCAGCCAGTTAGTCCATTCTCTTTGCCCAGCATCGTATTTCAACAAATCGTACTCCCCCTAGAAGTTCATATTAAATAATCCGAAACGTTTTGGATTTTTGCGAAAACAAAACCGAAACGTTTCGGAAGGTAAAAAAACATTTCGGTAATTGCTTAAATATTGCGATGATGTGGCTTGTCCGTGGATGAACGTAAAATAAGTTCATTTCTAAGCACATTAGACTTGGGACTGTCTTCGGACTTTAGCATGCGCATCAGCAAATTGGCTGCTTCATACCCGAGCTGATACATGTTTTGCCCAATCGTAGTCAGTGGCGGCTGAAAATAAACAGCAGTCGGAATGTCATCAAAGCCCACAATGGACAGCTGCCCCGGTACGGATAATCCCATTTCATTAGCAGCCTTGATCACTCCCAGGGCCATCATATCGCTGGCACAGAAAAACGCGGTTATTTCCGGATATGCTCTTAGCAGTTTCACGGCCTGATGCTGAGCTTCTTCTTCCGTAAAGTCGCCGTTTACCACCCATTCCCGCTTCCAGTTCAGCCCGGCTTGGTCCATTGCTGTGACGAAACCTTCAAAACGTTCCTTGGATACAAAAGCTTCCGGATAACCGTTAATCATGGCAATCTTCTGATGCCCTAGCCTGATCAAATGCTCTACGGCAGCCTGAGCGCTTTCCTTGTGATTCGTCGATACATAACCCACATTTTCGCTCTGGATCGGAATGTCAATCAGCACACAAGGAATATCGCTGTCCAGAACTTCCTGCAAATACGGATCGTCGGTCTTGACGCCCTGCAGGATCACCCCGTCCACTTTGCGTTCCCGACATAGCTGTGTATACGTTTTCATTTTCTGCTTAGCAGTGTTTGTACTGAACAAAATGAGGTCATAGTCTGAATTGGCAGCGCTATCATTAATGCCACATAACACTTCGAACACAAAGTTGTTGTCGATGTTCTTGTACGTCATTCCCGACACAAGCAATCCCAGTGTCTTCGTTTCTTTCATGACCAATCCTCTAGCCAAGCCGTTCGGACTGTAGCTTAACGACTCAGCAGCTTCTTTAATCAGCTTACGGGTACTTTCGCTGACGTCAGAATAGCCATTCAACGCTCTCGAAACGGTCGTGATCGAAAAGCCCGTTAATTGTGATATATCCTTAATTGTAGCCAATTTTTGTCCTCCAAAACGTTTCGGATCACTTTCTAGTCTTAAGTATAGTCATTGTATTAAAATAATCAAGCCCTATTTAGCAAAATTTATTACTCAAAGCAGCTAAGAAAAGCATTGGATCTATTTAGAAGAAAGAGCCGGCGGCCCTTAGGACCATCGGCTTCTTTATTTCCGCTTGTATTTTTTATAATACTGAATCATTGCATGCTCTTAACTCATAGATCCCCGCAAATCCATTGTCGTATCATGGTTTGTGATGGTCAAATGTGTCACGCCCATCTTCCTAGCAAGGTGGATGACTTCTCTTATAAAATGTGCTGTCGAATTTTTGTGCATAACTTATCCAGAATCATGACTGTGACCAGGATTAAGATAACAATGGTAAGTGATTCCTGGTAGCGGAAAAGACGGAGCGTAGAAGTCAGTTCAAATCCGATTCCCCCGGCTCCGACCAGTCCCAGTACGGTTGCTGATCTTACATTGATTTCCCAGCGAAAAAGGTTTACGGATATAAACTCCGGTAAAATTTGCGGCCAGATGGCATAGCGGATAACCTGCCAACGATTGGCACCTGATGCTTCCAGAGCTTCGATCTGGCCTTTATCCGTATTTTCGATAGCTTCAGCATAAAATTTACCAAGCATTCCTGCCGAATGGATGGCAAGCGCCAGTACACCGGGAAACGGCCCCAGACCAACTGCGGTTACAAAAATTAGTGCCACGATCATTTCCGAGATCGATCTGAGCGTGTTGAGGACAGTCCGGCAAATACTGTAAATCACAGGATGTGGACTGATATTTTTGGCCGCACCGATTCCGAGCGGAATGGCAATGATGACGGCAAGCACAGTACCAACAAGTGCCATTTGAACGGTCTGGAGAACGGATAATGAATATTTACCCAAATGTGTAAAATCAGGAGGAAACGATCTGGAGATAAAATCCCATATATTAGGAAGACCTTGAATCAGATCGGAAATACTAAAATTAACTTGCTGAGCACTCCAGCCTAATATCACAAGAAAAGCTATTGTTGATAACCATATTGGGAAATTCCTTTTTGAGTTGAAAGACTGGCGGCTGACCTTCTTTGCGTCAGTAACCCTATTTTTCTGATCATCTATCATGTCTTTGCTCCTCATATTTATAAACTCTATCTTCACCTGTTTCCTGACCGTTCTCGTAAAGCTGGTACAAATCAGAAGCTTTGACCTGATCGGAACGATAATCTGCCACGATATTCCCGGAGTTCAGACCAAGAATTCTTTTGCTGTATTTTGGAGCCAGGTCAATCTGATGCAGAGTAATAATCATGGTTAATTTCTCTTCCTCATAGACTTCCATCAAAAGATCCATGATGGCATGGGAAGTTTTGGGGTCCAGACTGGCAACCGGCTCATCGGCAAGCAGCAATGTCGGCCGCTGCACCAAGGCTCTGGCAATGGCCACCCTTTGCATTTGCCCGCCGCTCAAGTTGTCGGCTCTTTGATTCCGTTTATCAACCAACCCTACCTTCTCCAGGTAATAAAGTGCCAGTTCATAGTCTTCCTTTTTATATACCTTGAAAAAAGATGGCAGGGTCGGATTATAGGACAAGCGCCCACAAAGCACGTTATCCAGTACTGTGAGCCGCTTGACAAGGTTAAAATTCTGAAAGATCATTCCGATATTTTTTCTTAACAGCCGTATTCCCTTTTTGTCGGTCGGCAGTTTCTTCCCATCGATATAAATACTGCCTGAAGTTGCCTCAATCAACCCGTTTAGGCACCTCAGCAAAGTTGATTTGCCGGCCCCGCTGGGGCCGAGCAAAACAACTGCGTCATTGCTTTCAAAGGAGCAATTAATATTATTTAAAATAGTTTCTTGACCATAAGATTTGACCAAGTCTTCCACTTTAATCATCTTTTTCCTCCGTTTTAATTAGTCTATTTCAACTCAGTAAGGTCAAGGTTTAATATTTTGGCAATTTCCCGTAAATTGTCATAAGCCGAATCCGTTATTTCACCATATTTATCCAATCCCAAGGCTTTCAAAGATTCAGGGGATTCTTTATCCATGTCAAGATACGCCTGCTTAATTTTTTCTTTCAATCCGCTATCCAGGTCTTTTCGTACTGCTACCGGAGAGGTTGGAATAGGGGCTGATTCATGAAGAATGCTTACATCTGGGAGCAGGTTTTTCGCTACCATTGCTTTATATACAGTATCGGAAGTCGCACCAGCATCCACCTTTTTATTCTGTACTGCCAGAGCTGAAGCATCCCCCCCACCCGCATAGAGCGAAGTGGAAAAATCTTTGTCAGGATCGACCCCGTTTTTCAGCAGCTCATTTCTGGGCACTAGATTTCCTGAAGTGGATGCCGGATCGATAAATGCAAATGTCTTGCCTTTAAGGTCAGAAATCGTCTTTATTCCCGAGTCCTTGCGTGTAAGGATAACGCTCTTATACGTTGGTAATCCAGTGTCTGCGTCAACCTTCGACACTATAGCCTCGGCATTGGCCTTCTCGGTAGCTAGCAGGTAGGAAAAAGGGCCTAAATGGGCAACGTCGATTTGCTTGCTTCTCATTGCTTCCACTACAGCTGTATAATCATTAGCTACAAAAATATCAACTTCCATGCCAAGTTTCTTGGATAGATATTTTTTTAAAGGCTCCATTTTTGATTCAACGTTTTCACTGTCTTCGCTGGGAATAACCCCGATTTTCAACTTGTCGGGCGTATAGGCTGAGGTTTCCTGTTGGCTGCTTTTAGCAGCTCCAGTGTTTTGAGTGCCTTGTCCGGCGCATCCTGCCGTTCCGAAGATGACCAGAATACTTAATAAGGGAAAAAGCGCTTTTCTAATGATGGACATGATGTTGCTCCCTTCAAATCAATGATTGTTTCTATGGGGTTCATTCCTTGGCATTTCCCAAGAATACGGAAGATGAATATGCCAGCAGCGTTGTTAAATGCGTATAGTAATATTTCACGCCTTGCTCCAAACGTCTTGGCGTTATTTCAAGATTGCCCGCCGTACCAGCCAGCTTTCCGGACTCTATAATTTTGCAAAAAGCATCGTCCATAACCTTTTTTACCACAGGATGCCCGGCATTTCCGGGATGTCCAAGCGATTGAGAAAGGTCGGACGGGCCAATAAATAACACGTCAATTCCTTCAACTTTCGCGATAGAATCAAGGTTATCCACAGCAGCCTTGTCCTCAATTTGGACACAGACCAACAGATCTTGATTAGCCTGTTGGGCATAATCAGTTAAACTGATCCCGAATCCGTAATTGGCAGAGCGTGTTCCCACGGCCAAGCTTCTATTGCCGACCGGATAGTATTTTACTGCATTGACAACGTCCTGAGCCTCTGCCGCAGAGCTGACATGTGGCGCTTGGATCCCCATCACACCACGATCCATGTATTGCCCGATTAACTCCGGATCGTTTTTTTGCGGTCTAATGATGGGTGTAATGTTGCTCGCTTCCGCTGCCATTACCATGTATTCAACGGTTTCCAAGGAGATGGAACCATGCTCGCAATCAATCAGCACCCAATCGTATCCTAATTTTCCGGCCATTTCTACAAGCTGAACCGAAGGGATCATAATTGAAACCCCTAAAGCCGTTTTACCTGCTAAAAGTTTTTGCTTCATCCTATTTCGCAATGGAGTATCTCCTTTAAAATATTGGAATTTTTATTCAACCCCAACATTGACATATATCCCCAATGTCGGATCATTTAATCCGTAAAATGGTTTATTCACGACTTAATCGTTTAATCAGGTTAGCCAAGAGCCTTGTTCTCGGTACCAAGCTTTCGATATCCATAAATTCCTCCGCAGTATGCGCGTTACCGCCACGCGGACCAAACGCATCAATCGTCGCTATCCCTACCGCCGAAGTCAGGTTGCCGTCCGATCCTGGGCATCGTAGCTCATCCTTTCTTTGCGGCTTTCAAAAACGCAGATGGATTCATTTCAGATTTTCCTCTCGCATTTTCAATAGAGACAATGCCGCCCTGATCAAGGCAACAGCCTCCTGCAATTGTGCCAGGGATGTAGCATAGGAAAGCCGAATAAATCGGGGAGCCTGAAACATGTCCCCCGGCGTTACGACGACACCCACTTGATCCAGCAAATATTCGGCAAAGTCCTTGCTATCAGCAATCGTCCCCTCCTCATAAACTGAACCAAAGTAACGGGACACATCCACCATCAAGTAAAAAGCGCCTCTCGCATTGGGGCATGACAATCCCCGAATCGATTGAATTTCACGAATCAGATACTGCCTTCGTTCATCAAAAGATTTTGTCATTTCCTTTACCGAATCCCCCTCATCCTTGAGCGCCGTAATCGCCGCGTATTGACCGATCGAGCTTGGATTGGAGGTGGTGTAGCTTTGAATGACTGTCATGGCGCGAATCACGGGCAATGGACCGCATGCGTACCCGATTCGCCAGCCCGTCATGGCATACGCCTTGGATAACCCATTTATCGTAATCGTCCGCGCTTTAATTTCCTCGCTTAAAGCAGCGATCGAAGGAACTTTTTCGCCATAGACCAAATGTTCATAAATTTCATCCGCAATAATGTAAAGATCATGACGAACAGCGATCATACCGATGGCAAACAGCGTTTCTCTATCAAGTACCGCTCCGGTCGGATTGTTGGGATTTGTCAGCAAAATAGCCCGCGTCTTGGAAGTTACTTTACTGCCAAGTCGCTCCACGTTGAGCCCAAAGTCTTGTTCCGGGTCGGTTTCAACGAACACAGGCCGAGCCCCTGTATGGGCGATCATTTCCGGGTAACTCCCCCAGCAGGGAATCGGTAAAAGCACTTCGTCATCCTCGTTGCAAATCGAAAGCAACGCATTCGCTACGGCTTGTTTGGCTCCAGTGGTGATGATCACCTCCTCCGGGCCATAACTCAGACTGTTGTCTCTCTTCAGTTTGTCGCAAACAGCCTGCCGAACATCATGTGTCCCCTGCACAGGTGTATATTTCGTCACGCCTTTAATAATCGCTTCTATACCTGCATGAGCGATATGGACTGGTGTGGGAAAATCCGGTTCCCCCACGTTAAGCGCGATAAGCTTGCGGCCTGATCGGCGAAGTGTTTCGACTTTATCTCTTAATTCTGCTCCGATATAAGGATTAAGCGCACGGACACGATCACTCAGTTGATAATTCAATGGTTGGCTTCCCCTTTCGTTTTATGTGGTTTCTACAACAAAATCATAATATATAAATGTAATATAAGTGTAAAAACAACATTTTAATATTGTAAAATTTATAAATACAAATAAAAAACCAAATAAAAACAACACACCGTTTGTTTCCAAACGAAGTGCTGCTTGTTTCGCATTTCTCTTAAATTTAAATAGAAACCCATTGCAATGAGGACAATTCGGTGTGTGGTTTCCATTCTTCCGGCAAGTCTGTATTCGTAATAATCATGTCCACTTCAAGCAGAGAAGTTACTTTATACAGATGCTTGACTCCCATTTTGGAAGCATCCGCTACCAGCACTTTCTTTTGGCTTTGAGCCAGCAGACTTTTCGTCATTAGCGCGCTCTCGCTTTGAAACGTACTGATATTTTCAGGCGTAAAGCCTCCACAGGAAAAAAAAGCCTTGTTTATGGTAATGTCTCTTAACATATCTTGAGCGAGTACGCCCGACATCCCCATCGAAGAAACTTGAAGCTCTCCGCCAATCTGAATCACCCGCCCGTTAAATTCCCCATTTCGTTTATATTGAGCGAATTCAAATATGATCGGAACAGAATTACTGACCACCGTAAGCTCTTTTTTGTCTCTTAAGAATGGCGGCATTTGGGCAACGGTGCTTCCTGCCTGGAGGAAAATAATATCGTTGTCCTCCACCCATTTGGCGGCCTCGGCCGCCAGTTTTCTTTTGACCTCCAGATTGATCGACTCTCGATCGCTATATATCCATTCCAGCTTTTGATGGCTCGTTTTGATCGCTCCGCCAAATATTTTTTTTAATTTGTTCAGGCTCTCCAGCTTGTCCAGGTCTCGCCGAATGGTCTCGGTTGTCACGCCGAATTTTTCGGCAAGCTCTTTTACATAGACTTTGTCGCGCTCATCTAATTCCTGCAATATCTCTTTCCTTCTTTTCTCCACTTCACTATAGGAAGAATGCATCCTTACCCTCCACACTCTTTGTGTATTCCATTACATTTATCTTAGCTGAATCACACCAAAGAATCCATGGGAAAGCGACATATTCAACTTTGCTTTTCGATCATTTACAATTCAGAAACAACGTAATTTCATTCTAATATTATATTTAAGTAGAATTGACAAGGTAAAAATCACATCCTAGGATTGTTTTTAATAAAATGTTGCCTAATAAATACAACGGACACCACCTTGTTGGGAGTGTCCGTCAGCAAGTCAAATGAAGCGAGGTTATGACGATCTCGGCTTAACGTCCGCCGCTTTCACATTGTTTTCAAAATTCTACGCGAATAAGTCCCTTATTTGCGAAGCCTCTTTTTCTCACGTAACGCTTTTACGCTTTCGATGCCGAGATTTATCTCCGAAGCTCCTATAAAATTGCCCGGAATATCGACGAAGTGGCCTTTTCATGATCCTACCGACATAATAAATGCCACCCGGTTGTCGTGCTCAACCGGGTGGCATCATAGTCTCTTACATATGGGGGTATCCTCTGCCTTAGGAAAGAAATGATTTATTCACTACTTAATCGTTTAATCACGTTAGCCAAGAGCCTTGTTCTCGGCACCAAGCTTTCGATATCCAAAAACTCCTCCGCAGTATGCGCGTTACCGCCACGCGGACCTAACGCATCAATCGTAGCTACGCCTACTGCCGCAGTCAGGTTACCGTCCGATCCTGAACCGATTTTCATATCCGTTAACGACTCTCCCAGTTGCATCGCTTCTTCTTGAACGTTTTTCAATAAATGCTCAGATTTCGCAGTTTTGATCATCGGAGGTCTTGTAATACCGCCTTGCAAGACTAACGTTGTTCCTTCAATCGTTGGCGCCCCGCAAATATGTTTGATTTTGTGCTCCAACTCTACGGCCTGTTCCAGTGTCTCCATTCGTACATCAATAGAAGCCTTGGCATGGGCAGCAATCGTGTTGGGAGTCGTTCCGCCGCTAATCACCCCGACATTGACATGGACGCCTGCACTTGGATCAGTCAGCGCATGAAGTTGAATAATTTTATACGCAAGTTCGCCAATGGCGCTTCGTCCCTTTTCCGGTTCTTCTCCGGAATGCGCCGCCTTTCCGGTTACATGCAATTCGAATTTACCGCCGCCGCGCCGACCGGTTATAAGTCTCCCCGTCATATCGCTCGGTTCAACAATCAAAGCATACTTAACGCTTGCCGCTTCCCGCTCAATCAGGTTCCTGGAATAGATCGAACCGTGCTCTTCATCCGAATTCAGAATGATTTTGACCCGCTTGAAGCTCTCGTCGCCTTGTTCAATCAATGATTTTATCGCAAACAGTGTCATGACCAAGCTGGCCTTCATATCATATATGCCGGGTCCGTAAGCATAGGATTCATCGCGTGAAAATGGCCGGCTTTCTGCGGTGCCCACAGGAAATACCGTGTCCATATGTCCAATAATCAAGATGTCCGGGTGCTGTCCCTCAGGATGAACAATGACCAAATGATCCCCCCGCTCAGACTGCTGATCGACCGCAACCTGAAATCCAAGAGCCTGATAAGCAGAGGCCAGCACATTCCCCACCTGATCCACACCCGCTTTATAAAACGTCCCGCTATCGATATTGACAAGCCTCTCAATCAGGTCGAGTATGTCGGCTTCCTTGTTTTCCCAAAATTTTGTTGGCATCGTAGCTCATCCTTTCTTTGCGGCTTTCGAAAGAGCGTTACTTGTATTTTCACAAAAACAATCGGTGAGATATGTCGATCCATTCACATCAGCGATCTGAATTCCTTTTGCTCGTTCGGAATCCGCATATAATTCTTCATACTTAACAGTGTCGTGCTGAACCGCATGCTCTTCGCAACCTTTCAGGCCTTCAAATAAAACCCTTCCTGTAAAGCCGCTTTCACCCGTAACTCCAACCAAGTGCAAAGCCGTTGGCGCAATGTCAATAATGCCTGCCGGAATGTCCGTCACATGACCTTTTTTAAAACTTGGGCCAAATCCCATGCAAAACGGCCGCATATCCCCGTTCCGGATAGAGCCATGGTAGGCTTTATTCTCCGTTTTGGTGTTTAAATAATGAACAACTCCTTGAATGCCATCCTGATTTAATTCATCGGTCCACGCTGGAACGACAGCCAACAGAGGGGCTCTCTCGTGAGTAATGATTCCGATTACCGCACTCAAAGGCAGAGCATTTTTCAGTTGCTGATGAAGCGGTTCTCTCGCCAATAGCATACCGCACCAGGGTTGAGCGGATAGCCAGTCAGCGAGCGCCTGCAATTCCTCGACTTGATTTTCGTCCCCATAAATGAAAGCGTCTACCGCGGTCAAATTCAGTTCTCTTTTCAATTCTTTCCGGGCTTGATCCAAATAATCCTCCAGACTACCGACCATGTTAGCTGTCGAATGTCCGTGATCGCTGATGAGCATGATATCCAATTCATCCTCGAGGCCAAGTCGCGAGACAGCCTCCAAGATCTCGGACAAACATTGATCCACTAGCCTTTGGGCTTGTTTAGCCTCTTGCGAACCGATGCCGCAAAAATGTTGCGTTTCGTCCGGTTCGGGAAGCCACAGCACCATAACGGTATTTTGTTCATCGGGCAATTGCTGTTCAATGAGCGTCCGAACGGCCCATAAAGTGCGTTCCTTCTTTCGGATCGAGACATCGGTTTCGTCAGCGGCCGGACCACGCGCAGCATGCAATTCGCTAAGCTCCGGGAGACCATAGTCGGTAGACGGATTCATAACATGCTGCGGATGGTGAAAATTCCAGATCAATGAAGCTCCCGGCGAACTTCCGGCCGAAACCGTCAAACGCAAGTTCGCTTGGGCCAATCGGTCCCCGAGCGTTGGACGCAAGAGCAGCTCTTCCCCCGTTCGCTGCTGGAATTGCAATATTTCCCGATGGTCACCTGTCTGGAGCAGTCCGTCTTCCGAAAAACGAGGCGAGTACATGAGATTGCCCATCACACCATGCTGTCCCGGATAGGATCCAGTGGTTAATGAGGCCATGCACACCCGTGTCAGCGATGGATAAACAGAATAAAAAGATTTGAACACCGTGCCGCTTTCCATTAACCGGCAATAAGTAGGCATCGTGTCGGCATTAACCTGATCGGGCCTTAATCCGTCCGTTCCGATAATGAGTACCCGCCGTCCCGAAGGACTTTTCTTCTCAGTCGTTTTCCCCATGGTTCTCAGTCCTTTTCTATTAAATAGTCATTCATTTTTTAGCTGCACTCTATTCCTTCAACAGCTCACGTATCTTGTCGGCAGCTTCCTTCATCGATTCCTGGGCCGGAACATTTTCGGCATAGGTTTTTCCGAGCGCATTTTGGATCTCAGTCTCAATCTTTTCGAAGTTAGGCACGACCGGGATTCCCTTACCGTAGGGAAGTTGGTCGACAGTGATTTTAAAGAACGGATTTTCTTTATAAAACTTCACCATTTCAGGCGCTTTAACTGCAGATTTTCGAATCGGCATATATCCGGTATGCTGGGCAAAATAAATGGTTTGCTGCTTATCGGTAAGAAACTTTATGAACTTCCAGGCCGCATCTTGCTTTTCCTTCGGGGCCTTCGCCACAATCGCGAGATTTCCCCCGGAAGTCGAAGGAACGGCATATTCTTTAAACTTTGGCACAAAATCGACGCCAAGCTTAAACTTGACATTGTTTTGGATCTGGTTCAGGTCTCCTGTCGAGGCCAGCAGGAAAGCTACCTTGCCGTTTTGAAAATTGATCATTTCCTGATCGCCGTCTCTATTCCCACCGAGAGGCTGCATCATGGTTTTATCGTCATATATCATTTTCCGGTACATTTCCAGACCTTGAATCGCCGGCGCTTGGTCGATCACGACATCCTTTTGATCCGGGCTAAGAATATCTCCACCATTGGACCACATCAACGAGTAGTAGTAGAGGGGCGGCAGCAATGACGCATAGCCGAATCGTTCTGTCTTCCCATCCTTGATGACGGTCGCTTTCTTCGCGGCGGTCATCATTTCGTCCCAAGTGGATACCGGGTGCTCCGAATCAAGCCCGATCTCCTTCACGATATCTTTATTGTAATACAAGATCGGTGTACTCCGGTTGAACGGAAGAGTGTATGTCTTTCCTTCGATTAACGTGTTATCTACAAAGCTGTCTACAAAATCGCTGTAGTTAAACTCCGGATCCTTTTGAATATAAGGGTCAAGCGGCAGCAATGCTTTATTGTAAGCAAAGGACGGCCAGAATCTGGCGTTCAACTGAACAACATCCGGTACAGCATTGCCCACAATTGCTGTCAATAATTTCTTGCCGATATTATTCGTACTTTCCTGGAATACCGCATTGACCTTCACTTCATCTTGCGATTGATTAAATTGTTCGGTCAAATCTTTAATGGTGTCCCCGATCACGCCGCTATTGCCGTACCAGAACTCAATTTGTACCGGACCCTGCTTGTTACTTTGCTGTGATGTGATGGAAGACGAAGCTCCTTGCCCGCAACCTGCAAGCAACATAACCAAACTTGACGCCATGATAACACTTTTAATGAATGTACGTTTCAATGTTTTCACCTCGTTTTTTAGATATCAGAAAGAATAAACTTCCTGGGATAAGCTACCTGGTATCGCAAGAAAAACTTCCGCTAAACGCGGTCTGTCTTCTGTGAAAGTACGTCGATAGACGTTTTTCTTATAATGACATATCGCTTACTTCAAACCCGTAGTGGCCACGCCTTTGACAATAAACTTCTGCATGGAAATGAATAATACGCCTAATGGAGCGATAATAACTGCAGCAGCGGCCATGACCAGATTCCACTGCGTTCCCCCGCTCCTTCCGCCGCCTTCTTCCATAAATCGCGATAGTCCTAACTGAACTGTCCGCAAATTTTCATTGTTGGTTACAATGAGCGGCCAAAACAATTCATTATAATTCCAGATAAAGGACAACAAGATATACGTCACAACAGCTGCTCCCGATAAAGGCATCATGAGATGGCGCATGATTCTGGTGTGTCCGCAGCCATCGAGAATGGCTGCTTCCTCAAGCTCTTTCGGCACTTGCATAAAGGCTTGTCTCAGCATAAATATGCCAAATGCTTTTACGGTGAATGGCGCGATCAAGCCCATATACGTATCCACCCAACCGAGTTGTTTGACCGTCAAAAAATTAGGGATAAACGTAACTTGGTCCGGAATCATCATGGTAGCGAGAACCAAGAGAAAAAGAAAACCGCTTCCCTTAAAACGCAGCCTGGCAAAAGCATAAGAAGCCGGGATGATCAACAGCAGTTGCACCATGATAGTGGCGCTTGCTGTAAATAGGCTATTGAATAGATACCGGGCCAGCGGAGCCAATTTCCATATTTCCACGTAGTTTTCCCAGCGAAATACTTCCGGGATCAACGTAGGAGGAAACACGTACACTTGATCGGCGCTCTTTAATGAACTGCTCAACATCCATATAAAAGGAAATAATATAACGATTGAAAAAAGACTCAAAAGGGCGAATCCGAACCATCTAAATGCAAATTGCTTCAATCTCATTGATAGTGCACCCACCTTTTGGAGACCTTCATCTGGATAAATGTGATGAGCATAAGGATAACAAAAAGCACCGATGAGGCTGCGGAAGCATAGCCGATATCAAAAAATTCAAAGGCATGCTGGTAAATGTAATAAATGATCATATTTGTGCTTTCTGCAGGCCCACCACGGGTCATCGTAAACAGCAGATCGAAATCTTCAAAAGAGCCAATTAACGCGACGATCAGTACAAAGAAGATATAAGGAGAAAGCAGCGGCAGCGTAATTCGGGTAAACAACTGCAGCCTTCCCGCTCCATCCATCTTGGCCGCTTCATACAGGGAGTCCGCTATATTTTGCTTGCCGGCCAGCAGAATCACCATGTAGTAGCCGACTACCTTCCAGACTTTCGTAATGATTAGCGCAGCCATGGCCCACCCCGGCTTTGCCAGCCAAGGAGCGGGAGGAATAGAGAAGAAATCCAGCACCCAGTTGATCAGACCAAAATTCTGGTTGTACATCCATACCCATAGGGTTCCAATAGCCGCCATAGGTGTAATATAGGGCAAAAATACGACCGAACGAAACAATCTGACGCCTCGCAGTTTTTCGTCCAGTACAACAGCCAGTACAGTAGCCAGCAAGACCGTAAAGCCAACTGAGAAGATACTAAATATAAACGTGTTTCCAACGACACTCCAAAATTCGGACGAAGTAAACATCCGCGAATAATTGCCTGCGAAAATCCAATTAAAATCAGGGGTAATCAGATTCCAGTCCGTCAGGCTCAGAAAAAATGTCATACCCATCGGATAAAGATGAAATACAACAAGAAGAATAATGGCTGGCGAAACCAATAAATAAGCAGTTAAATTCGTATACGCCCATTTGGCTATGCTTGTTTTGTTTAAATGTTTATCCATGTGCACTCCTTGGCATCGATTGATGGATCGCTTCTATACCTGCATGAGCGATATGGACCGGTGTGGGAAAATCCGGCTCCCCCACGTTAAGCGCGATAAGCTTGCGACCTGATCGACGAAGCGTTTCGACTTTATCTCTTAATTCCGCTCCGTTATAAGGATTAAGCGCACGGACACGTTCACTCAATTGATAATTCAATGGTTGGCTTCTCCTTTCGTTTCATGTGGTTTCTACAAGGAAATCGTAACACGTAAATGTAATACAAACGTAAAAACAACGAATTAATATTGTAAAATTTATAAATACAATTAAAATACCAAATAAAAACAACACATCATTTGTTTCCAAACGATGTGCTGCTTGTATCGAAATTCTTATAAAATTAAATAGAAAGCCATTGTAATGAGGACAATTCGGTGTGTGATTTCCATTCTTCCGGCAAGTCCGTATCCGTAATAATCATGTCCACATTATGTAGGGCGGTTACTTTATACAGATGATTGACGCCCATTTTGGAAGCATCCGCTACCAGTACTTTCTTTTGGCTATGAGCCAACAAGCTTTTCATCATTATCGCGCTCTCACTCTGAAACGTACTGATATTTTCAGGCGTAAACCCCCCGCAGGAAAAAAAAGCTTTGTTTACGGAAATATCCCTTAACATCTCTTGAGCAAGTACGCCTGACATTCCCATCGAAGAAACTTGAAGCTCTCCGCCAATCTGAATCACTCGGCCGTCAAATTCCCCATTTCGCTTATATTGAGCGAATTCAAATATGATCGGAACAGAATTGCTGACCACCGTAAGCTCCTTTTTGTCTCTTAAGAATGGCGGCATTTGGGCAATAGTGCTCCCTGCCTGGAGGAATATAATATCATTGTCCTCCACCCATTTGGCTGCCTCGGCCGCCAGTTTTCTTTTGACCTCCAAATTGATCGACTCTCGATCGTTATATACCCATTCCAGCTTTTGATGGCTCGTTTTGATCGCTCCGCCAAATATTTTTTTTAGTTTGTTCAAACTCTCCAGCCTGTCCAGATCTCGCCGAATGGTCTCGGTTGTTACACCGAATTTTTCGGCAAGCTCTTTGACATAGACTTTGTCGCGCTCGTCTAATTCCTGCAATATTTCTTTCCTTCTTTTCTCCACTTCGCTATAGGAAGAATGCATCCTTACCCTCCACATTTTGTATGTTATTCCGTTACATTTATCTTAACTGAATCACACCAAAGAATCCATGGGAAAGCGACATATTTAACTTTGCTTTTCGAACATTTACAATCCAATAACAACGTAATTACATTCTGATATTATATTTAGGTGGAATTCACAACATAAAAACCACATTTTGGGATTCTTCAAATGTATACCTCAAACCAACTTTCAACCTCACTGTAAGCTCGCTGACACTTATGGACTTTAAACTATGTGGTAAAAGACGTAAAAAAGCACATCTAAACAAACATATACTATAGCCGGTTTACACGTTCTCGAATCCAAGCTGTTACGAAAAGGAGAAGGCCTAGAGCAATGCAGAAGAAATCTAATATGACTTGGCTCGTTCCTAGATATATTTCGAACTCGTCAACGCTAGGGGTTCTCCACATACTCATTACTAGCGTAAGCAAGCCTAATGGAAACACAAGCTGGCGGTATTGTTTAAGTCCAAGTAATTGACTTGCCCCCAATGCTGCCGTGTACAGATAGGAGGTTAACTGAATGAACGTGCCGGGGAGCCAGACGATCAGTAACAAAGCGTCGACATGCTGGATAAATTCTCCTATTTTTATATACCGGACGACCTCAATAAACGGATAATTCAAAGTGCTGACATGCTTCCCGAAAAGGAAAACGGATACGAGCCCAGAGACGGACAATGTAACCAGCAGACAAAACCAGGTTAATAATGCGTACGCTGTCGTTTTCCTCTGATTTGACACGAACGGGAAATATATTCCAAGCATCATATATCCGGAGAACCAGCTTAACGGAATGATGGCCCCCTTAACAGAGGGAATGATCCCTTTGCCCATAATAGGTAAGATATTGTTTACGTCCCATTCAGTAATTGACAAGATGATCAACAGTCCGAACACCAAGAATGTAAGCGGAAGGAACAGCTGTGCAAGCCTTCCTAAAACCTCCACACCTCCTCTAACGGCGTAGGATACAAGCAAAACCATACCGCCAATGGCGACAAGTGTGGGCGTTTTTCTTAAAAAGACGGCCGAAATAAAGTCGCCATATTCCCTCAATATAACGGAAGTCAGATTTATTCCATAAAATATGACGGCAAGTCCCGCGGCTTTGCCCAGCCAAGGTCCGAGCAGCCGCTCACTATACTGAATGATGGTTTCCCTCCGAAACATGTTGCTGAGGCGGATCATCGCTAGCACGAACAGTAAACCAGGCAGATGAGCCCAGATCGGTGATATCCATAAATCGTGTCCGGCATCCTTTCCCGTTATTTTTGGAATATACAGAATTCCATCGTAGGCAGCAACCGAATAAAAAAGAAGACCTAACTGCGCTGCTGAAATCTTTCCTTTCTCCATCATAGGAAAACGCTCCTTATTTCAACCCGGAAATCAGCGGCTTGAATATACTGTTAAGCATAGCGATCGGTCCCGGAATATCGGGAAACATGAGGATAAGCACAGCTATGAGCCATACAGCACCTGTAACGGCGATTAAT
Source organism: Paenibacillus kribbensis (assembly GCF_002240415.1). Lineage (NCBI taxonomy): Bacteria > Bacillati > Bacillota > Bacilli > Caryophanales > Paenibacillaceae > Paenibacillus > Paenibacillus kribbensis. Next base: position 2,798,367 of record NZ_CP020028.1, read on the forward strand.
GACACCCGTTCTCTTTTTTGATTGTCTCCTAGACAATGCCATTCAGCCCAAACTATCAAGGCGCATACAAATGTTGTTCCCGCCATGTTCAACCAAATCAATTGGTTTTACACCTCATTTCAAGAATCGCCAACGGGTTCATTGTTCATCCCGATTTGTCGGATCTTTACCTTAACCATCACATTGGCTGGAACCGAAGGATAAATTCGTTTCCAACGCTTCTCTAAATGTTGCCATTCCCGAGGATTTCGCTGGTTGATCGCTTCGCCGAAGCCGAAAATATCGGCCCCCATCTTTTGGGCTTGCTTAATTGTTGTCTCTACCTTTTGTCGGATTTTGTCGGCAGCCGCATGTTCAATAGCGCGAATAAATTTCGAATCCGAAGTTTTAAAGTGAGTCGTATTTTGAACGACGCTCATCTCCGCTTCGATAGAAACGTCCATATGCGGCATTTCTCCCTCAAGTTTTGGAACAAGTCGAGTGCTGGAAGAGAGGACTCCTAACGATAGTAACGAAGAGGGGGGCCATTCCAACTTGACCGTCTCAACATCCCCCCTCGTTTGTTTCAAAATCCATTTCATCCCCGAGAATGACTCCCCTTGAATCAATCCGACCATACGGTCACGGGAGAAGACTGCATATCCTTTCACATATGGGACGCTTTCCTTTCCGTCTTGTGTAGTGTCGACGTAAGGGATTACCGCATCTTTTGAAATATTGCCGAGGTTCTGTACGAGACGGTTTAGGGTTATCGGTCTGCGAAAGAGCCGTTTGGATTCACCACCCAGAAAATCCGCTTTGGTCCGTTCGAGCGGGGAGGCGGAAGCGAGAAAAGCACGTGCTGTTCCCTTGCAGACGAATGGTTGAATCCGAAGGCGAATATTACTGTCGCGAGCGAGATAATCCAACTGTTCCCGAAACTGGCTGCGAGATAACGAATCTCCGACAACCAACATTTCAAGTTGCCCCCAGTAGACGGCGCGGGACAGCTTTCGCTGCAGCTCGGAGGCAGCCTCCGCTACCGTTGCCCCCGAAGCGGACCAAATCAAAGTCGAACCGCTAGTTTTAGATTTACTGTTATCCTGTTGTGCCTTACCCCCTCCCTCCTTAGGAATGACAATCTCTAGAGATAATTCAATCTCCCCATCTTTCTTCTGGTCCAAACCGGCTGTAGTCACAATCGCCAGATCATTTACTTCGTTTCTATCCCAACAGCCCGTTGAAAATAGCAAAACGGATGCCGTCATTACTAGCAATACTCCCTTACAAACATGTATCCAGATGAATAATAATCTGATCTCCATAATCCGTCAGTTCCCGCCTCCTCTGCCTGGGCCCGGTTTCTGCCCCCTAGCAAGTCGATGGCGGTTCTGTAATTTTGAAAAACCGGGACGTCTTGACATTTTCCATCGTGGAGCCCGAATGGCGGTATCCATCATTTCATTTGGTACAAAAGGTGCAAAAGGAGATAAGAATGGGACGCCGTAAGAACGAAGCATACACAAATGCGTTGCTATCGCGATAACACCAAACATCACACCAAGCATACCCAGCGTCCCACCAAGAATGATAAGCGGCAGCCTCAATAGACGAATGGCAAACTCTATAGAGTAGTGAGGAGCTGTAAATCCTGCAATGCCTGTGAACGCAATAATAATGACGATTGGTGCCGACACGAGCCCGGCCGAGACAGCAGCTTCTCCTACGACTAACGCACCGACGATAGTAACAGCCGAACCGATTTGTCTTGGAAGACGGAGACCGGCTTCACGCAGCACCTCAAACGCGAGTTGCATCATCATTACTTCTAAGAAAGTCGGGAACGGAATTTCCTCACGTGCTGAGGCAATACTGACCAACAGCTTGCCTGGCACCATTTCATGATGAAAATTCAAAATCGCGACGTATACTGCCGGAAGTATCATGGATAAGATAAGCGTCCAGTACCGCAAAAAACGCAAGAAGCTGGAGTATACTGTTCGGTTGTAATAATCGTCTGCTGCTTGCAGAAGCGTAGCCAACGTCGCGGGAACGATGAGCACATCAGGCGTGCCGTCGACCAACAGAACGACACGGCCTTCGAGCAAGCTCGCTACCGCAACATCAACCCGTTCCGTAAACTGCTGCTGTGGAAACGGCGAGTAAGGATTGTCTTCTGTTAGTTCTTCTATGTACCCTGTCTCCAGAACGCTGTCGATATCGATACGCTCAAGCCTGCTTTGCACCTCATGTAATAAGGAAGATTTAGCCAAACCGTCAATATAAGCAATACAGACTTCAGTCCCCGTATAGCTGCCAATTCTGTGCGATTTTACTTGCAGCTTTATGCTCTGAATTCTTCGTCGCAACTGCGAGAGATTGGTCGAGATCGATTCGGTAAAGCCTTCACGCGGCCCCCGCAACGATGTCTCAGTCTGAGGTTCTTCTACATTACGCTTGTCCCATTGAGCGAGTCCTAGTAGTAAAGCACACGTACAACCGTCAATTAGAAGAACAGGATTTCCTTTGATCAATTGCTTAGCACATTCCTCAACGGTCGTAGCCTCATCGACAGAAATTACGGGTAGGAGGCGCATTTTAACAGATTGCAAATCGTTGCATACTACGTCCCTCGATTGCATGAGAGGCCTTAAGACGTTATTGTCGATTTCCTGCCTATCCGACATGCCCGGTATATTGACGAGTTCAGCCCGTACCGTTCCGCCGATCAAAAACGAGCGAAACGAAACATCGTCGGCTTCACCTAATACTCTTTGGAACGCCTCTACATTAAGGTCTAACTCAGCAACTAGAATAGTGCGATCTTTTAATTCGATGTTGCCATGAGAAGCAGAAAATCGAGTTTGCACCCTCACCTCCTCCTATCACCAAATCAAGTTATGGCTGTCAATTCTGTTGATGTTTAATTTAACCTGAGAGACGATTTTTTATCCCCATCTTTCACCAGTCACTTTCTGATATTTGCATTATCGTCAGCGAGAAGCACATGCTTTATCATGATGGAATCATTACACTCCGTTTCCTTTCGAATTCAACGTTGTATTATATCATACCGAATTTTCCCTTCATTTTGCGGGGCGGGCAGGAGGACGCCATGTCCTCTCAAGGCATTATGAACAAGCGCCTGATATTGGGGTTGTTTTCATTCTCTTCGTGCGATACAATACACCAAATAAAGGGAGTGAAATTGGGAATGGGAATTGATGAGATTATTAGTCTAGTTCCTTATGATGAACAGTAGAACTTGGTTATGAAGGATTCGGAGAAACGGGTGTAAAGGGAAGATTATATTATCGAAAACGCCAAGAACATGCCTATAATCTTGCCGTCGTCATCTGGAATGGCGAGCAATGGGTAAATAACCTTCTCATCAGAAATTACTTAAGAGATAACCCGTATGTAGCCAAGCAATATTGTGAAAAAAAACTCAGTTCTATCCATAAAGGATATACCAACTGCTCTCCTATTCGGACGAAAAAGCCGATTATGTATCCAACTTACTCGAACAAGCTAGGAAAAGTTTGGGATAAGAAAATATTTACGAAAACACGTTGTCTGTTTAGCGGCAAAAGCCGGTGGTCTCAGACCGCCGGCTTTTCTATGGTATGCTGAAGCAGTTCCTCGGCTTCTGTCTGATTCTCAAAGCCGCCTATCACCATTTATAGTTTCCATACATGTCCTAGTGGATCTTCTGGTTATTGCGCTGTGTAACCGCCATCCATTACCCGTGTTTAGCACTGCAATAAGCTGCTTTTCCTGCAAAACCAATGAGGCCATTAATGGAAGCCATATTGATAATACGACCAAATTTTTTTGTTTTTTATAGCGAAATTCTTTTTTACTTGTTCTTCTTTGGTAACATCACATGCCACAAGAAAAGCCTCGTACCCTTGGGATTGAAGTTCTTCAGCCGCAATTTTGGCAGCTTGCTCATTTAAATCAGAAATGACAACTTTTGCCCCTGTTTTAGCTAACTCACGTGAAATTTCTAAACCGATCCCGCTTGCAGCCCCTGTTACCAAAGCTACCTTATTATCTAATAATTTTTTCGACTTTGCTTACTCTAATATTCTCCTTTAATTACAAAAAACGAGCCCCGAATGGTTCCAGCTAGTTTAGACTTCTGTCTTGCAAACTTAAACTTCCCTTCTAATTCCTTTGGTACCTCCATTCCCTCAGAAAGCTTAAAACCAACGGCCCGCTTCTTAGAGTCATCAATCGTATACATGACATTGAGCCCCAGACCATCCTCATAAAAAATGTATGCAAATTGGATATTTTCCACTTGAAAACGCGACGTCTCTAAAGGTTTGGCCGCAAACTCAATATTACGTTCTTCTTTCAAAATTCGGTTCACATAATCAAGGGTTTCCTGGCTTTGGCTGGCTGGTACAACCGTAAATTCATGCTTATATTTGTTCATAAAGTAACGGGCTTCATTCGCTCGTAAACCAGCAAGTGCTTCTGCAACTGGTGAAGACTCTAGGCCAACCGTAGACACATTTTTAAAGTCAACGATATAGGACATTTCCATTCCTCCTAAAAGTTTTGCGAACGTTATATCTTAGATCCTACTTCGAGCAAAACTCGCATCGGAAGCATACACTTATTTCTTTATTTCCTAACGACAGGAATCCACATTTCACCAAATACTAAGCCGTTTCGCTGTCCCATCTCAACCGTTGCATTTGGCCCGCCAACATAGGCAAAATTCTTTGCTTCTGGCAAGACTTGACCAAAGGCAATGCCAGTAAGCTTATTACTCAACTCTTCAGCCGTCTTCCCTTCTCCTCTTACAACCAAGTATTCCCCCTTAGGAAATTGAATAACTCTGGATGCTTCTGATACCGATGCCTCTGTCATGACGCCAGCATAATGCATCATCTTGTTATTCACCGCTTCATTCACGACAAAAATGTAGCCATTTGCGGCTATGGACTTTAAAGTGTCAAGCCTTCCATCTTGTTTCACTGCCTGCCAAAAATCTGCCTTTTCCTTGTTTATGCCGGCATAGTCTGTATAATCGCTCTTAAGCTCAGTTCCAATGCCTAAAACGGTAAAGCTGTCTTTTTCCTCAAGGGTAAAATCCACCATATTCAAAACCTTCCTCTTTTTTGAATTAATCAAATGATTGGTCTTTTCACTTGATGGGTTTATAATAATCATAAATCATGTCAAAAAATGATACTGTTTAGGGGGGCCCGATGAAAAAAGTTGAACGAATTAATACCATCATGCGGTATATCAACAACCGCGCCCACTTTACAATTTCTGAAATCATGCGAGAATTTAACATCTCTCGTTCGACAGCTATTAGAGATATCAGAGAAATTGAAGCCATGGGGATGCCACTTGTCGCTGAAGTTGGAAGGGATGGGGGGTATTTTGTCATGAACAACTCTGTCCTGCCCACTGTCCGCTTTACCGATAATGAGATTAAAGCTCTGTTTATCGCCTTTATGGCCACAAGAAACCAACAACTTCCTTATTTAAAGAGTCGTCAGTCTTTGGCTGAGAAATTACTAGGCCTCATCTCGGAAAACCAGCAAGATGACCTTGTTCTCTTGAATCAAATATTGCTTTTTGAAGGGACCAACCCCCATAATCCCGACCTGCTTGATCTGTCAGACCTGCCCCATCCTATGTTGGAAAAACTCATCCAAATCCTTCTTTTGGATAGCTATTTATTGGTTACCGTCAAAGAAGAGAAGGTAATAAAGTCTTATCCCATTTATCTCTTGCACCTTTATCGTGAAAAAAACTTATGGCACATTGAAGGCTTTGACTTAGAGGGAGAAAAGAGGCGGATTTTTCCTGTCGACAATCTCACCAATGTAGAACCATACCCCACGAAAAAAAGAGCAAGTAAGAAAAAGATTTTAGAAAAACTAAGTAAGCAGGAAGAAGTCATCAATCTTGTCCTTGAACTTGGTCCAAAGGCGATTGCCCAGTTCAAAAAATACCATCCTTTAAAAGTTTCAATTTCCTATACGAATCCTTACCAAACCACAGCCATTCTAAACACTTTTATCGATGTTCATAATTCAGAAGAATTAACCGAAATCATAAATTGGCTACTTTTCCTAGGTGCGGATATCAAGGTCAGGGACGTGCCAGATAAGGTCTTAGAAGGTTTACAAGAGAGATTATACTTATATTGCCCATAAAAAGATGGGTAGATAAAAGGACGATCAGGGTAACCGCCCTTTTATCTTAGCCATTATAATATTTCGATATACCCTTCTGTTCCATGCACGCGAATTCGTTGCCCATCTTTTATCAGCTTGGTAGCATTCTCCACTCCGACAACTGCTGGCAAGCCATATTCACGTGCGATAACTGCTCCATGGGTCATCAGTCCACCAACTTCGGCAACTAGGCCTTTTATGGATACAAACAATGGTGTCCAGCTAGGGTCAGTAAAGGAGGTGACTAATATATCTCCATCTTCGAGATCAGCATCTTCCATGTTTAAGATGACACGTGCTCGTCCCTCAATAACTCCGGAAGAAACAGGTAGACCTACAATAGCTTCGGCTGGGAGATTTTCTCGTTTGTACTCACCTGCAATGATTTCACCATCAGACGTGATAACACGTGGTGGAGTTAGTTTTTCATATAATTTGTACTCGTCTTTTCGTTTGCTGATGATCTGATAATCCAGTTTATTTGTGCGTACGACTTCGTGAAGTTCTTCAAAAGTGAGATAGTATATATCTTCTTTTTCATGAATAACGCCCGCTTGTACGAGTTGTTCGGCTTCTTTCAGTAAAGCTTGCTTATAAACGAAGTAGCGATTAACCATGCCGTATTTTGGATATTCACGATAACCGATGAAATTCCGGATTAAGCTGATCACTCGTTTTGTCTCTTCAGCTTTTTGTTCACCATCCGGTAATTGCTTCAATCGATCTAATAACTCTTGTTCTTTTTCTAAAGCTTCCTGTCGCCCTTGCTCAAATTTCCGATTGCCAGCATTAGGCTCAAAGTTTTTGATATTACTGAGAATCATAGGGACAAGTGTAAGTGGTTTTTCACTCCAACGAGTTCTCGAAATATCGATTTCACCGGCACATCGCATTCCGTATTTGTTGAGATAAGCATAGATAGCGTCTTGAGTTTCCTGTCCACCATCAAACTTAACCAGTTCATCCAAAAAATTATCATCTTTTACATGTTGTAAATAAGCAATGACTTCGGGATAAGGACGAATCACATCTGCAACATCCAATAGCTTCAGACCCATTTCCGAAGTAATGTTGTTTGGTACAGATTGGGAAAGCGTATCTGCTGCGTTTTTTTCACCTAACCACTCGTACATTTTTTCGTTGATCCATGACGAAGCATTCATAGCAGTCATAAAAACCTTTGAACTTTGTGGGTCAAATAAGATCTTCTTTAATTCCTGGAGATCTTCCAGAATAAAATCAAATAAATCTGCTCCTGATTTCGTTTGGATGTTTTGTTTTAATTCTTCTATCGATGCTTGACTGTTCTTAATCAAATCAGAAACGATTGCCGGATCGTTTTCGATTTGTGCTTGAAAACCTGCAGACGACAACCCTTTACTGCTATTACCGGGACTCAGTTCTTTTCTATCATCTGGTAACGATTTTATAAAATCTCGCTCTATTAGGGTCATAAATGCGTCTTCTATGAGCGGATCGGATTTTCCCAGGGTATTTAAGAAAGTTTCTCTTCTGACAGGTGAAGCCAGCATATGTGTAACATCAACAAACAACCTTCCACCGGCTTTACGCATGGGCGCAGAAGTTATTAACAGGTAAAAAGACAATCCCAATGGTTTTATCGGGTCAGTCATCATTTGTTGATGACCGACAGATACATAAACGTGATTTTCCTGATCATTCGCTTCAGGGATCGGGTATAAAGTCGTGATTGGCCGGCTCTGGACAATATAAAATGTATCATCGGCCAAACACCATTCGATATCTTGCGGGTAACCAAAATAAGCTTCGATCTGTCTTCCGATGCGTGCCAGCCCTAAAATTTGTTGTTCAGTAAGTGTTTGAGTCTTTTGCTGATCAGGATCGATCTGCTTTGTCTCTGTTCCGCCTTCTTTTCGTCCGTAGATAGCCATTTTTTTGGTTGCTATCCTCTTATCGACGATTTCCCCTTCCTGTACTTTATAACCATCGGCAGAGACCAAGCCAGAGACCAGTGCTTCTCCAAGTCCAAAACTGGCATCGATGGATAGCAGCTTTCGGTTGGAAGTAATCGGATCAGCGGTAAATAAAATCCCCGAAGCCTGTGGGAAAATCATCCTTTGAACGATAACGGATAAATAAACTTGACTGTGGTCAAATCCATTTTGCATACGGTAGATTACCGCGCGATCCGTAAATAGGGAAGCCCAACATTTGCTGATATGCTGCAAGATTGCTTCTTTGCCGATGATATTTAAATAGGTGTCTTGTTGACCAGCAAAAGAGGCATGTGGTAAATCTTCAGCAGTCGCACTAGAACGCACTGCATACGCATGTTCATCACCAAACCGGGAGAGATAGTGAGCAACTGCTTGCACAACATCGGAAGGAATTTCTATTTCCATAATGCTTTGTCGAATCTTCCTGCTGATTTCACCAATTTGATCTCGATTTTCTACTTTTAGCATGGTTAGTCGATCCAACAAAGCATGATACGTTTCGTTTTGTTCGATGGCTTTTTGATATCCTACTGTTGTAACACAAAATCCTTCGGGTACTTGTATTCCTTCAATTTTTGATAGTTCCCCTAAATTTAACCCTTTTCCACCAACGAGCAAAAGCTGCGTTTTTTCCATTTCCTGAAAACCGAGAACCAAGGAATTCATTCAACATCTCTCCTAACCATTAAAGTGAGAAAAACATTTGACAAGAGGTTAGCGGCATGGTAAACTTAGAGTGTAAGATACATGACTTTTGTCCATATAAATTGACAAAGTCGCGATCTGATTATAACATCGTGTTTGTTTATATGCAATATAAAAGAACCTGAGAAAACTACCCAGGTTCTTTTTTGATTTCCCCGCTATCATTATTAACTCTCTATAAAGTCAGCCATCAATTCATGAATGATTTCTTTACAGCTTTTCACTTCAGTTATCAGATCTATCGCTGTATTTACAGAGACGATCCCCTCATCCAGCTTTCCATGTAACATGCTAGTAGAAACACCACCGATTGCACTTATTCTTTTTTCGTTATTTTCGGATGATTCTCCATTTCTATACAAGGTCTCTAACTCACGAGCAAATTGATGTGGGGTGGAACGTTGCATTGATGATACCATAAGCAGATCTGAACCTTTTGAAGCAACAATATCTTGTTTCGTAGCATCGGCAGCAGGGCATTCTTCAGATGCGATAAAACGAGTTCCTATATATACAGCTTCAGCTCCAAGAGCAAACGCCGCTCTCACTCCACGAATATCATTGATGCCACCTGCCGCCATAACCGGAATACTTACTGAATCCACGATCGTTGGAACAATCGAGAACGTCCCTATTTTGTTTTGAGGAATCCATCCACCTTCATCATAACCAGTTGCAATGATAAGATCTGCACCATGATCCTCGGCCATTTTCGCTGCTTTAGGTGAAGGAGTGACTTCACGATGAATCAAAATGCAATTGTGATCCTTGATTTCTTTCATCATAGCTTTATTGACTGAGCCTACTGTCACAAAGTATTTTACACCTTCCCCTATAGCTGCCTCGAATGTAGCTTCTGAATATTTATCTGAATGGCCATCTTCAGGCAAATAAAGGTTCATAGCAAAAGGTTTTTCCGTCAAAGCTTTTAGCTTACGTATTTCATTTCCAATCCTTTTGCCAACTTCATCTGGACCAGAGGGTGACGTATTATGACCGGCATGAGGACCCAATACTCCCATCCCTCCCGCGTTTGATACTGCTGCGACAAATTTAGCGTCCGTTATCCAGGACATGGCCGCCTGAACAATCGGGTATTGTATTCCAAGTATATCTGTAACACGATTTTCTGTTTTCACAATAATCCACCTCTCTAATTAACTTGAATACATTAGCATTGTATATGTAGTAAAGTCTTATTTAATATAGACACTTGAAGGTAGGTGACAAATTTTTTGCCATTGTTAATAATTTGTCTTCAGTGGCATACTTTTTAAAATATAATAAGCGTTTGATGCGTCAAATGACTATGGAATATGAAGGTGAAAAGAACGATGTCAACAAAAGATATGACTAAGGCAATGTTTGCCGAAGCCTTAGTTGAACTATTGCATAGTGTACCTTTTAAGAAAATTACCGTAAAAATGCTAGCAGATTCCTGTAGCGTTCCACGCCAAACATTCTATTATCATTTCCATGACAAATTTGAGTTGGTCAATTGGATCTACTCCTCAGATGTAGAAAAAGTAATGTCGGAAAACTCGTCCGAACCATGGAGCACAGTCACATATCTTTTTTTTCAAAAGCTCAATGAGAAAAGAGCATTTTATAAAAAAGTCTTGGTTGAAAGTGGACAGAATTCATTATTGGAACATTCACACACTTATTTTGTAAGTTTATATTTAAATTCACTATCACAATTTGGGACATTCCCAATAAACAAAGATTTGGAATTTTTTATGAATTATCACGCATTTGCATGCTCCAATATGACCAGACAGTGGCTGCTTAATGAACCGTTCGACACTCCCGAAGAACACAATCGCAAAACGCTTAGTGCCATGCCTCAAATGTTGTATGATGAACTAACTAGAGCAGATATTTCCCTCGCGACTTAGCATCCCCCCCTTTCCTTACAACCCGTGGGAAAGGGGCATAGCTAGCCTCTTTCAATGCTGCAACCTGCTCATACGTCTAAGTAAGTTCCTTCCTCTCCTACGTAATCTGGCTATGATTAAACAACCTGTAGGATAATCATTTTTCTTGATAGAGTTATAGAGATCATCTTCTAGCCCTCGTCTTGAGATGGCATGTGGCGACGTCCGCCATGATCTCCAGCAGCTTACGCTTCAGGTACTTCTGGAAGAAGCCCGGTTTTGCGATCGATGGCCGGCGCTCGACTTTAGTTCGGACCATAGCCTCTTGCGGCACTCCTGATCTGCAATTATTTAAAAAAAATCAGAAAAATAAGGCGTCTTCTGTTCAATGGTATTTTCCAGTAGTTCAATCGTTTCAGGGGCGCACTTGATGCGGCCAATCTTATGCAGATATTCAGGTCGTTTATATCCGAGCAGCATCGTGGTCATTGTCTGAATGCTAATGCTATCCTCACTTTGTTTATGACTTCGAAATATCTCCCCTTTTCCTTTGGGATCAATTCGTAACGTATACGTTCCCTGATTCCAGGAGAGTAGCTTCATCAGACCTTGACCGGAGTACTCAGGAAAGGTACCCGCACCTGTCAAGCCACCCATGGCATAAGTTCGGTTGAATATATTAACCTGTAAAGGATAGGTTGCTACCTGAGAAGCCAGTTTCTCACCATCGAACCAGCCCAACACATCCGCCTGCTGGAGCCCGGGTGACTTGGCACGTATAATTTCGTCTTCCTCCCAACCTATCTTATGAAGCTCGTTATGATAACGTTTATTGCTCAAACGTATTAGATTATTAGAGCTTAAGTCATACGCAAAGTCTCGACACTCTTTTTTATAATGAATGATTGTCAGTCACTGTCCTTTTTGAAAAAGGTCCTTCTTTAAAGGACCTCAATACCTAGTGCATGTTTAATAAATGTATAAAGCTCATCTGTTTGTACTTTTGCTTCCATTTCATCTATTTGATCATACAAATAAATCTGCTCGGCGGCTGATTCAATGATACCAATTAGCAGCCGTGCTGTTCGGTTAACATCCAAAGATGATCGGATAGTTCCTCTGGCTTGCGCCTTGCCTAACAATGTTGACATCCATTTGTAGTAAGGGGCATATATGGACTCCCATTCTTTTAAATACTCACTTGATGCAAGCCCTGCAAAGAGGAGCGCAGTCTTCTCACGTTCCTCATTTTGCAATTGAAATACAGTTCGGATTAAAACTTGGAGTTGTTCTTGAATTGCAGCCTCGGGATCTACATTCTTTTCCAGATAACTTAGTGTTTTTTGGACCATTACTTCAGCAATAGAAGGCATAACGGCTAGTTTGGATGGAAAATACAAATAAAATGTACCTTGAGCAATACCAGCACGCTTAACTATATCGGACACTTTGGTTTTTTCAATGCCTTTGCTGCTTAGAACTTCAATAGCTGCTTGGATAATACGTGCTTTTTTATCTTCGATATTCTAGCCCTCCTTGCATACAATAAATAAATCAGCAACTTTTCCAAAACAACTAAATTAATCATCAATGATCTTAGGTCCTATAAACCAAAAGAGTGTTCTTCCCATTGTAAACTTTAATAGTTCACGGTACTCCTCTTTTTCTATTTCTCCACCTAAAATCAGCATTTGATATGTTTCTCCTCTTTCTTGAATAGAGAGGTTGGTCTCCTTGTAGCCATGATTCAGATAGAACATCTTTCTTCTTACTCTTTCGTCTTGATCCGAAGCTTTTGTTTTTGTGGATTCAATATTTAGAATTATGCGTTTGTCGGAATATTTATCATTATAAATTGGAGCGCTTTACTCCGTAATACTATTGTTAGCTCCACCACGGTTCCGAGAATACCAAGAAATAATGCACCAATCTTATAGACAAAAGAACTATCGTCGTCTGGCGACGCGCTATGATAAATTAAATTCTACGTTTAAGGCATTTTTGGCCTTGGCATCCATTGTGGTGTAGCTTGCACTGAGTTTGAAAACACGCCCTGGTACGTGATCACGATGATTATATATAATTATTCTTAACATAAAAGCCGTCCCTAATGAAAGGACGGCCTTTATATTTGCTATATGCTAATCTAAATCAGACCCATTTGATGCACTGAGTCTCCTTCCTAACTAGTTTTGCTTAGACAACAAGCGTCAGCAACTTATCTTGTGTCAAAACTGATGAGTTTGTTGTTTCAATAACATCCAAATAATCACTGGTATTCGAGATTATAACAGGCGTGATCGGATTGTATCCGGCTTCCTTAATCTTCTCAAGATCAAAATCAATTAATAGATCTCCTTGGCGGACCTGATCTCCTGCCTTTACTCGAGGCGTGAAATACTGCCCTTTTAATTGAACGGTATTGATTCCAATATGAATCAGTATCTCCGCGCCATTCTCGGACATTATAATTACAGCATGACCTGACTTAAGTACAGTACCAATCGTACCGTTCACTGGCGAAAAGGCTTGGCCAACACTCGGGATTATTGCAATACCTTTCCCCATAGCACCTTCTGCAAAGGCAGGATCGGGAACTTCAGTCAAGGATTTCACATCACCTGTTAATGGGCTGACCAGTATCTCTTTCATTAAGCTCGGCGAACCATCAGTAACATTGACACTTGCTTCTGGTTGAATAGCCTTTGTTTCTACAGTAGGAGTTTCATTAATTGGCTCAGCTACTGTTACAGCTTTTTTATCCATGTATCCGAAAAGAATCGTCAGAATTAAACCAATACCCATGGCAGCTGCAATTCCTATTAAATAATACCCAATAGGTTCAAATGCACCGATTGAAAAAATATTTTGGAAGACAAATGCTGTAGCATACGTATGGAAACCGCCATTAATTGCCCCTCCGATAGCTCCGGCAATAATAACATAGGGAATCGTGCGCTTGTAACGCAGCAATATCCCGTAGACAGTCGGCTCAGAGACACCTGCTAACAACAGGCTTAATGTAGAGGAACCAGCAATTGATTTCAAAGGCTTTTCTTTGGATTTAATAAAAACAGCCAGAGCCACCCCAGCCATCGCAAAGTTAGAGGCTGCCCACATCGCAAGGATTGGATCGGTTCCATTCGTAAGATTTGCCAGAACGATCGGAATAATGCCCCAATGAAGGCCAAAAACAACAAGGAAAAAGATTAACCCGCCAATGACAGCTCCTGTCAACAGCCCGCTTACTCCCATGAGATAATTAATGGCATCGGCTATCGCGTTTCCGACATATACTCCAAATGGGCCAAAGATCATAACAGTGAGCGGTACAATGATGACTAAAGACAATAACGGAACCAAAAACGTCTGCAGCTCTTTATAGATGATTTTCTTTAGATATTTCTCCACGTAAGAGAATATCCAAATAGCTACGAACACCGGAAAGACGGTTGACGAATAATCCATTAGGACTACAGGAATGCCTAGAAATGAAGAAGTTTTTCCATTGGCCAATAACCCCGTAAAATTCGGCTCCATTAATGCTGCACCAATAACTCCACCTACATAAGGATTGACGCCGAATTTGAACGCTGCAGAGACACCCAGGAATATAGGCAGGAAATAGAAGACGGCATTTGCTGCTGCAGCCAGGATTAGGTAAGTTCCACTTTCGGCAGAGATCCATCCAAAAGTTGTGAATAAGGTTAGGAAAGCTTTAAGTATCCCCGCCCCCGCCATAGCAGGCAACAGGGGAGATAAACTTCCAGAAATCACTGCAAAAATTCTGGACATGATCTTCTCCTTAGGTTTATCTCCATCCTCGGATGCAGTATTGCCCGCCCCTAGTTTGCTGGTTTTCATAATCTCTTGATACACGTGTGCAACGTCACTCCCGATAACCACTTGGAATTGACCACCACTTTCTACGACCGATAGCACTCCTTCCAATCTTTTCAGCTTCTCTTTATCGGGTACATGATTGTCTTTTAAATTAAATCTCAATCGGGTTGCACAATGGACAAGATTCGTGACATTCTCCTCTCCCCCAATGTTCTGCACGATATCTTTGGCTAGTCTTTCGTACTTCATTTGTTCTCGCTCCTTTATACCTCATTCTTTTTATATGAAACAAAAAAACCTGAACAGGTGATAAAGCACACTGAAAACCAGTACACTCATCACTTATCCAGGCTTTGCCCAACTAATGGTAACAACCCTGCTATTTATTGTAATGGCTAATCTCTGCTGGTCACACGCCTAATATGGAGCATGAAATAGACCATTTCACCTTCGGTTGTCTCAACTTGATACTCTTCCCGTAAATATGCTCTTACCTTCTCACTGCAGGCAAAAGCTTCAGGATACTTGGCAACGACTTGTTCGTACAGCTCATCATCCTCAGAAGGAATCGATTCATGACGCATGGTGCGATAAGAAAAATATTTTAAGTGAGTCACAAAGCGGCTATAATTTAACGAATTCTCATCTAGCTCAATCCCATAATGAAGTGTTACTATATTAAGAATTCCTTGAACCATCTGGGTTACCATTAAGGTCTGCTCCATTTCCTGACCATCCTGCTGACTATTCACAAAATGCATTGCAATAAAGCCAGCTTCATCTACAGGTAATTTAATTCCTGTTTCCTTTTCAATTAAGTGTAGTGCATGCATTGCCGTGTGATATTCTTTCGGATAAAACTTCTGTATCTCCCAGAGCAGCGCATTCTTGAGACTCAATCCCTGTGCGGCGCGCGTAATTGCATAACTAATATGATCTGTAAGAGCCAGGTAGATATTATTGCTAAAGGAAGTATTTAGATCCTTTACTGCATAACGGATAATTTGATCTGTCAATTCTAGATGCTTTGTAGGAATCTCACTCAGTAATGTAGATAGCCGCTCAGATAATTCTTTAGTCTCCATCACGAAAGTCTTCTCAATTCTGGATGGATCTATATTTTCATCTGGATTTTTCCGATAGGCTAGTCCCTTTCCAATAACAATGATCTCGGATCGATTTGGCCCTTCTACCAATGCAACATTATTGTTGAATATTTTTTTAATCCTCATGAGTTCGCCCACTTTATATTTTTTACTAACAAAAAAAACCTAAACTAATCCAAAACTAAACATAATTTAGTACGGATTGGTTTAGGCTTTGCCTGCATTGCAGTAACAACCCTAATATTAATTGTATAGTTATTATACAGGATGGGGATAGCGTTTTCAACGGAAAAATAATCCCAAATTTGGATTTTGACACCTGTCGTTTAATTTAGAAATTGCATAGTTAAAATATCACCTGAGCGAGGTTAGCTGTACAGTGTGAATAAACTGTAATTCTCCAATTCAAATAAATTAAATTCAATTACATATAATGTTATATATATTAGTAAACAAATTACAATCTAAAATTAATTGTTTTGGTCATTATGAAATCAATTTGTTCTTCATCACCCATATAAAAAGAGTGTGCGCCAGTTTGAACAAACCCCATTTTCTTATAAAAAGCAATAGCGTTTTTATTTTTTTCCCATACACCGAGCCAGATTTTCTTTTTATTATGTTCCATCGCAATTTCCATTGCTTTATTTAGCAGATATTTACCAAGCCCATGTTTTTGAAATTTGTTCTTTATATAAATCCTCTCAATTTCGAATGACTCATCACCCATTTTTTCGGATTGGGCATCATTCATATTTACCTTTAAATATCCAGCGAGTTCTTCATTGAAATAGATGAAAAAGATTTCTGAAGAGATATTGGACAATTCCTCCTCCAACTGTTTAGGGTTAAATGCTCTTTCCAGGTAGGCTTTCATATTTTCAGGTGAATTCTGATCTTTAAATGTATCGTTGAATGTTTCAATACTTATTTCTTGGAGTATTTGTAAATCTTCACGGTTGCACTTTATGATTTTTACAGTCATTTTAGTGTATCGCTCCTTTATATAAATCAATAATTTCTCTTGTTCCCCTTTTTCACAAATTCCCAGTCATTCCCTATATTTTCTCTTACTCTTTGAAGAAGATAAAAAATGGTTTCTACTTCTCCTTCCGAAAATCCCTCTAATGCAACGTTATTGGAATAATCATTTTCTCTTTTTATAAAAGGATAAACATTGTTCCCTCTCTCTGTTGGAAAGAGTTTTTTAATTTTTTTGTTATGGTTATCCTCTTTCTTTTCAATAAATCCATTAATTACAAGCTTTTTTATAGCACGAGATGCAGTTGTTCGATCTACTTTTATCATCTCAGCTAACTTTTCTTGAATGATTCCTGGGTTTTCACATATTCGCACAAGGTACAAATACTGCCCTTTTGTAAGATCATATTCTTTAAATTCTATATTACTTATAGAATCTAATGCCCTTGCTATCATTCCAATTTCACGAAGTACTTCCTTCATAAATTAACTCCTTCGCATCTATTTTATTGCAAATGCAATAAAAATGGTATATATTAAATTTACCCTGATTTTGTTGCATTTGCAACATGGAATTATGATAAAGAGGTCGAGTAAAGTGAGATATATTTTTTTTGTATTAGGAATTTTTATATTATCCCTTGGAATTTCTTTCACTATACAATCAGACCTTGGGACTTCACCTTTTGATGCACTTTTGGTAGGACTGTCCATAAATGTGGGGCTTACTGTGGGAAGTTGGGAAATCATAATAGCTATAATATTGATATGTTGTAATTCACTTTTAAAAAGACAAAGACCAGAAGTTTTGGGGTTGTTAACAGCATTTATAACGGGTATTGGTATTGATATGTGGCTTTTTTTATTGCACAATTTGATAACACCTGAACTATGGTACAGCAAAGTTGTTTGTTTTGGAATTGGTTTAGTTGTTGTAGGATTAGGAACTGCAATATATTTGCAGACAAATTTTGCACCCATTCCAGTTGACCGTTTAACAATAATCATACAAGAATTAACTAGAACAAATCTATTTTTTTCGAGAACATTCATCTACCTCATATTCTTGATCATAGCAGTGATTTTAAATGGACCAATTGGCGTTGGAACTTTGTTAACCGTTTGTTTAGGGGGGCTAATACTCAATTGCTTTATGCCATTTACTGAAAAAGTACTAGACCGCATATTAACACACTCTGGTACATCACCAAATCATGAGAAAGATAAAAAGCATTCTATATAGACACCGCGTGATGTAAAAAAAGAAACCCACGTCTCAAAATGACGGGGTTTCTCGACAATCTGAGAGGCCCTAAGCCTCTCTTTTATGCCTTCCGATTATTTTGGAGCAATTTCCCTGTAAATAAAATAGTCAAAATCAGCATGACGGCGGGTTCCACCCAAATCCTGAACGCAAACTCCGACAAAAGTTCCCGTGAACCGGAGCAGGTCAGAAGCTTCATCCGCTAGATGAAGGATATTGATTTTCACGCCAATCGACTGCCAATCTGAGCCGCCCAGGGCATAAAAAAAATGCAGGCAATCTCGGCACACCGCGGCCTTTAATCGAATTGGCCCCGAGCTTGGAAGTGACAGGTCTTGCGCAAGCAGCTCGTCGTAGTTGCCCCGGATCGTTTGTATAATCCCGAGGACTCTGCCCTGCTCCTCCACATGCGTGATTCTCAGATACACATAATCTTCCGTATCGTAATAAAGGATTAATCCTGTCATTTGCTGAAAGCTCTCAAGCGCAAATACCCTTTTCTCTCGCTTAAGGTCAACCAGTTGGTATCCGGAGGGATACGGAGCGTACTCCATTGCAAACGCAGCGTGGATTCATCAAAATCATCCTTCTCCGGTTCAATCTCAAATGGATGAGCGGGAAGTAGCGGAGCCTTGACATGGACTGAAGGACTATTGCCCCCCCCTCAATACGCAACCAGCCATTATCGTCCCAGAAGCAGTGCTGCAATGCTGTTTCCCTGCCCAAAGTACATCGGAGTTCTGCCGTTGGTCTTCCACACAAGTGAGCCAAGTACCACTCCCCGTTTTGGGTTTCCACCAAGGATGCATGCCCTGCCTTTTGGAGAACCAGTTCCGAATGATCGCTGCTTGTCAGCATAGGGTTCAGCGGATCTTTCTCGCGCGGTATCTGTGTCTTGATAATCAGTTGTCCTAATCGGGTGCTTCCGGAGAGAATAATCAGGTCTTTGCTGCTCGTATCCTTGGTATAATCGATGTCCGACTCCAGCACTTGCTTCCAGGTAACCCGGCCGCTGGCCGCATCGGAATGATAAATGGTTTCTCCCAATGCATTGCTAACGGTAACACTCATACCGTATTTATCCCGGGCTGACACAAAGTCTTGGTTTAATTCCAGGAGGTTAAACGGATCAAGATCGATAAGGATCACTCCTCTGAACGCTCCGTCTGAGCCGAGCAGCACTCTGCCGACGGTGATTAGAGCACCGTCCCCCCGATCCTCATAATAAGAGCGGTCGTGCAATCCTGTAATAAAAAGTTTTTCGTTCGAGCCGCGCAGCCGCTTGTACCATTCTTGCGACAATAGTGAAGTTTCGTTTACCATGCTGGTGGTATTGGAATACTGATAGACGCTGTTGTCTTCGCTGATTAGGATCAGATTACCTATCTCCGGTCTCAGTATGGCTACCCTCATAAGCAGGCGCTGTATGGTCAATCGCTGGAGGGCCTGTTCGTCTATAGGCTGGCTCCGTGTGTCGCCCAGTTTGTTGATGATGTCGTTATCAACTAGGACCGACTTGGTTACCCTATCATATTCTTCCATGAACTGATTCAAGGTGGTCTCAAGCTGCGAGGTGTACAAGGCAGCGAATTCTTGTGAGGAATCCTCCAATTCTGCAGCCGCTTGATGATAAATGAATGCGCTTACAATCAAGAATGGAATAACACAAGCCACAAGATATCCCATCAACAGTTTATTTTGAAGCCTCATGTTCCTTAGCTTCGTCACTGCTCCGTGGAACCACTTATCATCCACCATCTTTGATCCTTCCCCTGCTAAGCGTCTTTTGTCCCATTGTACACGCTGCAACCTCCATTTGCACTAATCTCATTAGAAATCATAAAAATGACTGTGTTTATCTTAAAAATGACATGTTGATCATTTATTTTCCAGTGCTTATATTTTATGAAAACGGATACATTTTCCGTTTTGTATCATTTTTTACACGCCTATAATTTTTTGCAGGGAGGTGAGAATAAGTACCAATGTACTAAATCATTTTAAAACAGATGTCGGTAGGATCAATCCATTTTGATGATTGTAGCAAGCGATAATAAAATACTGCTTATTTGGAGGCGAAATGGATGGAAAAAAGATTCTTTTTAGTCTTCACGATGCTTAGTTTATTATTATCAATGGGAATACCGACACAGGCTGCTTCCATCGTATCTTCAGACACCAACAGTTCGGAAGCCGGAAACAATGGAATCGGAAGAGTGGAAATAAGCACTATTCCATTACCGGATGAAGTGAAGGTGTTGGAAAGCAGTACTTACACGTACTCAGGGAAGGTCCTTATTATTTATAAAACAGAGAACGATATCCTTACAGCCGATTTTTGGAACATAGGTGTTCTCAACGATAACGGAACGAATTTCAAGATCATCTACTCTGGAGTCATCCCGACAAAACCAAAGTCGCCTGGGATCCGGATTATGCCATTCCAGGATAATAAGCGGGTATTGCTGGGGGATTATGTCCTTGAATGTTCGCCTAACATCGACAATTCCTTAAGTACAACTTTAGTTCCTGTCGAATTTCCGTCAATATTAGTAGATGACTCAGATACGTTCAAACATTGGTCTGAAATCATCATAGCACCTGACAATAAGCATATGAGCTGGACTATGCTCCGCTCGGATATTGGTGCTGCGGCAGCGATCGGTGTCTTGGAGCGTCATACGGATAACTATGTTCTCGAAGATGTGCAGCTTATTAGTACAATACACGCCCTTGAAAACGATCCGAATAATCCTGGCTTTTTCATCCCCAAGCCCTTGAGGGGCGGAGAAGTGAAGCAGTTTGTCAAGGGGGGAAATGCCATTTCCATTGTCGGGGGAATGTATTACAGTACACCGGATTCCCTTGTACAGGATTTAAATTCTGAAAGTGTTACGCAAATCACTTATACTCCCGGATATAATGAAACAACGATTTTTTCCCCTGATGAACGATTGGGAATGGTAATGACTACAAGATTCTCGGAGCAAACGGATCCTGCCATTTTTGGACTCATGCCTAGGCCCTACGGTATATATACCTCAACGGATATGATGTATTTGCAGTACACTTATGCCGTAACCGGGGTACGCAATTTTAGAGAGGGCAACGTTGGCCCGGCTTTGATCGACATTAACCGTTCTATGCACCAGGATGGATATCAAGGCGTACAACTCACCACAGATGAGGATTGGGTGTATTACTCCCCTATGTCCTGGCACCCTAATGGAAAACGTGCTATGTGGCTGGAGGTGTTAAGAGGCAGCGATGGTTCTCAAAAGCGGGTTCAGAAAGCAAAACTACTTGATTATAAGCCTAAAAAAACAGTACCGATAAAACCCACTACGGATGATATTCCATACGGTATTAAAGACTTAACTGTGCTGGACTCTGTATATGGGAATGTAGATGGGAAAATTGCTGGAAAACATTCTGGATACCTCTATTATAAAAGAACAGGTTCATCATTGTTCTCAGGCCAATCGGAAGTTCAGTACGTAAACTTTAGCGATGATGGCGTGAATTTCTACAATGGATTTGAAAAGACAAACTCTAGTCTTGCCAGTGAAAGCCGTTATGAAGCTAATGTTCAATTAACAGGCGACAAACAAGGTGAAATGAATTTTAGAGCCACCTTCTCCCCCATGACGGGACCTACGCCTGCTAGCCTGTTGTTTGATACAGATATAGACGGCAAGCCCAAAAGTTATGGTTATGCTACCTATAACGGAGTCACTTTAAATATCGAAGATCTTTTGGAATAGTCGATACATTTTGCGTTGATACCAAGAAGCACCCTGGATGAAAATCCGGGGTGCTTCTTGATCTCACCGATTTCTCAACCGGACGATTCGCCATACGACAAATGATAGTAAGGTCAAACAGAGTCCTGTGAGAGAAACTGCCGACCATTGCCCGACACTCCACATATAGCTGCCTAGCGAAGATCCAAAAACTCCGCTAATAAATGTGCTTACCATTAAAACCGTATTCAGCCTGCTTCTGGCTCCTTCATCTAATGCCTATATTCGAGCTTGATTCGAAATCTGAGCCCCTTGAACGCCGATATCCATAAGAATAATACCAAATAATGCAATGAATCTGCAGCCTTATCCTGTTAGAAAGGCCACAAATTCATTGCAATCAAAATGATATTAAAATTGTTTTGCAACTTCTCTCGCTTTCGCGACAGCCTCTTCCTTAATGGCTTCAGCTCGATCAGGCATTTCGGCCATTCCCTCAATGAAAATGCTCTGGACATCAGTGACTCCGATGAACTGCATGATCGTACGTAAGTAACTATTTCCACACTCCAGGAACGAAGCAGGGCCTTCCGAGTAAACTCCGCCGCTAGCCTGGATATGAAGCGCCTTCTTGTCAGTTAGAAGTCCCACAGGGCCGGTCTCCGTATAGCGATATGTCTTGCCTGGGATAACTAAGCAATTAGTATAATTAAGCAACACATGCGGAATCGTGAGGTTCCACATCGGCGAAGCAAAGATATATTTATCCGCCGCAATGAATTGATCACAGAGTTCATCTATCTGGACAAGCTTTATTCGCTCGGCATCAGACAGCAATTGATCGAACGGAGTGTTGGAGTCAGCTTTTCTCCATTGAAATAGTTTTCAAAATGATTGCCTCCCATTATTAAAAATATTTCTCAGCGAAGTGTAAATGAGAGAATAATTTCCTCACAACATCCAAGCGGAAATACTTCACCAATTGAATTCTAATTGTTTATAAAAGATGAGTGATTCTTCTTTAACAGTTTCTTCGCAGCTACTCCCCAACATCTCATTCGCTATAGTTAGAAAGTCCTTCCGATTAATTTCGAATTGCCCGAAGCGAAATGGATATCCCCAATTCTGCTCCATTCTGGTGAACGTCAACTTGTCTAACAGACCGGCGATTTTTACGATCCTGCAAGGCAAATAACTCATATTTCGACGATGTGGAATAAAATCGTCGCTTATTTTATATCGATAGACAACATTGTCTATGGCCCGGCCAATCGCTGTAAATGCTTGTAGGGTCTCCCCTCCCTTCATTTCTGTGCGTGGTGAGTAATAGATGAGCCAGTCCCCTGATTGCATTCTTCGGAGTAGGCCAGCTTTCCCATGGCAAGTCTGCGCAATCCCCTCTTCCACTGCATAGCTGACGTGGGATGCAGAAACTACGCCGATCCAATAACGTTCTTGATTAGAACACGTTAAATCTCTCTCAAAGAGTACAGTATCAGGTGCCCCGTCGATCATTTTCTTGACCCCCTCCCTCATTTTGCCTACCTAAATATATAAGAAAGCTACTGACAACAGTATGTCAGTAGCGTTTTATCTGTTTTGTTAAGCCGAATTACAACTTTTCTAACTAAATTCAAATTATTAATTTAATGGAAGCTCTTCAAATGAGTATTAACTTACTCTCAAATTCATCCACTAAAAAAAACTAAGCAAAAGAAAAAAAGAAAGTGCATCATAAATAAATCAGTCCGTAGAGGAGTATATCAATCGATTCTAAAAACAATTTTTATATGCTTACCACTTTTATGCGCTTTAAATGCTTCTTGATACTGACTAAGTAGAAATTCTGCTGTAATTGTCTCTTTAAAATTAATTCTATTCAACATTCGAACAGAACGGTCAAATAAATTGGGTGATAGAAACACACCTTTAATAGTCATCTCTTTAGAGAATACCTGAGCCATATCTAATGGGAATTTAAAGTCTTTTTTATAAGCTGAAGCAATTATTAAGGTCCCTCCGCGAGCAACAAAATTAAATGCAGGTTCCACAGCTGAGGCGGCACCTGAGCATTCAATCACAATATCAAATCCTCTACCTTCTGTAATATTCATAACTTGTTCATGTAAGTCAGTATTTGTAGGATTGAAAGAATAGTCAGCACCTATAACTAACAAGTTAAATCAAACTCAAAATTCATGTTAACTGCGCAGCGACCATTATATCTTTTTTCTTCAACCAAGCTGACCCTGCTCTTGTCGCTAGTTCACTCCATCGAATTGATTTTTGCAACAACTTTCCCTGTTATTTTTCCTTCTTTTAGTTTTACTAAATACTCAGGAATTTCTTCCATAGAGATGACCGTCAATGCTGGAGGTGCAATTTTCTTTTCAACTAATAATCGGGCGAATTCATCTCCAATTTCAGCTAAATTAGTTTGTGTTTTGTAATCCCCTTCTGTGTGAGCACCTCCAAGAGCAATTTCATGCAGTGACATGCCCTTTTCATAAAATCGAAGTCGATTAAATTCAGGAAAACCAGCTGTGACTACAATTTCACCACCAAAGGCAAGTACATCAATATCTCTAGTAGCACTTGCTGAACTGATGGTATTCAGTACGTAGTCAACGCCTCTTTCGTTTGTCAACTTGGCAATCACTGCATACACATCTTCTTTTGTAAAATCAATTGCCTCATCTGCACCCAGACTTTTTGCATATTCTATGTCTCTTCCTTGGCAAGTCGTATATACCGTTAAGCCGCATAATTTAGCCAACTGAATAGCATATCCTCCTACACCACCTGCTCCTCCGTGTATCAGTATCGTATTTCCTGCTTTCGGTCTGAGTTTTTGAATGATTGCCTGATATGCTGTAAACCCTGCCCCGGGTGCTACGGCAGCTACCTCGTAAGGAATCGACTCTGGCAGCTTGCTTGCTGTATGAGCTGTCGTGCAGGCATACTCCGCAAATCCTCCATCCAGATTTGTTATGCTGCGGAGATAGTATACACGATCACCAACCTTAAAGTTGTTGACCTCGCTTCCAACCGCATCCACAATTCCAGCAACATCTAACCCGAGCACTCTCTGCTTTTCACTTGCCAGGCCGGTATAAGCTGCAACTTGATAATCTGAAGGATTTAAACCAGATGCAAAAACTTTTACCCTGATTTCATTTTCTTTCGGCATGGGCATCTCTCTATCCTGTACAACCGTAAGGCTTTCTATCTTCCCCTGTTCTTCTAAAACAAGTGCTTTCATAAAAATACTACCTCCTGAATTGTTCTGTGGCACTGGTACCTGCTATGTGGAATTTCTTTTATATTTGACATTTATCTTAAGAGTAAATAGAATACACATGTGTTTCCGTTACAATTGTAACGCTGGTGATTTTAGGCGTCAATTGGATAGGATACGGACTAAACAAAACAGGAGGAATTGTAATGACTGAAAACAAAACGACAGAAATGCAGCGATTAGAAATCTTACGCTTGTCTAACGCAGAATCCAACCGCATCACTAAAACGTGTATTGAATCAGCTATGATTTTATTAATGAAGGACAAATGCTTCCATGATATATCGATTACAGATATTGTAAAACGGGCTGGTGTGTCTCGAACTGCTTACTACCGCAACTACGACTCTAAAGAGGATATATTGCGAAGCGTGATGAAAGAAATCGTGGATAAAGTCATAGTTGCCATGAATCTGCGTCTTCCAATACAAAACACATATGACTACTGGTACTCGTTATTCCACATGCTACAACAACATGCTGATAGTCTGAAAATACTTCTCATGGCGAATTTCGGAGATGCAATACTAAACGAAATCCACAGCATAATGCAGAGTTCTGTATCCAAAAATAGTATCCAGGAAAATTACAAATCTTATTTTTGGAGTGGTGCCATTTACAGTGTAGCAGCAAGTTGGATTCGAGATGGTATGCAGCAGACGGCCGAGGAAATGGCGAAGATTTGCTATCAAATCATAGATCACATGAATGAGGATTGTCATAGCACTCAAAAAGAATAGGCTAATAAGATTTTAAAAATTCTTATCATACAGTTGTTATCCTTATTTGGTATTCTCCCCTGTTGTATTCAGCGCAGGTATACCACCCAACCAGTCCACAAGTGAACCAAACAGGGTTGAAGAAACGCGTTCTATCAGTTGTGGCTTCACTTTGATCACGCAGATTGGCTAAGCGGCACAATATACCCCACGGCCAATCTTGTCCTAAGTATAAATAAGTCACCAAAGTTTCTATACAAGGTATTTCAGAAAGTTCCTCATTACGTCTAATAAACTCCTCATAATTTTGCCGATCTATGTTTTGCCTTCTTCTTTGCATTCGGGAACAGTACAGCGTACTTCTCCAATAATACCTTTAAATCTGTTAAAGGCTTGTTTTGAGATAAGGATTCGGCTAATTGTGACAAAAAACCATTAGTACTCACAGAAAAGGGATATAGCTACCGTTCGGTCATTGATCCTGTTCCTTGGAAGACACAAGTTCATTTTAGAAATAATGGATGCTTTTAGAGTACAAATTGGACCAGGAACATATAGAGCAGTGTACCGCCAGCAATGGATATCAACATGTTTCTTCGCCAGAGATGGAGCATAATAATGACGACAATGGAAATCAATTCGGGCACACCATGAGACCCAGAGAAAAAAGTAACATCCTTAATGCTGTAAATAACCAGTAGTCCTAAAGCTGCCGAGGGAAGCACTTTACCGAGATACTGCACATATTTGGGTGTGGGACGCCCCGAAGGGAACAAAATAAATGGAATGAATCGGGTCATCATCGTTCCCAAGACAACCATCCCTATAGTTATGATGTTCTCAAGCAAAGTCATGGACATCATGTCTCTCACCTGCCTTTCTATCTAGTGATTTTCTCATTAAGGAGAGCACGATAAGAAGACCTATCATGGATGGAACGATGAAATTTTCGCTGTTAAAAATAAGCAGGCAAAGGATCGAAATTCCCAAACCCAACAATGCACTGTGATGTGTACTCTCTTTCATCCATTGTTCAATAAAGATCACAACAAAAAGGGCCGTCATCACAAACTCAAGCCCCTCCATATTAATGCGCACCAGTGATCCGAAAATTCCACCAATGGCAGCGCCAAGTACCCAATAGCTGTGATTAAGCAAGGTTACAAAAAACATGTACCAGCCCTTATCCACTTCTTTGGGGATGTTTGCCGTGTAATTAATTGAAAACGATTCATCACATAGTCCGAAAATCAGATAGAACTTTTTGAATCCGGTGCCTCTGTATTTTTCAAGCATGGATATGCCATAAAATAAATGCCGGGCGTTCACCATTAAGGCCATTAGCAGGGCACCTAGTGGATTGAACGGACCGAGCAGCAAATGCACTGCAACAAATTCCATTGATCCGGCAAAAATAAATAAGGCCATAAGGATCGCATACCCCGCACCAAAGCCAGATATATTCATAAGAATGCCGTAGGCAATCCCTAGAAACAAAAATCCAGCTAGTATGGGAAGTGTGGAAGGGAAAGCTGATTTAAAGGCCAATTGAAGCTTGCTTCTGTGTATCATGTTTGCTACATCTCCTTGATAAGATTACTTTTCTTCGATAGTTTAGCAATACAAATCCATACAATCAATGTTATAATTGTATGGATTACAATATTGTGAGGTGTGCTATGCCATTTAATTCGTTTGAACATTATCCGATGTCGTGGAAACCTGACAAGGATCGATTGCAACGACCGCTTTATCGCTCTCTCGCCCTATTGCTGGAACATGACATCAGACATGGATTTTTGGCTCCGGGTACAAAACTTCCCCCTCAGCGGGAGCTGGCCGACTTTTTGGATGTGAACTTCACAACGATTACACGCGCATACAAGCTTTGCGAACTTAAAGGTTTAATTCATGGCGTGACCGGAAGCGGTACTTTTGTTTCAGCCAACGCGGCTCAGTCGGTCACCATTTCAAAAGATCCATCTTCGAACGTATATATTGATCTTGGCTTTGTTGCCTCATTTGAGCAAACCAATGATCTGGTTACTGAAACCGTAAAACATGTGGTGGAGAAAAGTTATCTGGAGCAGCTATTGAATTACAATGATCCTGCAGGTATCCCGCATCAGAAACTGGCTGCACTCAATTGGATGAAGGCTTTCGGCATCCAGGCCGATACTGAACATATGGCCATCGTTTCGGGAGCGCAAAATGCATTAGCTATTACACTCTTTGCACTGTTTGAGCCCGGGAATCGAATTGCGGTTGATCTGTATACGTATGCCAATTTTATTGAAGTCTCCAAAATGCTTCGTATCAAACTAGTTCCTATTCCAGGTGATGAGTATGGGATGTTACCTGAATCTTTGGAAGACCAATGTTCTCAATCGAATGTACATGGTGTGTTTTTGATGCCTTCCTGCGCTAATCCTACGGCCATTATGATTCCGGAAAAGCGAAAAAAAGAATTAGCTCAGGTCATTCAAAAACATCGTTTGATCCTGATTGAGGACGACATTCATGCCTTTTTGTCAGCGGGCATTATAGATCATTATGGTCAGCCGATGTATCAGCTGCTCCCTGAACAAACGGTTTATATTTGTAGCACCGCTAAATCCATCTGCTCAGGTCTTCGAGTGGCCTATATCGTGTTTAACGAAGCATTCAAAGACACAATGATGAAGGCCATATACAACGTCAACGTCAAGACATCCTCTTTGGACGCAGAGATCATAACTGAGCTGATTCTGTCAGGAAAAGCGAATACGATTGTTGCAGAGAAAAAACAACTGGCCGAGACGGCCAACCAGTTATTTGCTGAATTCTTCCCAAATACTCTCCACGGGGGACATCCACTGAGTTTTTATCGATGGCTCCCTTTACCAAAAGTTATGCATGAAGCTTATTCTGAAGGTTTTTTCCTGGAAAAAGGGATTCGTGTATTTCATTCCAATCGGTTTCTGAGCGGGGGGAATGCGGAAGAGAACTATCTAAGAATAGCGCTTTCATCCACTAGTTCTTTAGAGGAATTAAGAAGAGGGCTGGAGATTTTAAAAGAGAGCCTTGAATGAATCGGATATTGTCCGGTCTACTGTTAGTCAGCAGCATATGTATGTCTTCCGTATTTCGCCCATGAAAAATCCCCTCCAAGTAGGCTTTAATGTGTTTTTAGACACTGTCTACTTAAAGAGGATAATATCGATATGGCGACTTCTTATGCGTATATGTTACCTTTTGCAGCGGGTAAGTTTAAAAAATACATGATAACTTTGATCCTGAATTTGATACAAGGGAACAAACTTGATGCCATCCAAAACAAATGTCAAAGGACTATCCTTTTGTTCAATGATTTGTTCCAGAAATTCTTGTTCACTGTATGTCCAGGAGATATAATCCTGTTCCTGACTTATTGCTGCCAGTACATACGGTCCATAAGTGAGACTTTTAAGGGTGTGGTCATCGGGAGCGTCAGCCAGTCTCAAGGAGCAGGGCAGCGTCAGCTCGATTTCATCCTTTTTCCATACTTTGTGCAGCATTAAATATCCGTGTTCATACTCCAGATCGCGGCAAGGCACTCCGTTTATCTTTACTTGAACGGGCTCAGATACCCAATCGGGGATTCTGAACATTAGGGTTGTTTCGGGGCCGCCCTCGATATAAAAGCGGACTGTCTCCAAGCCGTCCCGATCCCGCTTCTGCATCAGGCTAAGCCCCTGCTCGCTCCAATCCAGTCGAGAGGGAATGTACAAGTTCACATACAGCCTGTCTTCATCATGAAAATAAATGGCTTCCTGGTATTTAAAATGATTTTCCAGACCGGTTCCATGACAGCAGGTATTTTCATGTGTATCGAATTTCTTGATAGATCCGGGCGCCAGTGGCATAAAGTAGGTGCTGCCGCCCTCCGCTTTTTGGCTATTCTCTGAGGCAAGAATATGGTTATAAAGCGCCTTCTCATAATAATCCATATACGTTTTGCGCGGGTTAAACTGAAAAAGCTCTTTGGTCAGCTTCAACATATTATAGCTCGCACAGGTTTCTGCCGTTTTATCGGTGAGAAAACCGGCAATGGCGTCCGGCTCTCTGAACATTTCCGTCTCTCCGGTGCCTCCGATCGGATAAATGTGGCTTTGTGCCACCATCGTCCAGAAGTTCTCTGCGATATTGTAATAAGCCTTGTCCCCCGCAACCTCAAACAGCTTCAAGGCTCCAATCACCTGCGGAATGTGCTGGTTGGCATGCATATTTCCTAGAGTGTCCACATTCTCCTTCATCGGAAGGAAGAGCTTTTCATTGTCAAAATATTTCGCTGTCACCAAATAATTTTCATTGCCGGTGATCGCATATAATTTGGCCAATACCTCATTCATACCCCCAAATTCCCCGGCAATATACAATGACCACATTTTATGCAGCTGCTCTCTCGGAAGCCGGCTTAGTCGGCTGTGAAGCCAATGGCCCAGCTTATCGCAAATATCCAAAGCCTCCCTCTGGCCCGCAAGCTGGTAACAATCTAGCAGACCGGCCATAATCTTGTGCAACGTATAGTAGGGAGCCCATATTTCCGGATAAGTTGTGTACTGCTCCAGCAGATTAAACTGTTCTTCCGAATACGCGCTCAGGAACCCCCGGCCATAGCCCGTCTGTTCAGACAGGGCTGTTTGGCATTTGCCCAATTCTGCAACCATGTATTGAATTTTCCCGAGTAGCGCGGAGTCCTCCGTGGCATGATAAGCAAGCGCCAGCGCAGAAAGATAGTGTCCAGTGGTATGCCCCTTCAGATTGCATTCCGGAGCATCCCACCCTGTCATCGGCTGTGCTCCTTTGGTGTCGATGGCGGCTGCCTCTCTAAAATTATACAGCATCTGGTCATCGTTCACTGACCGTACAAACTGCAGGAAACGGTTCATAGCTGCTTCAAATTCACTTTCCCTCTCCAGACTTACCTTTTGACCCTTAAATTCCTTCACCCGCTTGACGTGATCCGTTGTTTCCTCAACCTTATCCACCACTTGAACGGTGACTATGGCCTTCAATGGACTTCCTTCCACTTTACCGTGGATCGAGAAAAATCCCGGTTGCCGATAAGCCTCCTCTTTGACTGGGTCCCAGGAAACCTGGCTTACGGTATAACTTCCGGTATCATTTTTTACAATGACGACGGTTGGCAGTTCCGGCTGTTCCCCAACTTTCGTGCGCACGGTCAGTGGATTTACCGCAACGATCTTTGCTTTATATTCTTCCTGGAGAACCGTTGCTTCAAATGTCTTGCGGGTGACCTCTCCTTCATATGTCAACGTTGCGACAACGGCAACTTTCCGGTTGCCTACCCCAAAGGTAGGTCTCGTAACCTTGCCTGTATGACTTATAAATAGTGTTTCTTTCGATTCCCACTGAATGGAAGAACCATACTTCCCCATCAGCGGAAGCTTCAAATCGGCTTCTACAGTATTTAAGTTTCCCAAATAAATCGCATCGCCGTCCAGTTCCGTTATTTCTTTCGCGCTTGCCGATCCGACGGCGTTTTTCCCCAGTTCCATCTCCCATCCGCCTTTCTGTACTCTACGCCTGTGTCACAGCG
Organism: Paenibacillus kribbensis; assembly: GCF_002240415.1. Lineage (NCBI taxonomy): Bacteria > Bacillati > Bacillota > Bacilli > Caryophanales > Paenibacillaceae > Paenibacillus > Paenibacillus kribbensis. The sequence goes on from NZ_CP020028.1 coordinate 2,829,651, forward strand.
CCTATTTTTTGTTTGATCCAGTTCTTGCCTTCGATGATCCGTGAAATCACCATGCTAATGGCCGGATCGCCGGTTACATTTACCATAGTGCAAAGCGGGTCTGTAATCGTTCCCAAAATAACCAGGATCGGAACCGCTTCCATCGGAAAGCCGAAGGCGGTACAGATGAATAGTTCCCCAATAAATCCGCCACTTGGGATCGTACCCACAATAATTCCGCTTATCAAGGCTACCAGAACAGCCTTTACCATATCTCCCGTGCCCATCGTCATATTAAAAATTCCGAACAAGAAAATAATTTTGATCATTTGAACGGCGACTACACCATTTTTGTGCATGTTTGCGCCAAGCGGCACGATAATGTCGCCGATTTCATCGGGAATGCCCATTTGCTTCACGGCCAGTCTGTTCACAGGGATGCAAGCCGTACTGCTGCATGTTCCCATCGCCGTGGTCAGCGGCAGCCATATATTTTTCCAAAAACGCTTGATTCCGGTTTTACCTCCGCCAAAATAAGTGGCCAAAAAGGAGAACAGAATGAAAAATAATATACAAAATGCCACGTAAATAATGGACGCCCTGGCAACGGACCAGACAATTTGATTGCCTACCTTTCCGATCAGTGTCGCGAAGTAGCAGGCGATGCCCACAGGAGCATAATACATAACAATGGAAACAATTTTATTCAACACAGAGGATAAACTATTAAGCAATTTGGAAACCGGAGCTCCCTCTTCTCCAATGGAGCTTACGGAAATTCCAAACAGGATTGCAAAAACAATCAAGGCCATCATATGCTTTAAGGATAACAATTCAACGAAATCGCTTACAGTTATCAAACCGACAATGTCCAGCGAAGCAGCCGCCTGATCCTGAACTGCCTTTCCAAAGCTAACTTCAGCGTTCAGGGCCGGATTAAAGATCAGACCGGTGATCAATGCCAAAATAGCCGTAATGATGCCCGTAACCACCACCACCAAAAAGAAAATGCCCAAAATTTTCCCCAGCTTTTTCAAATTGGTCATGCTCGCTATAGAACCGGCTATAGATACAAACACCAGCGGCACAATGATCACAAATACCATGTTCAGAAAAACATCTGCAAAGGGCTGCAGGACTGCGGATTTTTCACCCATAATCGTGCCAGCGATCGCGCCCACTAAAACTCCAGCCAGCAGTATAATCGAGAATTTATAGTTTTTTAAGACTTGCACCCTTCTTCCCCCCAGGTAAATATGAATAATAGGCTCATTCCGTCGACTGAATGAAAGCGCTAAACTTTTTAAGCGGACCGACTTATTGATATAAGTATGACACCCTGGAAGGGGGATTAAAATCATTAAAATAAACAAAAAATATAATATTATTAGCCTTAAAAATATAACATTATTATCATTTTCATTTTTTTTGATTCGTGAATATCATACTTATTTCCAGCCTGAATTTTGAATTTATTGATCATTCCGACGTTTTTATGCTATGGTTTATATAATAAAATTGATTTGAGGTGGCAGAATTGCTATACATCCATTTCAGTTGTCCTCCCTTGCCTCATCTTATCGTCGGGGGGATATCGCTGTTCCGAAAAGGAGATCTTCACGAACGTCGCGTTCTTGAGCATACCTTTGACCTGATATTCGTCTTTTCGGGAGCTCTTTATCTGGAAGAGGATGGGTGCAAATATACGATCGAGCCCGGCCAATATTTAATTTTGACACCTGGCAACTTGCATAAAGGCTACAAAGCCTGTACTTCCGATACGACCTTCTCCTGGGTTCATTTTTATACAACGGGAGATTTCTTCTATTCTGAGAATCCCATCACACATGTCGATTCCAAAATGAACAAAACGAAATACTATAAAAAAGATGTATTTTATATTTCGCTTCCCCAATACGGAAGGATTGACGACAGTCTGCACGAAATCCTCAAGAATTATATGGACAGCATTTCCCAAGTCAAAATTGACAAATATCATAATGAGAAGCTGTTTTATTCATCGACAAAATCCCAGATCGAATACCAGCAGTTATTTCTGAAAATACTAACGATTTTTTGCGATTTACGAGAACACGAAAAAGAAAAGGAACTGGCTGAGGAAGTTTTCGATTATTTTTCTTCGCATTATCAGAACGCTTTCGATTTGAACGAGCTTGCCGCCAAGTATTCCTTTCATCCGGCTCATATCATTCGCTCCGTCAAGAAAAAATACGGACTGAGCCCTTTGCAATTGCTGCTCTCCATCAGGGTCCAAAAAGCAATGAAGCTCCTGGCAGAAGAACGTCACTCCGTTGGGGAAATCGCATCCCTTGTCGGCTTTACCGACTCTTCTTACTTTTGCAAGCAGTTCAAAAAAATCACTTCTGTAACACCTTTGCAATACCGCAATCAGACGCGACAGCAAGGCTTTGATACATGAAAGGAGGAAAGAACATGTCCACAATTAAGGAAGTTTCAGATAGTACAGGCATCTCTGCTTACACGCTTCGTTATTATGAGCGGGAAGGTATACTGCCTGGTGTTAAACGTGATCCGAGCGGAAATCGCTTATACGATGAAGAAAGCCTGGAGTGGCTGTATTTTATTCTGGCGCTGCGGTCGACCGGTATGCCGCTTGTCGAAATCAAGCAATATGTGGATTTATACCTGGAAGGCGAAAGCACACTCAAATCTCGCAAACAAATGATGCTTAAACATAAGAAAAAAGTAGAGAAAGATCTCTTGCAAACTTACAAATATTTGGAGCAGATCAATTACAAACTGGCGTTATACGATGTGCAGGAAAAAGAATTATCGAAAATGATGCCCTAGACCAGCCTCATTATAAGTGTTTCTATCGGAACCAAGCGTGCTCATCGGAAGGGTCACGCGCTTTTTTGGGCAAATTTCTTAGAGTCTACTCTAAACAATTTGCCCTTGTTTTTCCCCGTTTTTGGTGAAATTTATTTTAAATTTTCATATAAACAGCGATTATTCAAGGTTTCTCAACTTGTGTCACTGATTTTGACCAGGGCTTGACTTACAGTTGACTCCACTTGGTACTCTAAAGTCGAGCCAGTAACGACTGGCTACAAAAAACAAAGGGGAATCCGATATGAATACAAAAGTAGCCATCATCACAGGCGCCAGCAGCGGAATGGGGGCAGCTACGGCCAAGCTCCTTGCTAAAAACGACATAAAAGTTATGCTGGCAGCCCGCCGTGAAGACCGTTTACAGCAGCTGACGGATGAAATCCGCAACACTGGAGGTGAAGCCAGCTACAAAGTGACGGACGTAACCTCTCGTGCCGACGTTGAGTCGCTGGCGGAAGCAGCAATAAAAACCTACGGCCAAATCGACATCATGATTAACAACGCTGGGATCATGCCACTTTCGTTTTTCAGACATTTAAAGGTCGCATGATTGATGTGAACATAAAAGGCGTCCTCTATGGGATGGCAGCAGTGTACAGGCATATGGAAGAACGCAATGAGGGACATATCATTAATTTCTCCTCTATTGCAGGACACTTGACCTTTCCTTCCAGCTCCGTCTACAGCGCAACCAAACATGCAGTCCGGGTGTTCACGGAAGGCATGCGGACAGAAATGGGAGCCAAACAGAATATTCGGACGACCCTCATCTCCCCTGGTGCAGTGGAAACCGAATTGTACAGCACTATTACCGACAACTCGATTTATCCTACATTGGAGAAATTAGGAAGTCAGGAATGGGACCAACTTGACCCAGGCGACATTGCCAACACCGTGCTGTTTGCGATCCAGCAGCCGACTAATGTGACAATAAACGAACTGATTGTCCGCCCCACGTCACAGAGCTTATAATCCGTAACAAGTAACCCTTAATTTATATAGTTGAAGTGCTTTTTATCCATACAATTAGTTCACCTAATCGGTTATGATACCAAGTTCTTGTCCTCTGCCAGGGACAAGAACTTGTATCGTTAAAACAAAAAAGCCGCCACTTTGGCGACTTTTTATGCGACTATGTCTTGTCCTCCGATATCAGCGGCTGAAAAATTCAATTTTCCCACATATTCATCTACATTATTTCTAATTTGTTTCCGGATTTGGATAATTAATTACCAACATTTAGAAGTTATTTTCAAAAACCTTTAGAAAAATAACCTGTTTAGCTTGAATCTTGATCTATCTTTGAAGTAGCATAATAAAAAACTGACATTGTCCAATTTCTGGTCCTACCCCTCTTAAGGAGTGAAAATGCTATGTGCGCACGAACGGTAAAAGCGAATACAGGGAATGTAATCGGTAGCTATTGCAAATGGATCGCAGCTGGTATGATTTTAACTCTCACGGGATGCTCACTTGCATCCGCCGCCCCTTCGTCCTCGTCCTCAAGTAAAATCAATAGTGAACCCACCTCCTCCCTGGTTACATTTCAATTGCAAGAGGCTACGATTGCTCAGATGCAGGACGCGATGAATTCAGGGGCACTGTCGAGTGTCGAGCTCACAGCCATGTACCTTAACCGGGTATATGCTTATGATTCTAGTGGCATTCGGCTGAATTCCATCCCTGTCCTGAACCCTGACGTACTAAAAGAAGCCGCTCAGGCTGATCAACTAAGGGCTCAGGGTATTACTACCGAACCTCTATTAGGCATACCCTACACGGTTAAAGACAGCTACCAGGTTAAGGGACTCACTGTCGCTTCTGGATCACCGGCTTTCAAAAACCTGACCGCAAAGGACGATGCCTTTACAGTAGAAAAGATACGCGAATCCGGTGGTGTGCTGATCGGCAAAACCAACATGCCGCCAATGGCAGCGGGAGGGATGCAAAGAGGCGTTTATGGCCGTGCTGAAAGTCCATACAATTCGGATTATTTGGCTGCAGCCTGGTACTCTGGCTCCTCTAACGGATCCGGCGTCTCAACAGCCGCCAACCTTGCTGCATTCGGCATGGGAGAAGAAACGGTATCTTCTGGAAGATCACCAGCATCTAACAATGGTTTAATTGCCTACACGCCATCGCGGGGTCTGATCTCCATTCGTGGGAATTGGCCGCTCTTCCCTATACGGGATGTCGTTGTCCCGCATACGAGAACTGTCGAGGACATGCTGCGCTTGCTTGACGTGATCGTTGCAGAGGATAAGATCACCAAAGGTGATTTTTGGCGAGAACAGAAAGCCGTTCAGTTACCTTCTGTCAACAGCGTCCGTCCGAGATCCTATTTAGAGCTGCGAGACACCCAAGCTTTGAGGGGTAAACGTATTGGCGTTCCGAAAATTTATATCGGTAAGGACCATGAGAGCTCAAATCCAATCAAATTCAGACCTTCGATACAAGTATTATGGGAAAAAGCTGCAAAGGATTTAACTGCTCTTGGAGCTGAAGTTGTGGAAGTAGATTTCCCCCTGCAGGCGAATAGCGAGAAAGACCGTGCAACAGCAAAAACACCTGAGGAGCGCGGTTTGATGCCAGTAAAATGGCATGATAAGGAATTTGGGCTGCTTAATCCTTATGCGGCTGAGGAATTCCTCAAAAGCGTGGGCGATCCGAACTTCCCGTCATGGGCTAATATCGACCCTGCAACCGTTTTCCCGAATCCGCCAGGTACGGTAGATGCCAAACGTGGCAGAGATCTTGGTCGATACGACGCGTTCATTGAAACCATAAAAAAAGGGGTCACCCCATACGAACAAATTCCACAATTTTATGAAGCACTGCAGGGGCTTGAGAATGTTCGAAAGATTGATTTTGAGGATTGGATGAAGCAGAACGACCTTGATTTCATAGCGTTCCCGGCAAATTCCAATATCGGCAAAGCCGATTCCGATGTGAATGAAACGTCCTATGAAGAAGCTTGGGAGAATGGAAACTATTTCTCCAATACGAATTACATTTTGCGCGAATATGGGATCCCAAGTGTGTCCGTAAGCATGGGCGCGATGGAGGATACCGGTATGCCCGTTAACCTGACGATGGCGGGTGCCGCATACAGCGATAATGACCTGTTGCGTTACGCTTATTCCTATGAGCAGGCGACAAAAAACCGTCCTATCGCAACGCGTACACCAGCGCTTGAAAATGAAACCTTCTCCTATAACCCGCAAACTGTGCTCCCACCCTCTAAACGCAAGGAAACAGAAGTCCCTGTGCTTAAGTTGAATGCCTCGATCAAGGACGATGTTCTCGCTTTGGACGGTTCAGTCACAGATCAAAGCGCTATCGCGCAGCTCAAAGTTTATGTCAATGGCATTCGTGTCGTTATTACAGAAGATAAAGCCAATTGGTCAGCAACACTTCCAACTGCTAAATACAAACAGGCTGGGGCCTCCCAAGCCGATACGCTGCATATTCTCGTGCTGGCCAAGGATATGTACGGAAATACCTCTGCTCAAGTCAAGTCTGTCACTTTACCCCAATGACGAAGGACATCATCAACTGCCCTACATGCGTTCACCAACCTAATAAAACCAGGATGTAAACAGATTGTTAACCGGTTTATAGATCATTATGACCAGTAGCAATGGGCTCGGCACATTGATCTTGTATAAGGAGCAGACCACTGCACCAATGCCCATGATCCAGAACAAGCCCCAGACCAGATAGTCTCGGCGCCTGCTCCCTCGTCTCAGCAAAGGCACATCGATGATCGCACAAGCCGCCGCTGCAGCCAGAAAAAGCAGTAACACCATTGCGCTCACTCCTTAATATCTTGAAGAAAGGATTTGTCTGTAATGCCAATCCGGTTAATCGTCACGCTGGCTTTGTAATGGACGGGTAGCGATTTTAGGTAATTGTCCCCTTTTTCCCGTTGCAGCCTGGCCCAAGCTTGGGGATTGGCACGATAGATCAACTGTCCAAAGCCCATAGTATCCACATTGTAGCGCTCATTAATTTGCTCAACTGCCGTTTTCATCCGAAAGATAATTTTTTCTTCCGATTTTCTTTCCAGCTCTGTAATCACACGCTCTGCCTCCAGATTATCTTTGCTCATGACTTCTTCAACATTACACAAGGCCTTTACATGGATGTAAATATGTGGTTTGCCGTCAATAATCTTGACTTTTCGTTTGGTGTCTGTATGAAGTGCTTCAATAACGATGGGTCGTCCGTCGTCTCCTTGTACAGGCCCTGAGCTTTTAACAACATTATTGGTGACATAATTGTAGCCGATCGTCTCGTTATCACTTAACCACCCGATCATCTTATCTTTCCGAAATACGGCTACATTACTGTAACGTAATCTGGCTGTAGGCGAGCTATCTTCCACATTGCTCTTCTTTTCGCCCTCACTGACACTACCGGACATCTTTACTCCGGTCAACACCGGATTCGTCCCTTCGTACAGAAAATCTTCAATAAATTCGTTTAAAGAAACAGCGACTGTTTTGGCCGATGCCTTATATGATTGGTCCAGGGAATTATACAATTTACTTGCTGGCAATTTCTCTAGCGGGGTAAGGACCTTCAGGACATCTTCGGCAGTGGTGTCTTTGGCGACCATAGCGTAGAAATCATTACGCGGCTCGCGGCTCCGTTTCAGCATATCAAGTACCTCGCCAATTCCAGCCCGGGCAAGCTCCTCTCCGATCACCAGTATACGGATATGCCCATAGTAGCTGGCTCTCGCGCTTTCGAGACTGTACTTGCGCTGGGCTTCATAGATCGTGGGTACCGTGAAGGTAGATACAATCACCGGCACCCCGCCACCTCCCGCCCCTCCTGCCGTCTGCGAGGCAATTGCTGAAGGAATAACCACCTGCAGCGTAACCTTATAGCCAGATTCAGCCTTATCTAGCCCCATTCCCAGCACAAAAGCCATTTCGTTTAACTCCTGTCTTTCCCAGCAACCGCTGATCAGCATAGGGACCAAAAGGGCAAGCAGCAGTCGCGAAATAGTTTTACGGTTTTTTGGGCTCATCTGCCGACTCCTTTCGCTTGGCTGTGCTTTGACGATCAAGGTTTTGAACCATATTTTCTGCCGGCCTTGTCTTTAGAAGCGGCCAGGGAAAGCGAAAGATGGAATCCTTCAGATCATCTGAACGGTATGGCCCGATCGGACTCATATAGGGCATGCCAAAAGAACGCAGACCCGCCAAATGAAGCACGATCAAAAAGATACCGAATAGAATCCCGTATAATCCAAGAAAACCGGCCAGACCGATAAGTAGAAAACGAATGATTCTTGCAGCGATCGACATGCCTGACTCTGGCATGACAAAACTGGCAATAGCCGTAATGGATACAATGATAACCATCGCTGAAGAGATAAACCCCGCTGCAACCGCCGCCTGGCCTATGACAAGTGTTCCAACAATGGATATCGCCTGCCCTATATTTTTCGGAATCCTCACTCCCGCTTCACGCAGAATCTCATACGTTAATTCCATGAGCATCGCCTCCACAAATGCAGGAAAAGGAACGCTTTCTCTCTGTGCAGCAAGGCTGATAACCAGATTGGTAGGGATCATCTCCTGATGATAAGTCGTAACCGCCACATAAAAAGAAGGGGCAAGCAACGTAATAAAAAAGGAAAGAAAACGAATAAACCGCAGCAAGGTAGCGATATCGGCCCGCTGATAATAATCTTCTGCAGATTGAAAAAAGGCGACAAAAAAGGTAGGCACCAGCAGGACAAATGGTGTTCCATCTACAAGAATCGCCACTTTGCCTTCGAGGATTCCCGCTGCGATAGTATCCGGGCGGTCGCTGTTATAGATCGTGGGGAACGGCGTAGCAGCCGTATCTTGAATAAACTCCTCGATATATCCGCTCTCCAGAATACTGTCTGTATCGATTTTGGCCAATCTGCGCTTTACTTCCTGCACCAGGTCAGGGTTTGCGATGTTGGTGAGATACATAATGGATACGCTGGTTTGAGTCACCCTACCGACCTGGAAGGTTTCCAGCCACAATTGGCTGTCTTTAATCTTCCTTCGGAGCAATGCCGTGTTCGTCCGCAAATTTTCCGTGAACCCTTCCATCGGCCCACGCACAACCGATTGTGAGCTGGGTTCGCCTACATTGCGGTCCTCCCATCCAGGCAGTCCGATCCGCAGGGCGCTGGAGGTTCCTTCAACCAGCACCATGATATTACCGGATAGCAGCTCATGAACAAATTGTCCAAGGTCATGCGTGACGGACAGATCCCCCGCAATCAGCACACGTTTTCGCAAAAGCTCCATCTTCTGATTCGCATCAAGATCTCTCAGCTGCTCAGGGGCACAGCGTTCCTGAAGTGAAAATAATATGGAGTTATGCAGGACCTGAGTATCCACAAGACCGTCAATATAAAGCAAGGCGATATGCGTAGACTCATCCAACTGCAGCTCTTTAGTGATCAAATCGTTGCTTGTCCCGAGCAGTTGAACCAACTGCGCCACATTGTCCTCCAAGCGATGTGATAGTGTGCCCGTAATTGTATCCTTCATGTCGCAACCTCCGCATTCCGTGAGCAAGCTGCAGATAGTATGACAGAAGAAGTTGATAATTATTCCTCCACATTCCTTTTCGACTATCAATTAATAATTATGTAATAAAATCGCATACTAAAGGAAATGACAAAAGGAAATTTGAAGGGCAGTTTGCAGCAGATTTGGAGGTAACTCATGAATCTTGAAAAAGATCGGATCAGTACAGCTCAAATGATGATGCTTGCGCTTTTCTCACTCATCGGGGAAATGGCGCTTGTTTATCCTGCGGCAATAACAACAGGAGCCCACCAGGACGCATGGATTGCCGGCTTGATTAGTATTCCGCTAGGACTTGCATGCGTAAAGCTGATGGTATCTGCATCCAATATTGATCCAACTAAAACGATTATCGAGCTTTCATTACAAGTATTAGGAAAATGGGTGGGTGGAGTTGTAGCGTTGAGCTATTTATTCTTTTACCTGATTGCAACCTCCACCTATGTCAGAGAAATCGAAGATTTCATGTGTACACAGATTTACGAGGCGACACCCGGCGGGGTCATTCGCTTCATGGCGATTATTCTGCTGGTGTATGGCTTGCGGCTGGGTCTTGAAACGCTGGGAAGAGCAGCCCAGATTTTTTTCCCGTTCTTTGCGTTTTTTCTGATTTGCCTAATCGTTCTCCTGTTCCCCGATGTCAAGATAGAGCGTATCTATCCTATTTTGAATACACCGTTTCCTGACATGCTGCACACCATTATGTTCGGCGTATTTTATCCCTTTGGAGAAATTTGCGTGTTCTTCATGGTGTATCCCTATGTCCGTAAACAAAGCAATACAAGCCGCAATTTATATTTCTCCCTATTGATCGGGGGCGTTGCACTCAACCTCATTTTGTTTCTCTCCCTGACAGTACTCGGGGCATATTTCTCAGAGCACGAATTTTACGCTGCCTATATTCTTGCCCAGAGAGTCAACATTGCCAACTTTTTGCAGCGAATTGAGGCGTTAATGGCCACCACGTGGATCATTAGCACCTATTTCAAGACAGTGCTGTTCTTCTACGCATTTGTCTTGGGGACAGCTCAGCTATTAAAGCTTAAATCCTATCGGCCATTGATCTTTCCAGTAGCGTTTATGATTTACGGACTGTCGCATCTGATTGCGAAAGATATTATTTTCTACGTCAAGGAGATCCCAGCCTACTGGGTAGATTGGGACCTTACCTATGCCTTCGCTTTTCCATTAATCCTGCTCGTTGTTCATCTTATTAGGAAACGTATCAACAAAAAAAATCAGACTACGTAACCCATTCGACACACGCTCCCATCATTACGGTGATTGATTGAAGGGAAACTGCGAAGTCTAGTGTGGAAATCCATCAACTTTCAGAACTAAGCCATAAAAAAAGTTGTCGCCGAGGAACTCTCAGCGACAACTGTTCGGTAGGTATATCCGTCACCATGTACAGAATTATCCGTAACTTGCATCTCTCATGCTTTTCTGTGCAACCCCGGTACGATACGCCGCTTCAATTACGGCATCTCTAACCTTTTTTACCACTTCCTGATTAAATACGCTCGGGATAATATACGTTTCGCTCAGTTCGTCATCTGTAACGACGGATGCGATCGCCTGTGCAGCTGCAAGCTTCATGGCTTCATTGATTTCACTCGCCCTGCAATCCAATGCGCCGCGGAAAATCCCCGGAAAGCAAAGCACATTGTTGATCTGATTGTGACCATCGGACCTCCCGGTCGCCAAGACCTTAACGTAAGGTTTGGCCAACTCGGGGTCAATCTCTGGAATCGGGTTCGCCATAGCAAAGACAATGGGGTCCTTCGCCATAGAACGAACGTCATCCACCTTTAGAATGTTCGGAGCCGATACGCCAATAAAAACATCCGCATTCTTGATCACTTCGGACAAGTTGCCAGTTTCCACATTCGGATTCGTTATTTGAGCAAACTCAGTCCAATAAGGATTATCGTAATGTGCATTCCGATGAAGAGCCCCATTACGGTCCACCCCGATCAAATTTTTCACGCCGGCGGACAGCAACATTTTTGAGCAAGCGATGCCCGCTGCACCGATGCCGTTGACAACGACCTTAATCTCCGACATTTGCTTGCCGGTAATTTTGAGTGCATTCAACAGACCCGCTAACAGGGCAACGGCTGTTCCATGCTGGTCATCGTGAAACACCGGGATATCTAGCTCCCGTTTCAAACGCTCCTCAATTTCGAAGCAACGCGGTGCCGAAATATCCTCCAGATTGATGCCCCCAAATGCCGGAGCCAGTGCCTTAATGGTTCGGACCATTTCGTCAGGGTCTTTCATGTCCAGGCAAATCGGAAAAGCATCCACGTCTGCGAATTGCTTGAACAGCATAGCCTTGCCTTCCATCACCGGCATAGCCGCCAATGGTCCGATATCACCTAGCCCCAGAACGGCCGTTCCATCGGTAACTACCGCAATCGTATTGCGTTTGATCGTCAGCGAGTAGGCTTTGCTCGGCTGTTCCGCAATCGCCGTACATATGCCTGCGACACCGGGGGTATACACCCGTGACAAGTCGTCACGGTTCTTCACCGATATCTTAGAGGCAATTTCAATCTTCCCGCCCAAATGTGCAAGGAAAGTCCGGTCTGACACATGAATTATTTTGACACCATCTAGCTTCTGAAGCGACTCGCTGATCAATTGGCTGTGTGCTTGATCGAATACGTTCACAGCGATATCGTGAATCGTGCCCGTGTGATCGGACGAGATGACATCAATCCCCACAATATCTCCGCCCGTTTTTTCAATTATTGCAGCGATATCGCTGAGGGGGGTTCGTCCTTTTTCTTTTTGAATCCGAAATAACATATAAGTGCTGGCTCCGCTTGACACTGACATTTTTTGGCACTCTCCCTTTGTTTTCGTTGAGCGTTTATTGCACGCCTCTCTTTAATTCTTTTCCAATAATTCTGCTCCTGCGATACCTGGATTCGTCATCTCATATGGGTTAAGAATGATCTCAAGCTCCTCTTCCGTCAAAACGTTATAAAGAAGGCACAGCTCGCGTACCGAACGCCCCGTTAAAATCGCCTCACGCGCGATTCTCGCGACTGTCTCATAGCCTAAGTGCGGGTTGAGCGCCGTTATAACCCCTACACTTTTCTCCACATACTCTTTACAGCGCTCCACATTTGCTTCGATTTCCTCCAAACAATACACGCGGAATACGTTGAACACCTGATTCATCATACTCAGCGATTGCAGCAAATTGAACACGAGCACAGGCTCCATAACATTTAGTTCCAGCTGCCCCGCTTCGGAGGCAAGGCAAATCGTATGGTCATTGCCGATGACCTGAAACGCCACCTGATTCACTACCTCCGCCATAACCGGATTGACCTTGCCCGGCATAATGGACGAACCGGGTTGGCGTGCCGGCAAATTCAATTCCCCCAGCCCGGTGCGAGGCCCGGAGGCAAGCAAACGCAGATCATTGGCAATCTTTGACATGTTGATCATGCAAACTTTTAAAGCGGCGGACACCTCAGTGTAAGCATCCGTATTTTGCGTCCCGTCTACCAGGTGCGTGGCATTGCAAAGCGGCAATCCGCTGAGCTCGGCAAGATATTCCACGACCCGTTTAATGTATCGGGGATCGGCATTTAAGCCCGTGCCGACGGCTGTTGCGCCCATGTTAACCTCGTACAAATGGTCACGAGTCTGACTAATCCTCTTGATATCACGTTCCAGCACTCTGCTGTAGGCCTCAAACTCCTGCCCCAGACGGATCGGCACGCCATCTTGCAGATGAGTACGACCCATTTTGATAATCCCGTCGAATTGTACGGCTTTAGTCTGAAATGCTGCGAGCATTTCCTTCATCGTGACGATCAGCTTATCAATCAAAGAAAGGGTTGCAATATGAATCGCCGTGGGAAAAGCATCGTTGGTTGATTGGGCCATATTCACATGTGTGTTGGGGCTCACTTTGAAATAATCCCCCTTGGTTCCCCCCAGCAGCTCGATCGCCCGGTTGGCGATAACCTCATTGGTATTCATGTTGATGGATGTGCCTGCTCCACCTTGAATAGGATCAACTATAAATTGGTCATGCCAATTACCGTCCATGATCTCTTGCGCTGCCAATACGATCGCATTACCGATATTTGGATTCAATTGCCCAATCTCCATATTAGCCAACGCCGCCGCCTTTTTAACCGTAGCCATAGCACGAATTAACGATTCATGGATACGATAGCCTGTGATCGGAAAATTTTCTAATGCTCGAGCAGTTTGTATACCGTAGTAGGCTTGAGATGGAACTTCTTTTTCTCCAAGAAAATCTTTTTCTTTACGATATTCATTCATGAGTTTTTAACTCCCTTACTTCTAAATTTCAAAGTCTCATTTACAACACATGCTCCCGGTAGGCAACATCTACAACCTTCTTGGCTAAAATATAAGTTGGATCTATTACTTTAATCCCGTCTACTTCATTCAAGACAATTGGAATCTCTGTGCAAGCTGCAACAACGGCCTCCGTTCCTTTGGCAATCATCGTTTGAAATGCGTTCACCAATAAACGCTTGCCTTTTTCGATATGTCCAGCTTTTACTGAATAAATACCTTCCATTACGATAGCTTGTGTAATCTCATCAGGCTCCAACACAGTAATGCCTTTCTCACGGAGAGCGTTTTGATAAAGCAACGTTTTCAATGTACCGTCAGTCGCTAACAATGAGACACGTCTAATACCAGCTTCGCCTATGAAACTTGCAGTTTCTTTGGGCATATTAACAATCGGAGTCCTAACCGTTTCTTGAATGTCTTGCAGATAATAATGTGCAGTATTGCAAGCGATTACAATCAAATCTGCACCGGCATCCTCCAATCTCTTGGCAGATTGTTTCATAAAGGGAAGGGGATCACTGCCTTTACCCATTATGGCTGATGTACGATCCGGAATCTGAGGATAATTATCAACGATCATATGAATATGATCCTGGTCATTTTGGGCAGGGGTTAGTCGAATAATTTTGTTCATCAAATCGACTGTTGCGAGCGGCCCCATCCCTCCCATAATTCCAACAGTTTCTATCATGAAGATCCCTCCACTTTTTTCTTTTGCACATTAAGAGTATAAATCTTAAGTGGAAAGCAGTGTATATCAAGAGAATTTATTCAAATATAGAAATCCTATATATTGGGCAGAAACAATTGGAAAGCAATAAGGATAAAGTAATTTATTTTTGAGTATCTGCTTTTCCATGATCAAACTGGCCTTCCCATTTGGCAATAACGACTGAAGCTATACCGTTACCTACCACGTTAACAACGGTTCTCGCCATATCGAGAATACGATCGATTCCAGCAATCAGCGCAACACCTTCAACAGGGAGCCCTACGGAATTTACGGTAGCTAGCAGAACAACCAGGGAAGCGCCGGAAACACCAGCCATCCCTTTGGAGGTTAACATTAATACCACCACTATGCTGATCTGTGACCAGATCGGTAAATTAATACCATACATTTGTACAATAAATAGAGTAGCCAGCGATTGATACAGTGCAGAGCCGGCCAAATTAAAAGTATATCCGGTAGGAACGACAAAGGATACAATCGATTTTGGGCATCCAAATTGTTCCATCTTAAGCATCAGTTTCGGTAGAACGGCTTCCGAGCTTGCGGTCGAGAAAGCCAGAATAATTTCATCCTTCAATAATTTTAAAATTTTCACAATGCTGGTGCCACACATTTTTGCTACTATGCCTAATACGACAAGCACAAACACAAACATGGACAAATAGAGTATAATTACCAGTTTGCCAAGCGGTATTAAAGAGGAAATACCAAATTTAGCAACTGTAACACCAATCAAAGCAAACACACCGAGAGGGGCCAATTTCATGATCTGATTGGTCATCCAGAACATCGCTTCAGAGACGGCTTCCAAAAAATGAATCACCGGTTTACCTTTTTCACCAATTACAGAAATACCGACCCCAAACAGTACAGAGAAGAAAATGATGGCTAGCAAATCGCCGTTACCCATAGCTTGAACGATGTTTGTCGGAACGATATTAACGAACGTGTCAGCCAGACTGTGATGACTAGCATTTTCTGCGGTATTTACATATTGGTGTATATCAGTTTTGGCCAGATGCGACATATCAATGCCTAATCCTGGTTTGAAAAAATTCCCCGCGAACAAACCTATAACTATTGCTACAGTAGTTATAATTTCAAAATACAGAATCGTTTTAAAGCCTATCTTCCCCAATTTTTTCATATCTCCAGAGCCCGCTATACCTACTACAAGAGAAGAAATGACAATAGGCAAAACAATCATTTTAATCAGACGGATAAATACATCACCAATCGGCGTCAAAATGTCCGTTACTAGAGGATTTCCGTAGAAAATGGCACCCACTGCAATGCCTAGAGCCAATCCGATAAGTATTTGCCATGCTAGTCCTAACTTTTTCATCCTTAATCTTCATCCCCTATTCTTAGATTGCGGTCAGAAAAGTGTAATCGCTTACATTTATTTGGACCTGCAATTATTCTAAATTATAGGGTGCCATATAGAAAATTAAATGTATTTTATTTCTATATAGGATAAATCTATATAGAAATAAAATAATAGACAGTCGTTATATTCCCATCAGTTGAAAACCCTAGACTAGTTATAGTCAGCTATTTTTTTATAAAATATTCTATATATGCAGGTTTATGGTTTCCTTTTGCGTAGATAAAGTCAATTTTTACATCGAATCTCCCGGATGAGACTAATGGCACACGGAATAACTGCCCGCTTTCCAGTTCTTTCTTCACACAATGCTCCGGTAAAAAGCTAATTCCCATGCCATTTACCACTAAATTTTTTGCAGCCTCCATACTATCCACTTCAAGAACCACATTTGGCTTTAGATTTTTAGATTCAAACAAGCCATAAATCATAAGCCAGTCTACCGATCCATAATCAAAAAAGATGAGCGGTTCTTCACTGACTTCTTCAATAGTTACTTGACTATTGAGCAATAGGGGATGGTTGATAGGGACAAACAATCCGATTGGATCATGACGAAATATCTCTGATTCAATTTGGGGATGTGTAACTGTTCGAACCATTCCGAAATCCACCTCGTTGTTAAGAACCTTGTCTAATATATCATTAGAATGTCCGGTTAGAATTTTAACGTTCACATTGGGGAATTTAGTTTTAAAAGCGGGAAGAATTTCAGGGATAATGAAATTCGCGATGGAGGTAGCACATCCAATTTTCAATTTATCAACCGTAAGTATTGGTTGGTGCAACATTAATTTGGCTTCCTGATAAGATTGTAAAATGTTTTGTGCATATGGTAAAAACGACTTACCCTTTTCATTTATTGAGATTTGCTTCCCAGAACGATGAAATAATTCCGCATTAAGCTCACGTTCCAGGGAGTGAATACGGGCAGTTACAGAAGGCTGGGTAAGATAAAGTGCCTCTGCTGCTTTAACAAAACTCCCTAAATGAACAGCATAGACGAATGCCTCAATATTTTCTATATTCAAAACGATAACCACCCTTCTTCTCATCTAATCTTTTTTTAGAGACTTTCCACATTCATACTCCTATGCTAATATAGCATATCCTTATCTGTCTTTCTCGATTAATTATTTTCATTTTATTACCAGAAAATTACCAACTACAGATGAGCTAAGAACAATACAAAAAGCCGCCATTATGGCGACTTCTTAGATGTGTATATTATTTCTATTTTTTACTTTTTTAGAGTTTCCTTTTCCCTATAGCGGACTTAATTTTCCCGAAGCCGTTGCTCGATCTGTTTATTAATCTTATTGCGTAAATGCAGCAGATAATCCGCAGACCGTGGATAACAGGAAAAAGTCAGTTCTTGCTGCAAATCCTCCCCAATCAGCGACAGCACGAATTCCCTGCTGCTCAGGCTCTCCAAATATTGCAGTGCACGCAAATCCGTCAGTGCATCCTGCAGCACCACCAGCCTTAAAGATTCCAGCGCAGTACCGTCCTCAGAAGGATATACCAGAAAACTGTCTCCAGAAGGAAAAGTATCAAGGGCAGCCGTATCCACATATGGGTTCAGCTTTTTCAGAGAATACTGGGAATTATAGAAATTGAATCCCCAATGCAAAAATCCCTTGATCCGGTATTTGTACATTTGAACGCCCAAAATACGGTTGCGTGAGGAGGGCATGGCCAAAAATCGATTACTGACATGCAGATTTTGACCGCAGCAATAATACACCCACAAATTGGAGGCACCTTCATCAATAAAGTTGTGGATCGTATCGCTTCCGGCCACCGGCTGGTCAATAATCCCCCGGCGATAAAATTCCACATCACTGATAGCATCTATAATTGGAAAGCCTTCGAGATAAGGAGCAACGAATTGTTTGGCCTCCAGATAGGTGTGCAGGTTGCCGGCCACCGGCTCATCAGAGATATGAAACAATGAACGTTCAGCAATGCCTAGCTGGTGCAGTCGTTCCGTAAGCGCCGGCAAAAACGCTGCTAGAAAGCTGCGAAACTCTGGATCATTTGCTGGTGTATGCCAGCCGAAGCGCTGCTCGGGAACACCACCAACCTCAACGATGATCTTAGGAGCATACTTTGCTCCCCATTGACTGAACAAATGCGCCATTTCAAAATGGGTAATGCCCACCGCTTCGGATATCTGCACCCATTTGTCCAGCTTATCAAAGCCAAATCGGTAGCCGTTCACATCATATGAAACGTCCACAAGCTGTATCGTGGTGCGTTCATTACCTATAAACGTATCCAATGGAGGCGTAAACAGCGGGGTCAGCAGCACATTGATCCCCCGTTTGGCCGCCGTTTGAATAAAGTTGCCCAGAATGCGCCAGTGTTCTTCCCCAAACACCTCAACACCGTAGTAATCCGCCAAACAATCCCCATGAAGCCACTCGGTATGAAGCAACTGTTGCTCCGGTAGTACCCCCTCCATAATATGGATGGTCATCCGTTGACGGTTTACTACTGTACCGTCCGTAGCTGTAAACTGAATTATAACCGGATATTTCCCCGCTTTTGCAGCCTTTGGAACCGTCACCTCAATCCACAGACTCCTCCACTGATACGGTATGAACTGAAGCATTCCGTCAAAAGGCTTAAGCACATCCGGGAACAGCCCTGCTTCGGTCGTCAAATAATGATCATCCGTTTCAGCATAGGCTGGGTACATAGACGGAACGCATTTGACCTGGCGCACGTTCACTAGATCACTGATTGGCGACAGCACCTCCACCTTGACCAGTGGATTTTTGGGCAATTGAACCGTCGCTTCCATCTGGCTCATATGATACGGACGCGTATAACGGTAAGCCAACTGGTAGGATATCGATTCATTTTTCAGCAAACCCAGCTCGTGCACTTCGGCCAGTTCCAGTGGCTTGTTAACCGGAAAAACCTTTTCGAGCGAACTGATTTGACGTACATCAAAATACTGTGGATCAAATGAAACAGTCATAAATTCTCTCCTCCATGGGCCGGTTGGTAACTATCCTTTGATGCCGCTCAATGCAATTCCTTGAATAAATTGCCGTTGTAGTACCTGATAAAGCAGGAACGGCGGCAAAAAAGTCAGCAATGAGCCAGCCATGACCAATCCATAGTTGGTTGTGTAATTGCCCTTTAGAATAGACAGTGCAAGCGGCAGTGTCCGCATCCCCTGGTCAGTAGTAATGACAAGAGGCCAAATAAAGTCATTCCATGTCGTAATAAACGTAAAAATCGTCAACGCTACAATGGCGGGCCGCAGCAACGGCAATACAATACTCATAAATTTACGTATTTCACCAGAGCCATCCATGTCCGCAGCCGCAAGCAGTTCATCCGGCACCTCTTTCATAAACTGCCGCAGTAAAAACACGCCAAAAGCGTTAATAACGGGCAAAACAAGCCCAATATACGTATTGAGCATATTCAGTTCTCTGATCAACATAAACTGTGGAATCAGCGTAGCCTGACTGGGCACCATCAGCGTCACAATGTATAGGAAGAACAGCGTCCGCTTGCCAGTAAACTGCTTTTTGGCAAACCCGTAAGCGGCCATTGCCGAGATAATCGCATTGAGTGCGCACGCCAGACCAGAAGCGATTATACTGTTTTCCAAGTAACGAAAAAAATGAAAATGAATGAGGACGCGCCGGTAATTTTCCAATCCAAGGTCGGCAGGCTTCCATTGCAAAGAAAGCGTGCTGGATTGGGTGAGTGATAAATAGGCCATATACAGAAACGGAAGCAGCGCGAGTGCACTGAGAGCAGCCAGGACAACTGCCATGAAAATTCGAGTGTACCCAACAAAGTAGAGCTCTCGCGTATTTTGACTCATAGCTGTGCCTCCTTGTCTCGGCCAAACAACAAGCGCTGCAGCATCGTAATAACCATGATAAGGCATAAAAAGAGCACCGAGATCGCACTTGCATAACCCATACTGAGATCCTTGAAGGCTGATCGGTAAATCGTCAGCACCAGTGTCACCGTAGATCTTCCGGGCCCACCACCAGTCATCGTATAAACCAGATCGAACACCTGAAATGCCCAGATCGTCCCAAGCGTTACAACCAGAACCGTAATGGGCCGGAGCAGTGGTACCGTAATGTGCCAAAATCGGTACCACGCGCTCGCTCCGTCTACATTTGCGGCTTCATACAAGCTGGCAGGAATATTCAGTATGCCTGCATAGTATAGGACCAGAAAATATCCGATATTTTTCCACACGGTAATCAAAGCGACACTTACAAGCGCCGTTTGCGTCGTTCCCAGCCAGTTCACCTTGGGAATGCTCAAACCGTCCAGCAGCGTATTGACCATCCCTCCGTCTGTCATCAACAAAATGGACCAGACTGTGCCGATCAGAATTGTCGAGGAAATGACCGGGACAAACAGCGATCCTCTAACAAATCGGCTAAAACGCCCCTGAAATTTCGCATGTAAAACCTCGGCAATAAGCAACGCCAGCACCGTCTGCAGCGGAACAACAAGCAAGGTGAATAACAGCGTATTTTTCACGGATGCCGCTACAAAGGGATCTGATAACAGATAACCGTAATTTCTCAAACCAATCCATTCCGGTTGCTGAATCATATTGTACTTTGTGAAGCTGAGCAGTACCGTCAACACAATCGGAATGATAGAGAACACCAGTATAAGCAAAAAACTGGGTAATACGAACAGCCTCCCTGTCCAAGCATCTATCGTTTTGTGTTTCATTTCTTCCCCTCGCTTAGCACGGATCAACCATTTTATCTGTTATAAATACTTTTAGCATACTGGGCGGTATCCTTCTGTACTTCTTCCGGAGTAAGCTGCCCCAAAATCATCAGCTGTAGATTTTTGTACAATGCGTCATATATTTTGCTTGAGCCGTCAATCGGCGTTAACGTGTGAAATAATTGCGAATCCTTGGTATACAGCTTCTCAAATTTGGCATTATCATAGTACTTTTCGTTTTTGGAAATAGGAGGAGCGCTATAGATCACCTGATGATATGCTTCCATCACCTCGGGACTCGTCAAAAACTTGATCAGTTCTGCCGCAAGTTCCTTATTTTTGGCTGTGCGCAGCATGACCAGTGAGTCGGCCGCCGCGAAGGTCCCGCCCTGCTTTTGTGTTAGCGATGTTGTATAATCCCAGTTTATTCCTGCTTTATCGAGATCCGCGCTTAAGCTCGTTCCCATAATAGCCATTGCCGCCTTACCTTCAGGCAATAATGATTTGAGATCCTGTGTCGTGAGCGAGGTGGCCGCATCCGGAATGATCTTGTAGGTATGCTTCAAATCATTAAGAAATTTTATGGCTTTTAGCGCTTCAGGACTGTCCAGGGTCAATTCGGTCCCTTCCTTATTGAAAAGCTCGCCTCCAGCTTGCCACAAATACGGATAAAACGAGTGGTTAAGTCCGGTTATGGAAGGCTCACCCCATTCTTGTACAAAAGCGTACACCTCAGGGCTGTCCTGTTGAATTTTCTTGGCATAGGCAACGAGATCATCCCACGTTTTCGGAGGCTCGGTAAAACCCGATTTTCTGAGAATGTCCATATTGGCATACAGTACACTGACATTCCCCACAATGATAGGAACAGTATACTGTTTTCCCGCCACGGTCCCCTTATCCCAGTAAATATAATTATCCTTTTCTTCCTGTGTAAAATAATCATCAAGCGGTTCCAGCGTACCGAGCTTGATATAATCGCTCAGCATTTCCATATACATATAACCGACATCCGGTCCATTTTCCGATGAAATAGCCGTCAAATATCGTTCTTCATAGTTGGACCACGGAATAATCTCCAGCTCAACTTTTGCATGATGGGTCTTCTCGAACTTATCAAGCTGCTTCCGCCAAAATGTTTCATCAGAAACATCACCGGTAGAAAATGGAGGCAGCCATACCTTAATCGTTTCCACCGCTTCATTGTTGCCAGCGCTTGCCCCCTTCTGTTCGTTGTTGGTCGATTGGGCCCCACCTCCCGACGAACAGGCGGCAAGAACGAGCAAGAATGCATGTAGTAACAACAGCATCTTGCCAAACTTGACCGTACGCTTCGCGGCACCGTACTTCTTCTTCATGAAATCCCCCACATCCTTCTCTGATTAATAGGTCTTGCGTGATAACGATTATAGAAAGGGCTCACGAAGCCTGTCAACGAAGACAGAGCAGTGCAAAAATCGTTAATTTCCTTCGGCCGTAACTGCATCATTTGCATATAAAAAGCAAAAAAATGAGGTTATTCCTCATTTTTTCGACTATAAATCCTGGTATTCTCATAGTAATTAACAAAATAGTTCGCTTATCCGTTACCATAACGATTCTGAGGTGGCGCCATGTCCGAAATTGTATATCCTCCACACAAATTGTAAATCAGCACGGATTCCCGAATGCTATTTCACCGTCTGCTTGTATTTCCCCGGGGTCATATGCTCGTACTTCTTGAAGACCCTGATAAAGCTTACATCGCTCGCGAAGCCCACCTCACGGGCGATTTCCTTGATCGACAATTGCTGGAGGTTCATCAGCTCCTTGGCCCTCTCCACTCGTACCTGGTTCAAATATTCAACAAGTCCTAGCTGGTATTGCTCCTTGAATACCCGGGAAATATACGAATTAGACATTTGCAGCTGTTCTGCAATCATTGTTAGACTGAGCATCGCATCCCCATATTGGCTGTCGATAATCTCTCTGATTCTGCTGGCAAGCACGCCTCCGGACTCCTTTGCCTCGTCATTGCTCTGCCCTCGTGGATTGCTCGGCTTCTCCTTCACTCCTCCGAAATCCTGGAACGGCTGTCTGTCGTGTGGTGTGTTCCATGCAGATTCTGCTGCATGCATCTGCCCTTCTACTTGCTCAACATAATCAGTTCCCTCAATCAGTGCTAGTGCCGTGGCCGATTTTGCAATTTGGTTAAGCGCATTTTGGTAACTACGATATATATCTCGCTGCTCTATCGAAACAAATCCGTTTACACAGCTGTAAGGCAATTGCTGATCTGCAAGCCAATGCGACAGCTGCTTTGTAAACCACTCTGCTATCTCTTCAGTCTCCGAATTCGGCGCTCTATAGTTAAGAATAAACAGATAATTGGGGTAAACTGCACCGTAAAACACAGTGAGTGTATCATCGCATCGATCGCTGACAAACTTCTCAAGCAGTTGCTGCTGCTGTTCGTCCAGCCTAACGGAATTGACGTCCGAATACAGGATGATCGTACAGAAGTATTTATTTTCAAATCCCAAATTATGAGTACGCTGTACCGCGTCCAACTGCTTGTCTGTCAGTGCCGCGCCCGAGAGGATCGTCCTGACGAAGGACTCCTCGATAAATCGCTGCTGCTGTCTAAGCAGCAAAATGGCTGACTGGTTTTCCTCCAGCAGTTCATCCATCTTACGCGAGATTACATCATACTCATTGTCGGAACTGTCCTGCTGCCCCGGCTGCAATCTGCCAAGCAAAAGGCGCAACGGCCGAGAATTATAATGGCTCATATAAACGGATAGTACAATTCCGACCAAAAACATGCTGGCGATGCAGATCATCAGTAGACGGGTAATCGCTGTCTGAATCTTCAGGACGTTGCTCTTAGTATTGATCATATAATAATGAAGGCCGCGGAAGGTAGAGGGTTCCGTTATAATAAAATGCTCGTTCGATGCATAATAATTTTGGCGCAGCTGTGTGTACCCTTCCCGGTCGTTGTAATTTTGCACCAGCGGCAGCAGGATCTCCTCGCCATAGTACGCATATACCTTTTGCTCATCGTCAGTCAGTGCATTCAGCCGGTGGGGATATTGGGCATTTGCCGACTCTAATAGGGACTCCATATAGGACTTGCGGAGTTTAATAATCATCACGCTGCTTTTTTGCGAGTCCCTGTAAATGGCCCGGCTGAACAGTAATTCTTTCTTCCCTTCATTGCTCCAAAAGAAAAAGGACATATTATCGGCAGCCTTCACCATGGACAGCCATCGGTTATATCCGGTTCTCTTTAGCTCATTTTGAAGCAGATAGTATGATATAGGACGGTAAATTCCCAAAGTGCCCAAAATATAATCTTGTTCGGGATAATAAATGTATATCTCCTCGATCATCTGATTGGCTATCATAAAGTTGCGCAGCTGATCGACCAATTGATAAGCAGACTCTGTTTTGATATTCCCGCCCGCATCCGCTTCAATCATACGTATAAGGGTACGATCATTCATAATTTTGCTGGACAAATTCGTTATTTGGCCCATCTGCTCATCAATCACATGACTAATAAAGCTGCTGTAATGATAATGGCTGCTGAGCGCTTCCTCGGTCGCTTTACTGCGGATCCAGAGCATAAATATCAGCACCAGCAGCATACTAATTGCAATGACGATCAGAAACGAACGAATCCACTTCAGCTTGACCCCCCGCACCGTAAATAGCTTCTTGCCAAACATCCGCACTCCTCCACCAAGTTCATCAATAAATTTTATTATTTATACCTGATTAGTCGGATTAAATTAAATGGTACTCCCCTTCCCCGCTCGTTACAACCATCATATTCATATCATGAAAAAGCTCCCCTCATAGTAGCAGGTTTTATTATTTCACCTGACTACCATAAGGGGAGCATATCAGGACTTTATTTCCTCGTCCATGACTGCCGCTGTTTCGATTTTGGGGATTAGTTTTTATACATATACTTCTTAGCTATTATTCCCGGCCAATGCCCGAATCAGATCTGATTCCTGCATCCCGGTAATGACGGAAACGATGCTCTTCTGCAATGCAGCTGCGTTTTGCGCCTGATACGGATCGGCATCAAAAATAATCGCATCCGCAATATAACCTTCTGCAATATGTCCCAATTCGTTGCCACTTCCCAAAATATCAGCAGCGTTTTCTGTGGCGGCCTGCCATGCTTCTGCCCGAGTCAAGCCATAATCCATCAACGTATCCAGCTCTTGAAGATTGTAACCATGAAGTGCAGGTGTGGCATAATCGGTACCGAATCCAAAGCGAACCCCTGCTCTCTTTGCATAGCTAATAGCTTTAGAGTGGGCTTCGGCAGCGCGAGCAGCCCGATCGCAAATAACCTGGTTCAAAGCCAGAACGCCTTTTGGATCTGCAGCAATGCGATATATTGATGTTGTAGGCACAAAGGCTATGCCAGATTGTGCAAGTCTGC
This sequence comes from Paenibacillus kribbensis, assembly GCF_002240415.1. NCBI lineage: Bacteria > Bacillati > Bacillota > Bacilli > Caryophanales > Paenibacillaceae > Paenibacillus > Paenibacillus kribbensis. The sequence continues at coordinate 2,854,745 of NZ_CP020028.1, forward strand.
CGGCCTGATCCTCGGTCATGAACATTCCGTGCTCTACAGATTCCACGCCAGCATGGATGGACCAGTCCACCGTCACTCCGCCCCATGTATGAACCATGACCATTTTATGATGAGCATGCGCATTGCGAACAATGAACGAGAACTCTTCCTCCGAAAAAACGGGATCAAGCACTTTCTCAGTAGGTGATCCAAGACCACCTGTTGCCATGATTTTGATCCAGCCTGCCCCTGTATCAAAAATTTCTGTCATTCGTTGTTCCAAATGCCTAAGACCGCGGGCATCCGCTGCACCAAGCATATCACTGCTGGTTTGTACTCTTAAAGGCTGTTGATAGTGCGAAACGAGATGCTGCACGGTGCTTGGCAGAATCCCGCCTGCATCACGCGCCGTCGTTACACCGGTCCGAAGGGTTTCCTCAAAGGCCTGTGCCTGCATTACTTCGATCTCTCCGCTGTCTCGTTTCAATTGATCAGCATGGTCAAAGTCCGTCCAGGCCAGATGTGTATGAAGATCAATAACCCCTGGACTTATCCATAGATCTTTGCTTGGATGAGTTGGCTGATCATTATACGGCTCCGACTCAACAATAGATGAAAACCGACCATTTTTAATCGAAATATCGAAACGTTTTCCATCAATACCTGCTATAAAAATATGATTGAATATTCTCGCTTGCGGATGCTTATTGATCATGTTCATTCCCCCAAATTAGCCGAATAGCCTTTATTGCATGATCAGGGTCTTGATTCAACAATTGGGCAAGTACCGCAATGGCTTCTTCTACGCTTTGCTGGCAAGCGTTCGCTCCAAAATGGTTTATTCGCAGAAGATTGCCAAACAATTCTCCGTCTCCAGGAGCTACGATACCAATAGGCTGATCGATACGCAAGTTCTGCTCTTGAGATATCCGAACCGTCGTAGTCAGCGTTGAATAGTATTTGCTATCCTTCTGCCAAGGCTCAACACCCAAGGCCTTAATACCGGCAATGGTGGATGATGCAGACAATTCATGACGCTTGATAACTTGTGCTAATCCTTCTTCCTCAATTCGTGTCAATGCCGAGATCAGAGCTCTGGCCTCCAGGGTTGGAATGTTGGCAGGAACCCGTACCGACGCGGACCCATTCTGTGATGGTTTCATATCCAGTAAGGATAAAATGGAATTGCGCGGCGCATTTTCATTGGACTCAAGGAATTCCCAGCCACGTGGTGAAATGCTTACGGCACTAACGCCATTAGGTCCAGCCAGGGCTTTTTGCGCACCCACAGCTACAAGATCAACTCCCCATTCATCAACTAGCAGAGCCTCTCCCCCGACCGCCGAAACGGAGTCCATCACAGTAATAAGGTTAAAGTTGCGTGCAATATTTAATATTTCTCTGGCAGGATTAGAGCCACCTGTAACCACTTCAGCCTGAACAAAGGAAAGCGCGCACGGTTTATACCGTTCAATCGCTGCAGCGACCTCCTCCACAGCAACCACTTCATCAAAGGGGACCTTAACTTCAACCACCGTTGCCCCGCCTCGTTCAAGCCATTTTCCAAATAAACTTCCATAGGGGCCTGTTACTACATTTAAAATCGTACGACCAGGCGAAGATATCCCGGCTGCCATCGCCTCGATGCCCAAGATCGCCTCACCAGGAATGATGACCGGAGGATATTGTGTAAACAAGAGCTTGGAGAGCAAGCTTGTAAGCGTATTGAACTCAGACAGTGAAAGCGGTACAAATCCTTTATGTTCCTGGCTCATAAAAAACCTCCTGATGTATTTAATTTAGGCATTTTCGGAACAGCGGACAACAGTTCACGACTGTATGCAGTTTCAGGGTGAGCGAAGTATTGATCCTTTGGATTGATCTCAACAAGTTTTCCCTGCCGCATGACCGCTACCGTATCGCTAATTGCATGGATTACCCCCAGATCATGGGAGATGAACAGCATCGTAAGATGAAGCTCTGCTTTGAGCATGTTAAACAGTTCAAGTACACTCCGTTGTACAGAAACATCCAATGCGCTCGTCGGTTCATCCGCAATCAGAATACTCGGCTCAACGCTTAATGCACGTGCGATCGCTATCCGCTGGCGTTGACCGCCGGAGAATTCGTGAGGAAATCTGTCCAAAGCGCTCTCTGCAATGTGTACACGTGCCAAAAGCTCTTTACATCTCTTCTCGACCCCTGTGCGATCCACAATTTTATGAAACATCAGTGCTTCGGAAAGAATCTGCCTGATGGAATGTTTGGGATTCAACGATGCATCCGGATTTTGGAAGATCATTTGTATCATTTTGTGCTGCTCACGGCTTCTCTTTTTCTTCAATTCTTGTGAACCTAGCAGAATTTGCCCTTCATCAGGAGCGATCAATCCGGCAATGACCCGCGCCAAAGTGGATTTGCCCGAACCGGACTCGCCGACAAGACCAAGGGTAGTATGGTGCCGCAGATTCAGATTGATGCGATCCAGCGCAGTAACCCCGCTATAATGAACCGTGACATTTTTTACTTGCAAGGCTAACTCCATGAATGTTCGCTCCCTTCAAGCTTCGGCAAAGGAAGCACTGAGCTAATCAGCATCTGTGTATAAGGGTTTTTCGGATTTTGTAAAAGAGCAAGGGTATTGCCATGCTCAACAATCTGCCCCTCTTTCATCACGCAGAGTTTTGAGCACATGGCAGCTGCAATCGCAAGATTATGCGTAACAAACACCATGGCAAAGCCTAGTTCATTTTGCAGACGAGTGATCGTTTCAAGAATATGCCGCTGAACGGTAACATCCAGCGCCGTTGTCGGCTCATCACAGAGAAGAATGCCTGGCTTGCAAGCCAGCGCCATTGCGATGACTACTCGTTGACACTGACCACCCGAAAGCTGGTTCGGATACCGATCTGATCTCTTTAAAGAATCGGGGAGACCGAGCATTTCGAGCAATTCCAGAGCTATCGCGCGAGAAGCCTTTCGGCTTACTCTTTGTCTGTAGTAAACGACTTCCGCAACCTGCTTGACAACCGGACAGAGTGGATCTAGCGCACCTCTTGGGTCTTGAAAAACCATTGCGCTGCTTATGTCACTCTTAATGCTTCCTCCTATCTGCTCAACTCCACGTGGAAGTAATCCAAGAATCGAACGCAGCGTAAGCGATTTTCCAGAACCCGATTCGCCTACTAACCCCAGACTCTCCCCTTTGCCTAGTGAAAAGCTAACATTGCTGACTAATCTTTTATTTGACTTTGTTGCCAGCGTCAGTGCCTCTATTTCCAAAATCGGACTTGTAGAAATCATTTTTTCCTCCATATATCGGCCAACCCATCACCTACAAGTGACAAAGCAATTCCCGTGTAGACCACCGCAAATCCCGGAACTGCCGAGAGCCACCAAGCTGTAGTTATGAAGGATTGTCCATCCGAGATCATCGTGCCCCAGTCCGGGGTTGGCGGTGTAATGCCAATGCCAAGATAACCAAGCGTAACAATCGCCACAAGCAACCCAACCATATCCGTCATGAGGACTACAACTGCTTGAGGCAGTACATTAGGCAGGAGATGACGAAGGATAATTCTTACGCCAGGCAGTCCTAAAGTTTGAGCGGACGCTACCCAGTCTTGCTTGCGAAAAGATGCACTAAGACCTCTGACTACACGGGCAAATACAATCCAGCCTACAAGTATAAAAGTGATATAAATGCCCCGTTGACCGGCTCCGCTGGCAAAAGCCACGATAATAACGATCAGATAAAAAGGAAAAGCGATAAACGTATCCGTAAGCAGCGTAATGACAGTATCAATCCATTTCCCATAATACCCTGCAAGCATTCCCAGAAATACACCAGTGCAAAATGGAACAATTTCTGCCAGAACCATGATTTTCAAATCAGTTCGCGCAGCATAGATCAGTCTCGTAAACAAATCGCGTCCCAATTGATCTGTCCCCAGCCAATGTTCGGCAGACGGTGGCTGCAGAAAGGCACTCAAATTTTGCTCGGAAGGATTATAAGGACTAATAAACGGTATGAACACAGCCAAGACAATAAGTACTGCAAACATGATACTTCCCACCAGAAGTGCAGGGGTAGTCCATATTCGATTTATGATGCTTGTCTTCTTACCGTACTCATGCAATTGAGGGGCTATTCTTGTATGTCTCATTATTTTCCTTTCGTTCTGGGATCAAGCCACCGCGAAATGATTTCAATGAGGAGGCTGATGATCACAACAGATATCGCACAGTAAAGTGCTATTCCTTGAATGACCGGAAAATCGCGTTTTGCAATTGAAGTAAACAGCAAACTACCAATTCCCTTGATGCCAAACACCTGTTCTACGACCAATGTACCACCGATAAGATAAGAAATATTTACGCCAAGCAGCATAAGAGTTGGAAGAGCAGAATTCCGCAGCACATGCTTAAACAGAATTACCCTGCTGGGTATTCCCGCAGCCTTCAATGTGACTACAAAATCGGATTCCAATACTTCAAGCATCTGCGCTCTTAAAGAACGAACAAGCGTAGGAATCTGAGAAAATGCGACGGTAATTGCCGGAAGTGTGAGACTGTACAAGGTCCCAATCCACCCTTCGCCTACTCCTCCAACGGGGAACCAATGAAAACGGACACTTAGAACCAGAATCAAAAGTAAACCAACCCAAAAGATTGGCATACCTAGAGTTATTGTAGGAAGAATACGTATCAAATGATCCAGCAGCTTATCCTTATGTGTGGCTGCAAGCGTAGCTAGCAGAAGTGCAATAATGATCGCCAAAACACAAGCCATCACAATGAGCAGTAAAGTAATGGGAGCACGTTCGGCAATCAACTCTCTTGTAGAAGTACCCACAATAATTGAATTACCGGTATCTCCTTGTGTAAACAATGTCTTTACAAACCTGATGAATTGTTCCCATAAAGGGAGGTCCAACCCGAGAGTATGATGCATACTCTCGATGGCCTCAGGCGTGCTGTATTCTCCCAAAATCATTTTCGCGGGGTCCCCTGGCACGATTCTGATGATGAAAAAAACTGCAGTCATCACACAGAGGATTACTACCAATGCTCTTACAAGAGCTATCACAAGCCAACCGCATGTTGTATTGATTCCTGTTGGTTGATATAACGATTTAATGGATTTTATCATTTTTTAATTTGAACTTCTTCAAAGCGGACGCTGCCGTTGGGTAAAACAACGATGTTATTCACTGAAGAACGAACACCTTTCAAAATATCTGGATAATAAAGTGGAATGTACGGTACTTCATCTGCAAGAGTTTGCAGCAGCTTGGAGTAAATCTCCGCACGATCCTTACCATCCAACGTTTTTTGACCTTCATATAAAAGCTTGGTTACTTCATTATTCGTGTAATGCGTCCAGTACGATTTGCTGAAACCTTTCGGATCTGTTTGGAAAGCAATAATAGAGTTCGCATCGGGAGAATCGGCTTGACCACTGTTGAGCATTACCGCGAAATCATAGGCAAAGAAGCGTTCACGGAAAGTGGCCAATTCAATGGATTCAATCTCGATGTTGATACCGATCGCTTTACCCGCTGCCTGGATAATTTGCGCCTCTTGTGCTCTTGTGCTGTCTCCAGATGCCACAAGCAATTTTGTCATGAATCCTTTCGGGAAGGCAGATTTGGCAAGCTCCTCCTTAGCTGCATTGATATCAAAGTTCAGTGCCTTGATCGTATCATTTGAATTATATGGAATAGCTGTTGGCAGTAATGAATTTGCAGTCTGTGCATAGCCAAAGGTAAGCGCCTTAGTCAAGCCTTCGCGATCGAGTGCCAGAGCCAAAGCACGACGGACATGCACATCAGAAAAATGCTTGTCCAGCGTATTGAAGAACAATTGCTCTGTCACCCAACTTCCATTGGTTACTACTGTAGTGTCAGCTCCTTGCTTAATCTCATTAGCATTTTGCAGAGCCAAAGACTCTACCGCATCAACTTCTCCCGCCTTAAGCTGGTTGATAGCTTGGCTGTCGTCTTCAATCAGCTTGTAAACAAGCTTGTCAATATATGGCTTACCTTCTTGCCAATAGTACGGATTCTTGGTGAAAGTCAGATCGCCCGCAGGGTCCCACTTTTCAACAACGAAAGGCCCCGTACCTACCGGTTTCTTGAAAAACTCTTTTTCGGAAACTCCACCGAAATTGTTCGGAAGAATACCGTTTGAGAAATTGGACAGTTCAGAAATAAACGGTGTATATGGCTCCTTAAGTTTAATAACAAGCGTTTTGCTATCCTTCGCTTTAATGGTATCGACCTTTGCCGCTATTGCCAGTGGACCACCAACCTTCAAATGACGCTGCAACGAGAAAATGGCATCCTCCACCGTAACATCAGTACCATTGGAAAACTTCAAGCCATCACGCAGCACAAACGTATACGTCAAGCCGTCATCACTGATGCTATGTGACTTGGCAAGCCAGTCCACAATTTTGCCTTTGCTATCGAAAGTAACCAAAGATTCAAATACTTTGTCAATGGCAAAGGCATTGTTCGACGTAATCTCATTATGTAAATCAAACGAGGTTACTGAAGCAGGCCGTCCATAGACGAAAGTGCCGCCCACTGCAGGTTTATCCGTATTTGCACTCTGATTCGCTCCTTGATTCGTGCTCTGCTGAGCGCCATTATTTTGATCAGGAGCGTTCTTCGATCCGGAGCATCCCGCAACTAACACCAATAATAGAACTGCTAACGTTCCTACCCACAATGGCTTTCTTAATGATGCATTTAACTCTAGCACGTATAATCCTCCTTTTTCGTATAAAGCATATGCATTTAGTATGGATAGTATTATGATTTAATCCTCCCGGTCTGTCAAACAAAAAAACTTTATTATGACGGGCTAAAACTAATTTATTGTCAAGCTGACTCGATCTTGCCGACTGTATCATCGGACGGAGCTTTGTTTTGCTCTATCCGATAGTAATCTCTGAAACAAATAGATACATTAAAAGATGAACATATTGTAATCGTTCTGACATTGATTTTTCCATAAGACAGTTGTATTATCATAAATGTAAACTACAATTGTCTTAGGGAAGGAGAGTGTTATGGATAAGCTGAATCTGGGCGATTCCGAGTTGAAGGTCATGTCTGTCCTCTGGCAGGAAGGCGATACAACAGCCAAGCATATCGCCGGTATTTTGTCCGACAGCTACGGCTGGAATGTAAATACGACATATACGCTCATCAAGCGCTGCATCAAAAAAGGAGCGATTCAACGCTCCGAACCGAACTTCATTTGCCATGCGCTGGTGTCTCAAGAGGAAGTGCAGAGAAAAAGCACAATGGATCTGGTGAACAAAATTTTCGACGGTTCCACCAACAAGCTATTCGCTTCACTGCTCGGCAAAAAGGAACTTTCCAATGAGCAGATTGACCGGCTGAAAAAAATGGTAGACGAGTTGGATGAATGAGGTGCTTATGATGAACTGGCTGCAAATGGATATTTCCGCAGCTCTGATGATCGTTATTGTGGTCGGTGTGCGGGCATTGAACAAAAACACGCTCCCCCGCTCTGCTTTTTTATGGCTGTGGGCGATCGTCTGGCTGCGACTCTGCATTCCTTTTTCCCTGCCTTCGGAATGGAATCTGTATTCGTTGTTGAATACAGCGGCCAATAAGCTGAGTGGTCCAACGAATATGGCAGCTACGGCAGTTCCTACTTCTCCGGTGGCTACCTGGACAGCGGCTTTATCGGATTCAACGCCCCCCCAACAATCATGGGGCGTACTGTCCGTACTGCCTTCCACTTTTCCGCAATCAGCACCTGACGCGTCGGCATGGCTGCTCGTCTGGCTGATAGGTGCAATCGGGCTCGTAGTGTTTTTCACCGTAGCGTATATCAGGTGGTATCGCCGTTTCCGCTTTGCCCGTCCGGTCAAGCATGAATTTGTAGATCGCTGGCTATCCCGCCATCGTCTGCTGCGGAGCATTCAGATCAGACAGACTGAGAAAATTGCTTCTCCACTTACATACGGGATTATTCGGCCTGTTATTTTAATGCCCGTAACAATAGATTGGAGCGATCACAAGCGACTGGAATATGTTTTGACTCATGAATACGTGCATATCCGCCGCTTCGACAGCGGTACGAAAATGTTGCTACTGCTGGCGTTCTGTCTACACTGGTACAACCCGTTTGTATGGCTGACGTATGTACTTGTTAACCGGGATATAGAGTTGTACTGTGATGAGGCGGTAATACGACGTCTTGGCTATCAGCGGCGCTCCGATTATGCGCGCACCCTGATCCATATGGAAGAGCAAAAGCTGGCACTGCCATCCATGAACAATTATTTTAGCAAATTAGCCATTGAAGAAAGGATTGAATCTATTATGAAAATGAAAAAAACAACAGTTGCAGGTGCACTATCTGCTTGCCTGCTTATCGGAAGTCTAGCGACTGTACTAGCAACCTCTCCTGCCAGCGCTTCTATCGCGGCCTCGCATGCTGGTTCTGCTACGTTAGCGAAACATGCGAATGAATATCGTGCCGGAGAAACCTGGAAAGTAAACAACGAATGGGAATTTACCGTCAATTCGGTTCGCGAGACCACACTAGAGGGCAACACGATAGATGGTAACCGACCGGCCAAGCAGGTGCTAATCGTGAACTACAGCTACAAGAACATTCGTCCAGCTGGAGGCGAGCCACTCGCGTTCTCCAAGGCTCATTTTTGGATGACAGATGCACACGATCCGGAAAATAATAGTGCAGACGGCTCGCATTACACCCTATTCGTGCCTGGCATGGATCGCATCGGGGTTGTAAATCCGGGCCAAAGCGTACAGGGCGCAGAATGGGTTTACGCTTTTTATGACAAAAAGACCGATAAGGTTGAATTCAACGTTGGTGCCTACGACTCGCATGAGAAGCTGCATGAAACCAAATTTATTGTGCCTGTAGAAGCACATAAGGCAGCGAAGTAAAAGAGCATTGTCCAAATATGCAGGAATGCTGTTAACCCTATATATGAGTAAGAATAAATAATGAAACACTGACCTTGCTGCTAATCTGCGGTCGCCTTAAACGTACATGTTAATAGCGATCGCAGGTTTTGTTATTCAGTCTATATGTTCTGCTTGGATATCGCCCCGAAATATTCTACAACTACCTCACGGAATTCCAGGGCAGCCCGTGAAATGTACCGACTCCTGTGCCATAATAAAGCTATCTCACGTACCAATTTATGATTCTCTACTTGGAGATATTTGAGATGTTCCCGTGAATTTCTTGCCGTGCTTGGTATGAAGGCTATACCAATTTCGGCTTCCACAAGAGTACTAAGCCTTGCAGGTTCATCCCCCTCATACACATATTTAGGCACAAAACCATCCGATTTGCATACAGAGTCCACTAAATCACGAGTACCGTAGCCTCTCTTTACACCGACAAACCATTCATCCCTCAGCTCTGCCAAGGATACGCTGCTTCGATCTGCCAGCCGATGTCCCTTGGGAACAGCTACAAGGATTGGGTCGATAAACACGATTTGACATTCGATCTCATCCCCCTCTATAGGCGGTGACGACAAGCAAAAATCGACCTCTCCTCTATGAAGAAGCGTAACCATTTCTTGCGTGGTCAGCATTTGCACATGAAATTGAATATAGGGTCGCTTTTTCCGAAACTCTCGAAGGATATTTGGTAATGTGCTTGCGGTGGTCACCGCCAATTCGAGTGTGCCATGTTCCGGGCTTAATAAATCGCTAAGTTCCTGCTTCCCCTGTTCCAATTCAAACAAAGCCCTCTCTGCACGGTGAAGGAATCTGCTTCCGAACTCATTCAATCGCAGTTTCCTCCCTGTTCGATCGAATAAAGAGACCCCCAGATCTTCCTCCAGGCGTTGAATTGTTTTGCTCAGCGACGATTGAGTAACGTGCAGACTTCGTGCAGCTTCGGTTACATGTTCCAAACGAGCTACCGCGAGAAAATATTGCAGTTGAAGAAGTTCCATTTCAAACCTCCATTCATTCCCTCAAGTCAATGAGATTATAACATCAAATGCATTGGAATAAATAATTGATTTCAAGTACGATGATATTAATTCGCTTTGGGGGGACCAAAAATGAGTGTTCGCAACTGGTGGTTAATGATTTCAGTTGGTCTAGGGATACTATTGAACCCATTAAGTTCTTCGATAGTTTCTGTTGCTATTCCAAGTCTGCAAAATGTGTTCCAACTTGACTTTACAGGTGTTTCCTGGATTATTTTTTCTTTCTACATTACTAGTAGCATCGCTCAACCTGTCATGGGAAAGGCCAGCGATTTATTCGGTCGCAGGAAGATATTTCTTACCGGACTTGTTATAGCCTTCATTGCATCATTATTAGCTCCATTATCACCAAACTTCGGGTGGCTCATCGTGTTCCGCATTGTGCAATCCATCGGAACAAGCATGATGGTAGGGGTTGGAATGGCCATTGTTCGAATCCATATTACAGAGAAACAAGCGACTGCGCTGTCTGTTTTGTCCATATTCCTGTCAGGAGCGGCAGCAATTGGACCCTTTATTGGCGGGGTTTTGATTCATTGGTGGGATTGGCCTGCTATCTTTTTCGTCAATATTCCGTTTGTGTTGGCTAGCTTTCTATTGGCTTGGAGGACTATTCCTAAGGACGAACCGCCAATATCCGTTGCACGCAACATGTCCTTTCGTAAATGGTTTGATTTGATTGATGCATCAGGGATTCTGCTCTTCACATTGGGTCTGGTTGCCCTGCTCGTTGGATTACTCTCGGCAAAATCATCTGGGCATATCTCATTAGAAAATGTCATTGTCGGGCTGATAGGCCTCGTTGCGCTGGGGGCATTCGTACGATATGAGTTAAAAGCGACGACACCCTTTATTCCTTTACGCACATTCGCCAAATATCCTACGATGACTTGGGTTAATATCGAATTCATGCTCGTTAATGTACTTTATTACTCGCTCTTTTTCGGGGTTCCATCCTACTTGCAAATAGCACGTCATGTCAGCGAGTTCCAAACAGGGCTTCTCATGCTAAGCTTAGGCTTGTGCTCGCTAGCTACTTCTCCAATAGCAGGACGATGGATCGATAAATCAGGACCCAGACCGGCATTGCTAATGTCCGCAATTCTGATGACATTGGGGTCGGTGTGGCTCGTGACATTGAGTCAAACTTCACCGGTTATCAGCGTGTGTTTGGCTCTGGCTGCATTCGGTATTAGCAACGGGTTGAACAATGTAGGTATGCAAGCAGCCATGTTCCAAAGTTCTCCAAAAGAAATAATCGGTGTAGCATCCGGATTATTTAATACATCAAGATACCTGGGAACCATTCTCTCTTCATTGTTGATAAGTATCGTAATGGGAGGTAAGTTCAGCTTCGAGGGATTTCAAGTGCTTGGGATTATCCTCACGGTAATTGCATTGTCTTTGGTATTCATGAGTTGGCGACGCCGGGAGTCAGGACAATTGCAAGAGTCGTAGGTTTCACCAAGTTCAAATTTACAAATCATTGCGTGGTACGAATCATCATGCACCAAATGTCATTGGTTTGGCCAATCCTGATTCTGATATTCAAGCCGCTGATTTCCACATATCTTCTAATCAGCGGCCTAAAAATTCAACTTTTATTAATGAAGGACAAATGCTTCCATGATATATCGATTACAGATATTGTAAAACGGGCTGGTGTGTCTCGAACTGCCTACTACCGCAACTACGACTCTAAAGAGGATATATTGCGAAGCGTAATGAAGGAAATCGTGGATAAAGTCATAGTTGCCATGAATCTGCGTCTTCCAATAAGTAACACATATGAATACTGGTACTCCTTATTCCACATGCTAAAACAACATGCCGATAGTTTACAAATACTTCTCATGGCGAATTTCGGAGATGCATTACTAAGCGAAATACACAGCATAATGCAGAGTTCTGTATCCAAAGATAGTATCCAGGAAAATTACAAATCTTATTTTTGGAGTGATGCCATTTACAGTGTAGCAGCGAGTTGGATTCGAGATGGTATGCAGCAGACGGCCGAGGAAATGGCGAAGATTTGCTATCAAATCATAGATCGCATGAATGAGGATTGTCATAGCACTCAAAAAGAATAGGTCGATAAACCAGACAGCTCTTTGACCATTACCTTTTCTCCGTTTATATCTAGCTCTCCATTAAAACGAAAACCAAACTTTTGGTATAAATACAAGGCTCGGTGATTGTCCTCATAAAGACTTAGATAGATCTCTTTACAATGGTATAAATTGACAAGATGTTCAATAAGTGCTGTAAGCATCATTTTCCCAAATCCCTGTCCCTGGAAATTCTCGTCAATCATGAATCGATCCAACCATACTCGGCCGCTATGACCTTCTCCAGGAAAGAATCCATACATGGCAAACCCAATCAAAACATGTTCCCAATAAAGTCCTGCTGGTCGGTAGAAAGTGCAATCTTTAGCATCTTCCAAACTTTGTTCTGAAGCTTCAATATATGATTTTTGATGATCGCTTACACGCAAAGACAATATTTCTTTCACATTTTCCTTAGTCACTTCTCTAATAGAGACTGTCATCATATCAACCTTTTCCTGTACATAATTTATGATTCCTAATTTCTACTGCAATAAAGTTAAGCGTGTGGTCACAGCAGTAGCCAGCACAACAAGGTCTTCTCTCCCTTGCTTTGGCTCATTACTATTCATACAATAAGGTATACCGTAACCAGATAGTCAAGTGAGGATGAAATGATGAAAAAAAATTCGGAAACGTATTTTACAACAGGACAATTCGCTAAAATATGCAAGGTAAATAAGAGGACTTTATTTCATTATGATGAGATTGGGCTATTCCAACCTGCTTTTATAGATGAAAACGGGTATCGTTATTATTCTTATCATCAATTTGATTTATTCTCCATTATTACTGTTTTAAAGGAATTAAACGTTCCTTTAAAAGAAATCAAGACGTATCTTGATGAGAGAACTCCAGAACGAATATTGGATTTGTCGAAACACAAAATATCAGAAGTGAATAAAGAAATCGATAAAATGATTAAAATTAAGCACATATTGGAAGAAACCATTGTCTATACGCACAAGGGATTAAACTCTACAAGTAGTGAAATTAAATTGGAAGAACATGAAGAGGAAAGAATCATTCGAAGCACTTCATTGGAGGAAAACAATATAAACGATTACGCTGAATGGATGATGAATTTCAAAAAATTTGAACATAGTACACAATCTGTTGGAGCATCTTTTGTTGGGTCTATGTTGGATAAAGAAGCTATTTTAGCGGGTAAATATGCCTCAAAGTCGTATCTTTTTGTAAAAACAAACAATAGAAATAACACACATTTTTCAAATTTCATAAAACCAAAGGGGTTATACGCTGTTGCATATCATCATGGAAGCTATGAAAAGATCGGCAGAACCTATGAGAGACTAATTCAGTATATTGAAAAGGAAAATTTTCTTATTCAGGAATTTGCTTATGAGGAATATCTTATCGATGAAGTTGGTGCAAAAGATGAGAGTGAATATGTTACTCAAATTACAGTTAGGTTAAAGAGTAAAAATTTATAGTTGTTGAAAAAAAAGAAATAACGCTCCAGGTTGCATTATTGCTGCTGGAACGTTGCTCCCCTTTTATTCCTCTATGATTGCTACGGGACGAGCCCATCCGGCACTCGCTCTTTCCACTTTAACCGGAAAACAGCAGACCTTGAAGCCAAACGGCTTTGGCAGAAGCTCCAAATTGGCCAACTTTTCGATCTGGCAATATTCCCGGTCTTTGCCGACATAGTGCGCTGCCCACAGGACGCCATCTCTCGGCTGCTGCTTGTAGGCCTCCGCCTGGAGATTGAGCGGGATATCCCAACCCCAGCCGTCAGTACCAACTACCTTAATTCCTTGATCCAGTAACCACATGGTCGCTTCGGCCGAGACACCAGCATGAAGAAATGCATACTTTTCATCATACAACCGCTTATCCGCATCGCTCCGGATAAGCACAATATCGAGCGGCTTAAGCTTGTACCCAATGCGGCTCAGCTCCGCAACCAGATCTTCAGATGTTACCTCATAGCCGGGCGGCTTAGAACTAAAATCAAGAAGCACGCCATCAGAAAAAAACCACTCTAGCGGCAGTTCGTCAATCGTTCTAGCCGGTTTCCCTTGCGATGTTGGCCAGTAGTGCCAAGGTGCGTCGACATGCGTCCCCGAATGCGTATTAAGCGTTACAGTTTCGGTAGCCCATGCTTTGCCTTCCGGAAAGTCGTCAGGTTTCAGACCTAGTAAGGCTGACGCTTGCATCGCGCCTTCGCTATGGCTCGAATACTCGATCTTTGCTGCTATCGGCTCACGGATGCTAGGGCTTATCGGGACGCTCAAATCAATGAGTCTCATCGCTTTCCCTCTCTTTCGTTTCTTGTCTATAATTTTCCGTTTCATGGCCATTATACCATATTGCTTTTACTATCTGGTGACCGTAGTCTTGTTACAGCTCTATATTTTGAGGCTAGCCTCACTAGCCAGTAATTTCCCGTCATAATCATTAATTTTCCAATCCAATCTCTTTATGGTTTCGTCAATTTCCATCTTTTTTTTTACTAGCTTTTCTCTTTCGTTAGTCAAGATTTTTTTGCGAGCTTCTATGGTACGGTCTCCTTCAATAAATAAAGATGTATATTCAATCAACGCCTCTATCGTCAATCCGGCGCTTCGCATGCATTTTATAAATTCGATCCATTTAATATCCTCTTCAGTGTAGTCACGGACACCGCTTTCTTTACGGTTTACCGGTGGAATCAAACCAACCTGTTCATAATATCTAAGTGTTGCTGATGTTAAATCAAACTGCTCTGCCACTTTTGCAATATTCATTTTCTTCACCTCGTATTTTCTTTATGTATTGACCTTATCACTTAAAGTTAACTTTAAGCAAGATTTACAACTTCAAGCGTAATGGCGTTTCTTGTTTCAAAATTTCCTCTTGCCTTAAAGTGGGCTTTAAGGTTTAAACTACATAACGAAACCAAAAAAATCGAATGGAGGATGTGTAAATGGCGACGATATTTTATTCGGTGCAGTTTGGTCAAGGGAGAATGCACCCATCGGAAATGTAACCTTCGCTTGATTATTTATCATTTATTCATACAAAGGGGTTGAAAAATATGTGTCAAACTCGCGTTCTGAGTGTACCAAGTGCAAAAGCACATTTTGAAAAGACCACAATTAAGCGTAGAGAATTGCAGCCACATGATGTTTTAATCGATATTAAATTTAGCGGGATTTGCCATTCCGACATTCATAGTGCCCATGATGAATGGGGCGGCGGCATCTTCCCCATGGTTCCTGGCCATGAAATTGCCGGTGTTGTAGAAGCCGTAGGTTCTGAGGTCACTAAGTTTTCTATTGGCGACCGAGTTGGTGTAGGTTGCTATGTAGACTCCTGCGGAGAATGCGAATACTGCCTGCGAGGCGAAGAGCAATTTTGTACAAAAGGTTTTGTCGCCACCTATAATTCCAGAGACTACGACGGCAATCCAACTTATGGTGGATATAGCCAGAAGATTGTTGTAAAAGAAGGTTTTGTTGTTCATATTCCGGACAGCCTAGAGCTGGATGTAGCAAGTCCGCTACTCTGTGCAGGAATCACCACCTATTCTCCTTTGAAGCACTGGAATGCCGGACCTGGCAAGAAAGTAGCTATTTTGGGAATGGGCGGTTTAGGCCATATGGCGATCCAATATGCGCATGCTATGGGTGCTGAGGTCACTGTACTGAGTCGGTCGTTGAATAAAAAAGATGAGGCTTTGAGCTTTGGTGCTGATCATTATTTTGCAACAAGTGATCCAGAGACATTCACTGAATTGGCGGGCCGTTTCGACCTTATCTTGAACACTGTATCTGCCAATCTTGACGTAGATGCCTACTTATCAATACTAAGCATTGACGGAACAATGGTAAACGTGGGTGCACCCAGTAAGCCCGATCAATATAATGTCTTTTCCTTAATAATGGGTCGACGCAGTATTGCCGGCTCACTCGTTGGCGGTATCCGTGAAACTCAAGAGATGCTTGATTTTTCTGCTGAACACGGTATTGCTCCGCAAATCGAAGTCATTGCTGCGGATCAAGTTGACGAAGCTTATGACCGAGTTCTCCGGAGTGACGTTCGTTATCGGTTCGTGATCGACGTATCTACGTTGTAACATCAAAAAAAGGGCGGCTCTTCTCCGAAGAGCTAGCCCTTTTTTTCAGTATTTATACACCTCTTCTAATTGATCAGCGTCGATTAAGCTCAATTTTAGGAACAATACCGTGGTGAGCGGCAAATTCGATCATCTCTTGTGTTTCTCGTATCCCTCCAACATTTGATCCAGCCATGCTCAGGTTAAAATCATATCTAACATTCCACTGCTCTGTCATCGTATTTACCCCCCATTAGGATGAGTTGCCTACACCACTATAACGTAGGAATTTCCGCTTACCTTTACTTCTGTTTCCCATTATACTTATATCATGCAAGCTGAAGAATAATAGCTGGAGCGATTTTCGTTATGTTGTCCTCCCATATACTGAAGAGAACAACATCTACGATAAACAACATGATGGAAGGACTACCTATGTATAGATATATGATTGCGAATTTTGCCTTGTTAACGGCGTTCCTCTTTCTATTCAACCATTTATTCCGACGCTACTTGATGGAAGACCATCGTACCTTGCGATTTAAGTTGCTGATAGGGATCATGCACGGCTGCTGTGCTCTTCTTCTTCTGTTGTTCAGTTATCAAATAAACGAAACATCCTTTATCGATTTCCGCCATATCGTTGTCATCAGTTCCGCTTATTTTGGGGGGCTGCCCGCTTCTTTAGTGACCGCCTTATTCTTTGTGTTGGGCCGTGTTACATTAGTGGGGACTTTTACGCCTTCGCCTGCCAGCATGACGCCATTATTATCGATTACATTAGCTGCCATCGGCAGCGGGATCATTATGCAGGTTGTCAAACGTTATAGGTACCGCTGGTTGCTTTCGGTATTACTGAGTATGACGCTTATTACGATTATGTCGCTCATGAGGGGGATCATCAAGGATACCTATTCCTATTTAGCGCTTGTTGGTTTGGGCGGACTTTTCGCAGCATCGTTAATTGCTTTCTTTTCTACAACGAATCAACTAACTAAACAATTGGAGCACAGCGAGCGAAAATACCGTTCCCTACATGCACTTCAAGAAGCGATTTTTCAATCCGCAGTAGGTACGGCTATCATAGCCATCGATTGGCAGGGACAGATCACGCATGCCAATAAGGGTACAGAAAAAATGCTTGGCTACCGGGCTGACGAGCTGATTGGCAAGGAATCTCCCCTGATCTTTCATGACCCGAATGAAGTAGAAGCTTATGGGAAAGAATTATCCGAAAAAATAGGTAAACCCATTCATGGATTAAATGTGTTTTTTTACGGCGCGGCAGAATATGTATCCGAAGGACGAGAATGGTCATATATTCGGAAGGATGGTACCAGGATAACGGTATTGCTGACATTGTCACCGCTTTTACTGGACGGGAAAACGGTTGGAGTCATTGGGCTTGCCAAGGATATTTCCGAAAGAAAGAAAATGGAAGAGCAATTGAAGCAGCTTTCCCTGTTGGATGGACTAACCAAAATTGCAAACCGTCGTTTTTTTGATGAAATGCTCAAACAGGAATGGAAAAATGCAGAGCAGAATGAGAAAGGATTGTCTCTTATCTTCTTTGATATAGATCATTTTAAAGCTTATAACGATCTTTACGGACATCAGGCCGGGGACGAATGCTTACGTAAAGTAACGGCCATCGCCAAAAAGACCCTCAACCATCCAGCGGCTACAATCGCCCGTTACGGAGGGGAAGAATTTACGGTTATCCTGCCTGATACAAGTGCCAAGCGAGCGGCGCAACTTGCCGAGGATCTGAGATTAGCCGTAGAAAATGCCGCAATCCTTCATAACAGATCGTGGATGAAAAATGTGGTCACCGTCAGTATCGGAGTCTCAACGTGCAATCCTGATGCCAACAGTGTTCCTGAGGAGCTGATTGCAAAAGCAGACGAAGCACTTTATTACGCCAAGAGTCATGGGCGCAATCGCATTGCTAGTTACAAGGAGATATCGGAGAAAGCGGGGACACTTGGGGGATGAGCGCTACTCCTGATAGCATAAGCCCAATCGCGCACCTGGCTACACAAAAAAGCGGTAGTTTGGGGAAATAAAATCCCAAACTACCGCTGCTGCTTCAGCATTAGTAAGCACTACTACCCACAATATTAGAGCAATACATTGCTTCTTCTATTTCTTTGTCTGGACGCGTTTAAGATAGACATATTATCGTTCTATCTCCTCATTCATTGAAGCCATTATTTTTATATTTTTTGTATGCTAATGGTGTCATGTTCATCGACTTTCGGAAATGATGAATGAAGTAGCTTGTGCTATTAAATCCTACTTGATAAGCAACATCTGTGACATTGCATTCGGGTTGTTGAAGTAAAATTAGGCTTTTTTGAATTCGATAATCCAATACATAATGTAAAGGTGTCTTCTTTAAAATTCGTTTGAAATATCGGCAGCATTCGGACCGGCTTAATTGCCCAGCTCGTGCGATGTCGTCTAAAAGAATTTTCTCAGCATAATGCAGGTGAATCCAGTTCAGCATCTCCTTCATTCGAAGATTCTTCAACATTTCTGTTTGTTCATATTCCAGTTGAAAGCCGTTAACAATCAAATTTCTCCAAATCAACGTTAGCTGTACGGTAATGTCCATTTCATAGTAGGGTGGATTTTGCTGAATCAGCTGATTGATTTTTAAAATAGCGCCCAGAATGTTTTTGGCCCAAAGCTCCTTGGTATTCAAGTGTACGTAAGGTAAATTAGTTGCTTGAATATAGGGATATACATAGGCTGTATAAAGTTCTTGTGATAGTACAAAGCTTGGAGAAACATTTAAACAAATATAGATGCAGCCCGAATCATTCTTGTCTGTCGCCATGTGCAAACAGCCGCTATTTATGAACAAACCCTCCCCTTCGTGAATCGTAATTTTTTCTTCTCGTATTTGGAAGATGGCTTGTCCTTTTAAGATCAAAACAAATTGAAATTCATCATGCCAATGAAGTGGTATATATCCATTTATATTTTGGCTAATCGTTGTTTCGTAACATGCAATCGGCAGCACAACGGTACGATGCTCAGTTAGCTCTTTTAAATTCCGGTCAATCATGAAATCCTTTATTTGCATCTTGCCACCTCAATATATTTATACTTTTCCATTCGATTTAGGTATTCATTTAACGATTTTCCACTTATCATGTGAAGTATACTATACTATATTTATATTTTATGATGGAGAGTTGATTATGAATAGAGGAAAAGGAATATTTCTCATTATAACCGGAGCGATATTTTGGGGAATTGGTGGCACCGTTGCCAAAAAGCTGTTTCAACAATACGCCATTGACGTAAATTGGCTTGTCACGATTCGATTACTCATTGCAGGTTTATTACTCCTGTCAGTTCAATTTGTTGGAAAAGACCGTGCTCAGATTTTTGGGATCTGGAAAAATAAAAAGACATCGTTTCACCTCATAATATTTGGATTAGTCGGTATGCTTGGGGTTCAATACACCTATATGGTATCCATTAAACATGGTAATGCTGCTGTAGCAACGTTATTACAATATTTGGCACCTGTAATGATTATTGTTTACTTATTCATCAGTAGACAGTCTCCTCTAACAAGAAAAGATGTGTTCACCGTTTCGCTCGCTCTAGTTGGCTGCTTTTTCTTATTAACCAACGGCTCATTCTCACAATTATCTGTGCCGTCAGTTGCGATCGTTTGGGGAATTTTATCTGGGCTTGCGCTTGCATTTTATACTTTATATGCTGTTCCTTTACTGAAGCAATACAATTCCTTGGTCATTGTTGGCTGGGCTATGATGATCGGGGGAGTCGCATTAAGTTTTATCCACCCACCTTGGCAAATGGATTTTAAGAACTTAACACCAGAAACCTACTTTTATTTGATTTTCATTATCATTTTTGGTACTATGCTTGCTTTTTGGTTTTATATAGAGAGTTTAAACAGTCTATCGCCGAAAGAGTCGAGTCTTTTAGGCAGCTTGGAACCACTAGCAGCTGTGTTAACAACAGTCTTTTGGTTAAAAGATTCCCTTGGAATGTTTCAATGGATTGGCACAATCTGCATCATTATAATGATTCTATTTTTGGCTTTTAATAAAGAATCTTCCACAAACTACACATGAGCAGCAACATCAGCCTTCTTTTCGGCTTGTTTTTCGTTTGCGCAAGGAGGCGACAGCCAGCAATAATAGCGGAATAAGCAGATAAGTCGATAGGATGTGGAATGGAACTGCCGATCTCACCAAAAGTCCGAAGACCGGAAAATTGGGTACATCCCAAATACCTATGATCAGACTGAGCAGAGCGAGCGGAAAAACAATCGGACGGTAGTCCGCTAACTGAAAACATTGTGCAAAAGAAAGCGTTGCAGCGTAAAGAAAGATGCCAACCTGCAGGAAATTTCCGATAACCCACATCGCCAGAAGCAATGATTCCAGATTTTCCAGGAAAGAACCGACGCTGACATAACGAAAAGCGATGAGAATCGGGTACACTCTACTCCCCAAGTTCGGCCCCAGCAAAAATAAGGCGATCAGGCTGGAATAAGTCAAAAACAAAGTGATAGTGATCATCGAAATGTATCCCCATTTTCTCCCCTTCTCCGGATCGGTCACACTGGGCAGAAGAAAGGTCATCAGGAATAATTCGTTCATCCAGCCCATCATCGAGAAGGAGCCTTTGATGACCGGGGTTACCCCATGATTCAGGACCGGAAATATGGCTTTGACATCCAAATCGGGAAGCAGCAGCAGCAGAAAAAAGACAGGGAAAATAAACGCTGGTAAAAAAATGACAGTGCTCCTAGCCAGCGTCTCCACACCGCCGCGAACAGCGATCGCGCTTAGCAAGATCAAGGATCCCATGATGATCAATAAGGGAGTTTTATACAAAAAATTGCCTGTGACAAATTCCGCATATTGCCGGGTGACCCCCCCGGTGGCATGCAGATTGTAAGTGATATAGGCGAGGCCGATGACTTTTCCGGGAATTTTACCGAGAATCTGTTCGCTGTACTGGACAACCGTCTGCCCCGGATAAAGCTCATGCAATCGGGTCACAGTATAGACGGTAACCAAACCTGTCAGAGCGGCCAATATTCCCGTAAGCCAAAGATCATTTTGGGCAAATTGGGCCGTTATGGTCGGCAAAACAAGAAAACCGGAAGCCAGCACAGTTGGATACATCATGAGTCCCATTTGAAAAGCTGAAATTTTCCCCTTCTCCAACATGTTCCTTCACCTCCGCCTTGAGTTATTCCTGTCCCTTCGTATAAAGATCGGTTACGGTTCCGTTAAACCCCGGAATGGCTTGAAAATGAACAGAAGCACTGTAGTTGGCCCGGGCGTATTGGGCAGGTCCAGCATGGATAGGATCCAAACCAGGAGCAGCAGCGATACGAATACAGCTTTTTCCTTTACCGGCTTTGCTTTTAGTTTCGGCCACTCGAAACGGGTAATCAGCAGCACGGAGATCGTAACAACGCAGAAAAAATACCATCTCATTTCTTTTTTACCTCTTCCTTGGGCACCCCTTCTGGAGAGCTGATTAATCCAGGTCTAAGAATCTTTGCTTCAATTTCCGTATTGACTTCAACTTTGGAAAACTGCTCATCCCATCGGTCCTTCATCTTCTCCCATTGCTTGGGATACTTTCGTTGAAATGTCTGGGCGAAATTAAAAACGTCCGTCTTGTGCCGCCGTTGAACCTCGTAAAGCGCCGACTCGATTCGTTTTCTTACATCATCCTTGAATCCCTTGCTTATAACAGCGAGCAGCTGCGGATTCATGGGATCCATTATAGTGCCATTTTGTATAATGTCCCCTTCTGTTCTAACCCGGACTGTCATCTTCCAGGTTTCGCCTTCAATCTTTGGAATCAGCTTGACGTTCGCCTTTACCGGTTTTAAAGACATTAGTCCTTCCGATCCCTCCGGTTTAAACACAACCGTATATCCTTTGACTTCATTCCTGAGCCACAGGACACCCTTTGTGACTCTTTCTGAAATTTGCCCTACCATTTTGTCATTTTTGAATACAGCGCTCCCCAGCAGGTACGGAATCGTTTGAAACGGCCCGGCTGATTCGGTTTTTGGAAGGATATAGATCATCGGTAGAATAGCCGTCCGGGAATCCCCGCTTAACATGAGGCTCAACTGGTGCATCGTCACCCGTATCCCAATCCGCAAATCGGATAGCTTCCGCAGCACTTCGGCCGAGGAATTTTCGATTGGCGGAAACAACTCAAGCGCTGATGCCGCTTCTCCTTTACTTACGAACATATAAGCCCGCTCTCTCGTCTCAGGAAAACGGATTAGGAAATCGAGATGTTCGCGGATCCCCGTCCTGGCCACGGATTCGCTAAATATATAGATTCTGCATTGCCCCCAAAACATCTCCCTGGGGATTACCCGTTGCAGCTTGGACAGAGCGTCCGTGATGTCAAAACCTGTTTCCGATCGGACGGACGTCCTTCTTGCCGCTCCGCCTCCCATAGCACCGCCTCCTGTCGTTCCACCTCCAGACTGATTCTGCGGAAGGACGAATTGTACGGTCGCGCGAACCTGATTATTCTCCACCTTGTCGAATGCGAGCGCTGTAATCAGCGCCAAGTCATTAAGCTCTGTGCGATCCCAGCAGCCTCCCAGCACAAGCAGCAGCGGGATGAAAACCGCTGTTTTTATCCATGTCCTTATCCATGTCTTCATCCATCCGACTCTCCTTTGCCAGGTGTTTGTTTCAGCTACTCGCTGTTCCCGCGGGCTGGATCAGGCTTTTGACCGGCTGGCTGCCGATATTTGTCATACGTTCCCGTAAAGCGTGGGCGTGTGTTCAGCTTCCACCAGGGAGCTCTGACCAGAACATCTCTCCATTCATTCAGCTTGGGAGTGCTGACTTCGGACAGATAGGGGACGCCAAATGAGCGCAAGCTGCACATATGCAGAACGATAGCGATGATCCCCATAACCACGCCGACAAGCCCCAGGCTTCCGGCAAGAAAAATTAATGGAAACCGCAGCAGCCTTATGGCAATGCCGGCGATGTAACGCGGAACCATAAATGAAGAGATCCCCGTAATCGCAACCACAATAACCATGGGCGCGGATACAAGTCCTGCCTGGACAGCCGCCTGACCGATGACCAGCGCTCCGACAATGCTGACGGCAGCGCCAACCTGCTTGGGCAACCGCACGCCCGCTTCACGCAACGCTTCAAAGGTGATCTCCATCATCAATGCTTCAATTAACGCCGGAAAAGGCACCTGCTCCCGGGAACTGGCCATACTGACAAGCAAAGAGCCAGGCACCATCTCTTGATGAAAAGTAAGCACCGCCACATATACTGATGGAAGCAGGAGAGATGTCGCTATAAAGAAATAGCGCAGCCATCGAATGACGGTGGAGATCAGGGACCGCTGATAATAATCTTCATGTGACTGAATTAACGAAAAAAAAGTGACCGGGGCGACCAAGGCAAACGGCGTTCCTTCTGTTAAAATCGCCACCCTCCCTTCCAGTAAACAACCGGAGACGACATCAGGCCGTTCCGTGCTGAGCAATTGCGGAAAGGGAGAATACGGGTGATCCTCAATCATTTCCTCGATATAACCGCTTTCCAGGATTCCGTCGATCCGTATACGCATGAGCCGGTTGCGCATTTCCTCCACCAGCGTCTTGTCCACAAGTCCTTCAATATAAGCCAGGACAATATTCGTTTGGGTATATTCGCCGATTCTCGCCGATTCCATTTTAAGCAGTGGGCTTTTAATAATGCGCCGGATTTGGGAAGTATTGGTGCGCAGAGTTTCGGTAAATCCCTCACGCGGCCCCCTAATCCCCACTTCTGCCGAAGGCTCTTCGACGGGGCGTTTCTCCCATTTCGTCAATCCGAAGCCAAAGCCGGAAGTATAGTTGTCAGACAGCAGGATCGTATATCCGTTCGAAAGATATTCGATACACTTGGTAAACGTCGTGAATTCTTGCGCTTGTATTGCCGATACTTTCCGTTCAATAAGCTGCTTGATATCATCGTTATCATCGGCTACCTCCTGCATGAATGGAGCAATAACGTGTCGTTCGATCGCTTCGGAATCGGCCAATCCTTCAATATACATTAACAAGGCATTTGTCTTTCCGCCGATCAGAAAGGAACGGTAAACTACATCCGAACAATTGTCGTAAAGCAAACGAAGACGGAGCTCATTTTGCTGCAAATCCGGATAAAGCTGCTTTGCCTGTGGAGCCTCAACGCTTTCTCGCTGAATCTGCCTTCCATTCAGTTGGATTCCGGTCGGTTTGATCAGTTTTCTGAGCATGCGGAGTTTTCTCATGGAGATGGAATCCTTTCAACCAACCTGGTTTTTTATATAAAATCACCCAAATGATTTCAGTTTATTCAGAGTGAATCGAAGAAGGACACCCGATTTTCACAAAATGCTGAAAATAAAAATACGCCCACCTTTTTTTAAGGTGAACGTCAGGTTGTCGAGAACCCCTGCCTTTTCAAGACATGGGTTTCACTTTTTTCTTCACTACCTCATGAATGATCAGAGGTGCATTGACCTGGTTTAGTCTTTTAATATAGCAGAAGAGACCTACGTCACGTAGATCTCTTCTAAACTTCTTGTTAGTGATGTTCAATATGACATTGGGTTCCCGATCTATCAATCTGTATTGTAATATGCTTGATCTCGTATTGCTCTTTCAACAACTTCTGTGCCTGTTCCATTACAACACTACTGTACATTGGATCTTGAATGATGATATGGCAACTTAGCAACGGAACATCTGATGATAACGCCCATACATGAAGATCGTGTACTTCAACAACATGCTCAAGATCAAGCAGGGATTGCTTAATTTGATCTATGTTCATATTCAGCGGCGTACCTTCCATCAGAATATGTACGGAGTCCCGAGTCACCCGATATGCACTGATGATCACCAAAATCGCCACCAATATACTGGCAATCGGATCAGCTAAATTCCAGCCAAAGAACATAATCAATAATGCAGCCACAATCGCCCCTACAGAGCCTAGCAAATCCCCTAGTACGTGTAGAAAAGCACTGCGAATATTGAGATTTTCAGATGTATCTCCTCTCATGAGGATAAAAGCAGCAGCTATATTGACCAGCAAGCCAATAACTGCGATGGTCAACATACCTGAAGTCATGATTCCTGGTGGGTTAGAAAGCCGTTCGAAAGCTTCCCAGAAAATATAAATCGATATCAGGGCAAGCGCTAAGCCATTAATAAAAGCGGCCAGTACTTCAAACCGTTTGTATCCAAACGTCTTTGACTTGCTCGCTTGCCGTTGTCCCCAGGTCATCGCCAGATAGCTTAACCCCAATGCACCTGCATCACTCAACATATGTCCCGCATCAGATAACAGTGCCAGGCTGTTAGTCAGTAATCCACCAATAAACTCAATGATCATATAACCGGCAATTAAAAAGAATGATAGCTTCAAAGCATTTTTGTTCGCTCCATGTCCATGAGAATGCCCGTGGCTATTGGAATGCCCGTGGCTATGGGAATGCCCATGTCCGTGACTTTTCTTACTCATCTACCTACGCCTCTCTTCTATAAGATTCTAATAATCCACTTTTTAAATCAATATATGAGCACTTGTTCATATGTATTATATGTAATCCAAATGTAATTTGCAAGAATAAAATGCTTTGATATTCATACACGAACGAGCCGGAACTCCTTCTGCTCTTTTTATTATGACATATGGACATTGATACTAAAAAAGCCTGAGGACAGGCCCCCAAGCTTCATGCAACAAATTATGCGTTAATTATTCGATATCAAACCATATTTTACAAAGCTTTTATACAATCCATCTTCCTCAACGCTGCCAGTAATATCATTTGCAATTTCTATCAAACCCGGCTTTGCATTGCCCATAGCAATACCTACAGCACAATATTCGAGCATCTCGGCATCGTTCATTCCGTCTCCAATGGCAATCGTCTGTTCCTGGGGCAGGCTCAAATGATTCAGCAAATCAGCAATGGCGATTGCCTTGTGGATGCCAGGGATCATCATTTCCCCGCTGTCCTTACCAAAGATCGGAACGGTACACTGGATGACCTCAAATTTCCCCTGGAATTCTTCCTTGATGCGTTCAAAGGGTACAGTACTTTCCAGAAAGCAAACCTTATTGACATCGTCTTTATACAAATCAGTCTCTCCATAAGTCAAACCCGCGATGAATGGATGCGGGGAACGCTCCATTTTTTCTCTGGCCACAGGATCGTTCTCAACATCCCCATAGATCCGTCTCTCCAAATGAGGTCTTAAATTATGGCTAGCATAGAGCGCTGCATTGGATTCCAGATAAAAATCAATTCCATGTGAATTAAAGAAATCCACCATCTGCCTAACATCCTCAGGCGTAACTTTTTTATGATAAAGAATCTCATTCCCGGACTCTACATATCCCCCTCCTGCTCCAATAAGACCATCAAACCCGATATCCCAAATGGCATCGTAGATTTCAGCTTTTGAACGACCTGTACACAGATAAAGCAGATGACCGTTCTCGCGTGCTATTTTGCAGGCTTTCTGTGCCGATTCAGGCACCATGCCGTCATCACCGACAAGTGTTCCGTCAATATCGATAAACACAATTTTTTGAGTGTCTCTATTCATTAGTATGCTGTCTCCCTTGTTTAAACGAATGATGTTTAATGAGATGATTGTTGTTTGTCCTACAATTACACTGTAATTTGTGTAACGCATTACATGTCAAATTTTTTTTTTTAGCTGCCGAATCGCATCATCGAGAATAAACTTATATCGTTAGAACAAAAAAAGCCGCCAATATGGCGACTTCTTACATCCTAGAACCTGCTATCTTCAGTGGGAATCGTTAAGTTTAAATATTTAAAATGGACCCGGCAACCTGATCCCATCGGTGACTGGGCCAGTGCACCCGCTATGAACTGAGCAGAATGTTCCATTCCAAAGTAGCGGATTAGCTTCCAATCCTCGCCATCAGGCGAATAGTAAAAAGAAATTATCCTCCCAATTTTCTTGATCCTCAAATGTGGGTTATCAACCACTACACGCTCAGAATTACAATCATCGGAGGAGCCATTCTTGGTTACAACAGACACAATCGTAGCGTAATTGCCGTTAAATTCATAACAAAGTTTAGCCCAATTGTTCTCGTCAGCCATCAACATCAAGCACCCTGAATCATAAAGATGACGCATGTCTACCTGAAGCTGTGTCGTAAGCTGAAATGATGAATCAACCTGAAAATGTAGAAAAGGAGCGGAATCGGCTACATGTTTTCCCCCAGGATCCTTGAAAAAATCAACTTTAGCCGGTGCATCAATGATCAATCCATCTTCTTCGGTGTACTCCCAGTGCACACGTTCATTCAGCCACCTTAATTTTTCTCTCACTTTTGACTGAAACATATTACTCATATGAATTACTCCTCCATTTGTATTAATTGAACCTCCCTATAAATATAATGTCATTATAATTGCATAAGTTTCGCCTATAAATATAATATTAGTGCAAATGGATATAATAATAAGGAACTGAAAGAGACAACGCAAGCGAAGTCCCCCAGCCTTCAATGGTCTGATACTGCTGCGAGGGATCAGCCACGGCTGTATAAGAATTTGCGGCCGACGCTTCTGTTCCAAGGGGGCTCAGAGCCAGACTGCCGGCCATCAGCAGGGCAAACATTCGCTTGAACCAATTCATCGCGTTCACTCCTCTATGACCTGCTCCATTATTCCGTGGTCTCCTTGAAAGTAGCGTCCGATTTATCGATCGCTGTAACAATCGGGTCCAAACGGAGCAGGCTATGGTAATGTCTCAAGTATCTGTCAGGATCATGGTACGATGCATACGACGTCCAGGCTGAATTAGCAAGTCCGTCTTTGCGTCGAAACGTGGCATCAGCCGTGAAGGCTTGGCTGCCATCATTTTTTTCCAGGTAGATCAGATCGTTGTTATGGCGTAGATAATATCCTGGGAAATTGACAGCTTCAAATGAGATGGCGGAAGCATCTGCGAGGCCGGGAACAATTCGAAATTTCGAATCTTCCACAGGGCTTACGTTCTTATCGATCCGTGCCTGATAGTTGTAATGTCGGATATAATTTCCCTGCATATTGTAAGATTCCAGCTCCCGTATGTCACCCGGCTGCCCGGTTTCTTTCAACACGGTCATGTGTCGGACTAATCCGGTCAGGCCTGGAAGCTCCTTTTTCACAGTCCATGTCTGGAATCCATCAGAGGAGTCGCTGTAATAATATTTTTGTGCAGAATAACCGTCAAAATAGATGCGCCATGTTCCGTTATCTAGCTGGACCAGCGCAGGACCTTCTACCCAAGACCCCCAGTTGGCCCAGTCTCCGGTGCCATGGAAAGTATAAGGACCGGTTAGAGAGGGCGCTGTGGCATATTCGATATATTTGGTCGACTCGTTCTTTGTAAACGCATGGTAGGTCGACCCGGTCTTGACGATGAAAGTATCGATGTAATTTGGGGCAATGCCTGCAAGCTCGACCGGAGCCGACCAGGCCGTAGAAGGAAGGTTGCTGTTCGCTGCCGTGATAGCATACGGTCTGAAGTTTTCATAGTTGCCCGGCGATAGGGACACAATGACATTCAAACTTCCATTACTGTCCACGAACCATTCGGGGGCCCAGGTGTGAGCGATACCACTCGGCAAGGATAGTGGGATGTTGCGGACAAAATTCCAGTTTACCTTATCCGGACTTGATGCTATGCCGATCGTATTACCCGACCAATTCGTGGTGTAGACCACATAATATAGGCCATCCGTGTGTTTTATAATGCTGGGATCGCGGATTAGGTCCTCTGGCGGGGTGTAAGCAGAGCCTTTTAGGAGGCCATAATTCGTGGCATTATAGGATTGGTAAATATACAGATTGGACTCGCTGCTATTGGTAAAAGCCGAGATTGTATAAACACTTGTTGCTGCACTCGCTGTATTTGGGCTTATAATGCCGGACAGAATCATTGCTGCAAGAAATACGATGAAAACTGACTTGCATGCTTTTAATAACCATGTGCGTTCTTTCATTACCGTTAACATAGAACCCTCTCCTTTACGCTAGATGATGATGCCGTTAAACCGGCTGTTGTATTCCAACGCTTCACTTTCTGAAAGTTCTAACATGTGATCATATGACATACCACCCCTTTCGCAGAATAGAAACTTATAATTTGTAAGCGTTTGCATAAATATCGTTACTGGGCTTCCACCTAGTTCGTGCTATCCAAGATGACTGAATCAGGATCAAATCGATCATTCAACAATATTGATCTTACTTCAACTTCAGAGTAACTTCGTTCAGAACCACAGTTGTAATCGAATTCTCTGCCGTATCCACTTCCAGCCCGTTGTGATACACCAAAACATTCTCAAGACGCTTCATATTACTGTCGGGAGAAGTCTGGTAAACCTGCGCCTCCATAGCATCCGAGTAGGTGAAATCATTTAGCTCAATGGCCGTCTTGCTAGCCGATAGCTCATTGCGGATCACCAGCACCAGTTTCCGTCTGGCCGGATCATAGGTAGCGAGCGTTCGTCCGTCATCGGTTGGAATAATGGATGCCCCCGGTCGATGAACTTGCTGAACTGGGCCATGCCATAATATTGCTTGGTCACCTCATACTGCTCTTCTCCGGTGAAGTGGGCATGGATGAACCCCCAATTGTTATTTGCGCCTTCATCCTCTACGGCCTGCCAGTATACCCAAGCGGACGGCTGCATGATTTTCAGATCGAGCATGATTCGTTCCGCCAGCTCCTGCACCGAGGTCATATCGTCATGACTGTGAGTCTCACTGCCGCCCGTACCGCACTCGGACATCCATAGTCGCTTACCCAGTTGCTCCGCCAGCGTCCTCAGTTCCTCCATCCGGCTTCCGTTGTAGGAATGTGTGTTGATCTGTCCGATCACGTCCAGAGTGTCCAGGTCATAGGCCTGTAGATTATGCACTGTCTCATCAATGCTGTTGTCATCCGCCGCACTGACCACCGTAGCATCCAGCCCCTTGCTCTTCAAGGAGCCTGCCACTTTGCGGATAATCTTGGCCTGCTTGTCGACCGTGAAATGACAGCCCTCCTGTATGTTTCCCTTCTTCCACCAATTCGAGGACGGTTCATTCAGCGGATCAAGTGTGCGGAACGTGATTCCCCACTGATCCCGGTAATACTTTACGACTTCGGTCAAATAATCAGCAAAAGCATCATATTGGTCCTCACGCAGATTGTTGCCGCCATCCACTGCCCCCGTCACCGAACCGCTGTTGGTCATCCAATACGGTGGTGAATTGGAGAAGGCTTCGGCAATGTTGGCACCGCGTTTCAGCGCTCCTTGCAACACCGCACGCTGTCCGGCATCAGCCTCCCAGTCCCACTTCCCCGGTTCTGGCTGAAAGCCGGGCACATCTCCACCAGGGCGCAGCTCCTGCATATCCGAATTTTCACCGCCACCGATATTATATCGTACGATATTCAATCCAAGCCCCTTCTCCGGGTCAAATACGAGATCCATCACCTCGGCAGCCTTTGCCTGATCCTCCCATCCGCCCAGCTCATTCGCCCACCAAGCAAGCGACGTACCCCAGCCTTCAAAATGATCGTACGATTCTTCCAGCTTGATTCGCACCGGTTCGCTCATAAATGTAATGGACCTAGTTATTTTTTTCGAAGCATGATTCATGCAAATTCCTCCTGTCACTTAATGCCACTGCTGCCTCCACTAATATTGGCTTCATATACATAACGCTGTCCCAATAGATAGACCAGCACCATTGGAATGGTCAAGAACAACGATGCAATCATCACGAGATTCCATGGAGGCAACTGTCCACCACTTACTGTGGTGAGGAGCTGCACACCCAGTGCAAGCGGCATTTTCTCCGGATCATTGATGTAGATGAGTGGCCCCATGAAGTTCCCCCAGTTCCACGAGAACGAGAAGATAGCGATGGCGGCCAGAATTGGATAGGTCAGTGGCATGATAATCTTCCAGTAGATCCCCGGATGTCCCATGCCGTCGATCATGGCGGCTTCATCCAGCGACCTCGGTATGCTCATTACGAACTGCCGGATCAGGAACACATTAAACGCACCGGCAAAAAAGCTCGGCACAATCAGCGGATAAAACGTGTTGATCCAGTCCAAATGACGGAAGATGATGAACTGCGGGACCATTGTTACCTCACCCGGGATCATCATTGTGCTGAGCAGCACGATGAACAGGAACCGACTGCCCTTGGCCTGTATACGTGCAAAGCCGTATGATACGACCGAAGCCGACAGCACCGAGCCGATAATGGTGAACATGGTGATCATAACCGAATTTTCCAGATAAGTGCCCAGGTTATTGTTTGTAAAGATGGTATAGAAGTTGGACCACTCGAATTCTCTCGGAACGAAGGTAAATGCCAGCTTAATCGTTGTCGCATCACTAGCCAGGGCTATGGAGATCATGTAGAGGAATGGCGAAGCGAGGAGCACGCCAACAAGAATCAGAAAAATGTAGGAGATGGCCTTCTCCGCGGTGGATGGATTACTCATTTGTTTTTCCCTCCTCGTAGTGCACCCATAACGCCGATGACCGGAAGATGAGTAGGGTTAATACCATGATCATGATGAACAGCACCCATGCAATCGCGGAAGCATAGCCCATCTTGTAGAACTGGAACGCATTCTGGAACAGGTAGGGCACGACCATCTGGCTCGCATTGTCCGGTCCCCCGGAAGTGACGATAAATACCTGCGCGAAGGTCTGCAATGCTCCAATGATGCCGGTCACCAGGTTGAAGAAAATGACGGGCGTCAGCATCGGAAAGGTAATGTGGAAAAAAGACTGCGTGCTTTGCGCTCCGTCGATGGCAGCTGCCTCGTATAGTTCCTGAGGAATTCCCTTCATCCCGGCCAGCAGCAGCACGACACCTCCCCCGACGCCCCACAGGGACATCAGGATCAAGGCGGGCTTCACCCAGTTGGGATCAAGCAGCCAAGCTGGCCCCTGAATACCAAGTAAGGCCAGTGCTTTGTTAATCAGTCCTTTGCTCGGTGCTAGCAGGTGCACGAACAGCAGTGAGCTGGCCACTACCGGAACGACAGAAGGCAGATAGAACAGAATCCGGAAGAAGGTAATACCCTTGATCTTCTTGTTCAGGTAATAGGCAATACATAGCGAAATTGCCATGCCCAGTGGTATGGAGATCAACGCGTAAAAGAAGGTGTTGCCCACCGACTTCCAGAACAGCGGATCATCGGTCAGCAAGGTCTTGTAATTGTCCAATCCGATGAATGACGGGGACTGGAACAAATCCCAGTTGGTGAAACTCATATAAATCGAGAACAGGATCGGCCCCAGTGTCAGCCCGACGAACCCGATCAGCCAAGGCGAGATGAAGATATAGAACCATTTGCCGTCCTTTTGCTTCACGTCAAGCCCTCCCTATTGACGAGAGAGAAAATGGAACCTGCACGGTATCCAAATTCCATTCATCCTCTCTCTTCTATGCTATTGAACTTGCCAAAGCTGTGCAGTTACGGGTATAGTTTCTCCATCCCACTCTGAATCTGGGTCACCGTATCGTCTAGTGACGCCTTATTGTTGAAGTAGACACTCAACTTATCATTGATCAGCTTCATCATTTCATTCCATTTCGGATTGAAGGGCTCCGCGTAGATTTTCGATTCGCTGAAGGCTGCCATATTGATTTTTTTGCCTCCATATTCGGCATTGAGGAATTCGTCACTCGATAGCCCCGCCTTGGTCGCTGGTGCATCCTGCCCCGCCTTAATTAATGGCATCTGGCCGTTCAGTGTCGTCAGTGCCTCAATGACCTTGAAGGCTTCTTCCTTATGCTCGGATGCATTCGTAATCGTGAAGCCGTTGAAAAATGCATTCGTCTCACCCCAGATGGAAGCGATATCCCAGTTGATGCCTTCCACTTTTGCGAGCGAGCCAATGTTCCAGAAACCGGTGGTTTCCATAGCGATCTTGCCTTGGGCAAACAGAGGGTCAGCCCCGATATTGCCCATGTCGGCAATCTCCGTTGGTGTCGGTCCGACGCCGTACTTGAAGGTAAGGTCATTCATAAACTGCAGGGCATTGCGCACAGGTTCCGTGTTAAAGGTAGGCTTACCCTCTTGGTCGAACAGAGAGCCGCCGTTCTGATAGATCAGCTGCATCCACTGCGGCCACCAACTGCCTGGATAGTACCCCCATTGAATGGTCTTGCCGTTCTCTTTGACCGTCAGCTTCTGGGCTGCATCCATTAAATCCTGCTGGGTCCAGTCCTTAGATGGATATTTCACTCCAGCCTTGTCAAATAAGTCCTTGTTGTAAAAGAGGATCATCGCTCCCGCCCGATCCGGCATACCGTACTGCTTGCCATCATACTTCATCAAGTTCATAATATCCTCGGAATAGCGTTCCGACATATTCACATTGTTCGTCTGGATCATATCGTCCAGCGCAATAATTTGCTTTTTGGAGGCATATGCTTGATAGTTCTCAGCAATCATCATGATGTCCAGCGCTGTACCCCCAGCGATCATGGTCTGTACCTTCTGATCGTAATCCCCGGCCACCAGATTCAGCTTCACGTTGATATCCGGGTAGGTCTGCTTCACGATATCCAGCCGCTCTTGATAGATTTTCTTCTCATTCTCCGAACCCCAGATGGTCATCGTCAGATTTACCTTGCCGTCGGGCCCGGATGCACTGCTCCCCCCTTTACTGCAAGCCGTCAGACCTAATACCATGGCCAGAATCAATAAGAAAATTACTTTCAAGCTTCTTTGCAAACTAAGCGCCCCCTTAAATGTGATGAACCAAAGAAAAAATAAAATGGAACCCATTTCATGAAAGGGGTTTCATTAAAGTGAGTATAAAATCCACTTCGTTAATGAAAGGGGTTCATATTTGGTCTCATTATATTTTACCTACCCAAAAAATGTGCTTGCACGCACCGGAGCCGTGTCATTCAGTACCCTGGAGACGGTAGAGACGGATACATTCGCTTCTCTTGCGATATCGTATATTGTGATCGGTGTCATATGCGAAACCTTCCTTTGCATCTAATATTCCTGATTATCTTATCAGATAAAAACGCTTAGTGAAACGGGTTTCATTCTTGAAGTTATCCCTAAGTCAAACTGGGCATTGTAAGGGCAGCCGAATGATCGGCTGCCTGAATCTTGCATGCTGAGCTTCTCAATTAGGCGTATTCATTCCACCGCCTTAATTTAAAACCATAACCATTGTTTTCCCTGCTGCCTACTCTGCTAAATATGATTTCAATAAACGCACCGGTCCAAACAGCCCTGTCGGCTCCTGAATCATGTATTGGGACAAGAAATCCTGCTCCTGCTTGCCGAGGTTGTTAGTGACTTCAATAATGATTTCATTCTTCCCCTTACGCAGTGCATCTCCAACTTCAACGATATAAGGTGGACAGATTTTCACTCCCAGATCTCGACCGTTGATTGTTACCTCAGCCACCTCATATACACGACCCAAGTCGATTCGGACGTCTTCGACTTCTTCTTCTAGATCGATCGACAGCTCATAACGTACTGTTCCGGAGAATCGTTCACGCCCTTCCAATCTGGAGATATCCTGAAGCGAGTCCAGAACAATTTGGGATGAAAAATGAGGATAAGCTTCAGCCGTCGAAAAGGAAATGTTCCATGGGCCGTGGATATTTGCCAGTTCGTTTACTGTTTCTCTGCCTGCTTCAACAGCCTCTTCACTTTCAAATACCACGATCGACTCATATGGATGCAACTTGAGAGAGACAATCCTTTTTCCATTTTCCAAGGTTTGAGGAATGGACTTCAGACGGTTGTCAAAGCCATCGTAAGCGGCAATCTGCTTCCCAGTGCTTAAAGTTACCTTTGTCTCAATGATCCGGTAAGGATCTTCATTGAAGAACATGTACAGATTCCCATCCTTCTGCTGATAGTGATAGTAACGAAGATAAGGCTGAAACTCCGATGTCCGGATATCGCTAATTCCTTCCTCCTGTAGCTGGACTGCAAAATCGCTTAATTTTTTAATAGCTGCTCCTGCCAGAAGCAGAGGATCTACCGCTTCCCCGTACTCATTACGTACTGGCAATCCGTCCATAAAATAGACCGGGATGCCGGCATCCGTAAGTGTCTTGACTTGCGTCAGCAGTCTTTGCGGCAAAGCTTCCGCATAGGGGATGACGAGAACCCTGAATGCTTTCCCATTGATCTTGTATTCATTTCCCTCGGGTTCAGCTTCTACAATCAGATCGACAGGAATCACATCAAAGTCAATTTGATGCTGCATAAGCTCACGGGCAGGCTTTTGGAACAGCATATAGTCCCCAAGCCACTCCGCTTCCGCATGATAAAGCAGCCCTACAGGAGCAACATGCTCCCCTCCATTCAGCAGGTGGCTGACACGGTTGAGGTAGTTGAACAGCTCCCTCATGAACCGATATTGCGGATTATGTCCCCTCGCATCCAAATGTGGCGGGCAATCAGGGTCCGGAAATTCCTTCGGCGAAAAAGCATGAGGAACAAAATGGGTGACGCCCCGGACCAGCATATGATCCGTTATCCATTTCATCAGCTTAATGCCTTCCGCCCAACCATAGGCTCCGTATACTTCACACAGGGTGCGGTTGTTTTTCTTGGGATCGAGGTGCCCCAAGGATGTGCCCATTTTGGCAAGTCCATAATGGAAAAACTCGCCGTCCCATCCTTTAGCCGTCATAGATTTGAACGTCCCTTTGTCCATACCAGGCATAATTTGATTTAACACCACATCAATACCGGACATATCTTGCTCCCAAATGGCTCTGAAGAAATGTCCGGCTCCATAGCCAAGGCGAGCATGCGCATTGTTGTCTTCGATCAGATGACCGATATATTCAACACCACGCTCGCGGCACCAGGCTGCTAATGTACCAGTAAAGGACTCACCGTACATACGGCTGATCATATCCATATATTTATAGCGAATCGAGTGCTCGGTTCCTTGCCCCTCTACCGTGGACAGCAGCGGAAGCTGAAGCCGCTCCTCAGGTGTAAATTTTTCGAGAAGTCCTTCTTTCCAGGGGAAAACCATTTCGGCTCTGCCGATGGCCCCAAACGCGCCATGCATATTTCCAAAACGCGGCTCATCCGAGAAAAAGCCGGCGAACGTTTTTCCAAAATCATGTTTATAATGCTGGTAATGAGGTTCATACACCTCCTCAATCAATACTTTTACCGCTTCCGGATCTAGCGGGTTTAAATATCCATCCGTATGGGGTTCTCCCCCATGCACTGTCTGCAGCATAATAAATATCCGCCAATCCCCTTCCGGTATGTCCCAATACAAAACTCCGTTTTTCTCAAAAGAGGTCACATCCTGCAGGGTTAAAGGATCTACGCTGTTCTCTCCAGTTCGACGAGCAGCAACGATCCCCAGAATTTCATCCTGAATCGGGACTGGTTTCAAATCAAGACTCATCCGATTCCCGGGGCTGCCCCATTTCACCAGAAAAGAGGAGTCCTTCAGAGGGCCCACAAAATCCAATTGATGAATTTTTAAATATTTTTTGGCATGCTGCGGATATTCAGAAACGATTTTACCGTTGGCATAACCTGTAGGAAAATGAGAGTCATCCAGAAGCCACACCTTCATGCCCCGGTTGCGAGCCTCATCCATGATGATATCCATATCCCTCCACCAAAGCTCACCAACAAAATCCGGATGTGGTCTGGACTCCACACACAAAGCCTGAATGCCGGCATCCTGAACTTTACCTACGGCTTCTCTGAGAATCTCTTCTTCTTCACCATGAATCCAAAACAGCGGAAAAATATAATTGTCCTGCTTATTTTCCAAGACATCAGTCAGCCTTTTCATAACACACCCATCCCATCGATTCGTTTTATCTTCTAAATTACTGTCTGTTTATTTTTAAAGTAATCTTGAGTTCAATTCCATGATAACAAAGGTAACCTTGACTTTAATATCTTCTCAACTTAACCATTTGACTTACTAAACTTAATCTTCTATAGTGATAGCTGCAGAGGTGAATCAAACATGTATCGTGAAGAGCTCAGGCAACGTCTTATGGAAATGTCGGAAAGCGAACTTCGGCATAAAAAGGACCCCGATAGCGGGCTTCAAATGTACGAAAAAATGAGAAAAACGACTCGTGCATCCGAAGAGCCAGTGTACATATTTGAATTCGATAATGACTCGCTTCACAGTCAACGGAATTCAAAATTCCCGGAAAATGCCTTTAACAAATTACAAATCTCCCAAATGTCGATTCGCCAGCATTCCAGATACTCCAAAATTCCCGTTCACATTCATAACTATGTGGAGATTAATTATGTTTACGCCGGTCAGTGTAAGCAGCTAATTAATGGGCAGCATATCACCCTTCATGAAGGTGATCTTTGTATGCTCGATACCAATGTGCCCCACACCATTTTAGAAACAACAGAGGAAGATATCATTATAAATTTCATTATGCTTAAGCCCTTTTTTACAACTTCTTTTTTAAGCAGGCTGGCAAGTACAGGGATTATTTCCCAATTCATTATCAATGCAGTTTCCCAGATTCAGGACCATAACCGCTATATTATTTTTCATACCGATAACGAAATCTCTTTTAAAGAAACCATGGAGAATCTGATGTGCGAATCATTTGATCCCAACATGTACTCCAAGGAAATCATCGATTCCTATATGGTAATCATGTTTAGCAAGCTTTTGCAGACATTCCAAGGGAATCAGGAAAAACAATACATTGAAAATCCTTCCCGCACCAATCTGATTGAAATTTTGAAGTATCTCGAAGAACATTACAAGGAAGCAACATTAGCTGCTACAGCTAAGCATTTCAACTTCCACCCCAACTATTTGAGTGCTTATCTAAGGAAAGCCACAGGCAGAACATTTAAGGAAATGATTCAAATCCAGCGATTAACAAGCGCGGCCATGCTTCTAACCAACACTTCATTGACGGTTAACGAAGTAGCTAATGAAGTCGGTTATAACAATCTCGGATTTTTCTATAAAAAGTTCACTTCCTTCTTCAATCAAACACCCAGCGATTACCGTAAAAAATACAGATAGCTGACTGGCTGGCAGCAAGCTAGCCAGTCAAGCCTCTGGAGACATGCTTATTTTATCGAATGCTGAGAACAGGATCTCCAGTTTGAACTTCCTGGTTTTC
The DNA here is from genome assembly GCF_002240415.1 of Paenibacillus kribbensis. Taxonomy (NCBI): domain Bacteria; kingdom Bacillati; phylum Bacillota; class Bacilli; order Caryophanales; family Paenibacillaceae; genus Paenibacillus; species Paenibacillus kribbensis. The sequence goes on from NZ_CP020028.1 coordinate 2,893,161, forward strand.
AGCAGCCTGGAGTTCAATGAGTTGATGATCAAAGCTATTGGTGACAATGATGGGTATAGTGACATCATAGTTGCTCTCCACAATCATGGCAAAATCTACTTCTGCCAATAACAGCCCCTTTTTGACCCTATCATTTTCCTTCACTTTAATATCAAACGGAGCGCCTTTTAGTTTGACCGTGTTAATTCCGATATGAATAAGCAGTTCCACACCGTCCGTGGATAAAAGCGCCAAGGCATGTTTGGAATTAGCGACTGTTACAATAGTCCCGTCGAAGGGAGCGTATACTTTGTTGTCTCTCGGAATGATCGCAAAACCTTTACCCATCGCGCCGCTAGAGAAGGCCTCATCTTTGACTTCAGAGAGCGGAATAAGCATACCTTGAACAGGATTGTAAACCGTCTTCGTATCATTAATGTGCAAATCACTTGTGCCGGAACTCTCCTCTACAGGCTCGGCTACTTTATCTGCCGCCGGCTCTGGCTGGTTTTTGTAACCAAACAGATAAGTCAGTATGGTAGCGACCACCAAGGCTGTCGCACTGGAGGTCAAGAAGGCGTAGAAGCTCACATCAATTCCTTTTGGATTGATAAACAGCGGAGCCGCAAACATCCCTGAGCCTCCGAACCCATACATCCTGGCTCCCATAGCTGCAGTTATACCTCCGCCCATGGCTCCCGCTATTCCCGCCATAACAAAAGGCTTTTTCATGGGCAAGGAAATACCATATATCGCTGGTTCCGTGACACCCATGGCTGCTGATAAAGCGGCAGGCCCTGCGATGCTGCGGACTTTTTTGCTTTTGGCTTTGAGAAATACACCCAATGCTGCTCCGACTTGCGCTAGAACGGTAACGTTCAAAATCGCATTTACGGGATCGTAATGCAGTGTAGTGATATTATTAATCAGAACCGGTATAAAGGCATAATGAAGTCCGAAAATGACGATGATCTGCCAAAATCCGCCCAGAATGATGCCTGCGACCACAGGGCTAAGGTTATAGATAGCCATGGTGACCTTTGCAAGACCATCACTGAATGCAGACAGTACAGGACCCACGATCAGGAATGCCAGTATTCCCGTAATGAGAATAGTGAATAGCGGAACAAATATCATTTTGAGTGAAGCAGGTAGTTTTCGTTCAAACCACTTTTCAATTTTCGCGGCCATCCAAGCTGCAAAAATAATCGGAAATAAGGACGATGTATAATTGGCCAGAACGACGGGAATGCCCACAAAGCTTAGGCTACTCCCGGCATTATAAGCGGTAACAATGTTGGGATATACCAGTGCTGCTCCAAGTACAGCCGTAATGAAAGGATTGGCACCAAACTTTTTGCCTGCAGAAAACCCAATCAAAACCGGAAGAAAATAAAACAAGCTATCTCCAAGTGCATTGAGCAAGATGTAGGTACCGTCTGTCTGCGCAAGCCAATGTAAAGCGGTAAAAAGAGCGAGAAAGCCCTTAATAATCCCCGCTGAGGCCATGACCCCAATAATTGGTGAAATAATACCGACGATCACATCAATAAGACGATTAAACGCATTTTTTTTCTTGTCCGATCCCGCTGTGTTGGATTCTTCGGTCGTAAAATGAGCGCCCAACTGATTCATAACCTCTGAATAAACGTCTTTTACTTTGTTGCCAATGACGACCTGATATTGTCCCCCGCTGATGATCGCTGTCATCACCCCGTCCAGATTCTTAATTTTGTCCGTTTGGGCAGTGGCATTGTCTTTCAGCATAAATCTTAAACGGGTAACGCAATGCTCCAAATGATCAATATTTTCTTTACCGCCAACATACTTGATAATATCTTCGGCGAGTTTGCGATTGTCCATAGTATCTCCCTCCTGAAAAAGCAGTCATCATCTAGGTGTCAACAAACGAAATATCACGTAAGCAAAAAATCATTTTGAAAGCGCTTAATAAAGCGGTTACATTTTATTCTTAAATGTCTGCGCTTTGCTCTTATATAACTGCAGGTAATCTCAACGGAGTAGGCCTATACCCTTCAATACCTTACAATTTAATAATAACAAAGGAAGCTAACCTCTCCTATCATCTATTCTTAACGAAATCACTTACCAAACTTAAGAATCCAATGCGAATGTTTACAATAGCTAACGAAAAACACCTCCAAGGCATCTCCATATCTTACGACACGGTAGGTTGCTCTTGAAGGTGTTTGGATTTCCTCACCGCTTCTTTGCTCTCTCTAAGCGGTTTTCTTGATGGCGACGATACGCAATCGACTTGTGTCTACTGTCCATTGTCCTCCCTGCACCAGATGCGGCTTAACCTTTGCCTCGATGGCGCGGTAGATCAGCACTTTGTCTGTGGATGTGACGTCCGGGAAGAAATAATCGGCAAACCCGTCAAGCCAGCTGCGAAGCCCTGCATCGCCCTTGAGCGGAGTGGGCCTATCAAAGTGCTGAGCCAACGTAACGCGGAAACCAATCTGCTCCAGCAAACTGGTGTATTCACCAATGGTGGGAAAATACCACGGACTTCGGCCCTCCCACGCATAACCATGTGCCTCCAGCTCCTCTTTTATAGCAGCAGTCAGTACGGCGACATTACCGCTGCCTGCGAATTCGGCTACGAATCGTCCTTCCTCCCGAAGGGCCAGCCAGATGGAGCGGGCGACAGCCGCAGCATCCTTGATCCAGTGCAAAGCTGCATTGGAAAACACAGCGTCAAAGGGGGCATCCGTTCGGTAATGACAAGCATTTTCTACCTGAAAATGTAGTTCAGGGTACTTCTGTCTGGCCCGTCTCACCATCTCATCAGACAGATCAATACCTGTGGGAATCGCTCCGGCGGCTGCCATCTTGGCGGTCAAATCTCCATTCCCGCAGCCTACGTCCAGGATTCGCTCTCCGCGTTGAGGCTGCAGCAAGGATAAGACACCCTCTTCTAACTTGGCGACAAAACCCAACTTATCATTATACGCTTCCGGGTTTCCGTGATGGGTAAAGGGTTCGCTACACATAGACTCGATCTCCTTTTTGTAAGAGTGCTTCAAATACTTTCAATATAATTTTCTTCTCCCTCTGTTTTTAATCACAGATATTATATATCTATGATAACCTCGATATAAACAGACTGTCAAGAAGCTTAGCCACATATCAATACCAAGATCGATTATAAAAACATCTTTAATACAGAATAAACAGCTGCCCTCCAAACAGCTGGCACAAAGGTATGCCGGTAATTATAGTCTATCTCGCCTCTTAAGCGTTTTGTGAGCTCAAACATTCGTTTAAAAAAGCCTGAATTAATGAGCAGAGCTTGACCCCACTGAATATGTGTTGTCAGGCTCTTCATTATCCAAAATATTCTGTTGCGTTCTCATTCACTCATCTAGATTTTAGGTGCTGTAAGATTCAACACATGGCCTTCTGAAATTACAATATTCGCTAGTTCCATCAAGCTTTTTATTTCAAAAGTTGGTTGAATTCCAGATGTGTTTGCTTTCCCGGCAGGGTTGAACCAGCAGGTATCAATTCCGTAATTGTTCCCTCCCTGGATATCCGCAGTTAGCGAATCACCGACCATGAGAACCTTGCTTTTATCCGAAACGGCCAGCTTTGTAAATGCATATTCAAAAATAGCGGCTTGTGGCTTTTGGCAACCCACTTCCTCGGAAATAATCACCTCTTCAAACACATGACTCAACGGTGAAAGCTGAATTCGGGAGGTTTGCACCTCCTTGATCCCGTTCGTAATGATCGCCAACCGACAGTTGGACAGCAGCTCACATATTTCAACCGCTCCGTCAATCAAAAAGGCTCCTTCACCCAAATAACGTAAATAAGCAGCACTAAAAGCATCTGGATTGAAATCCAGCTCATGAGCAGCAAACAATCGCTTGAACCTCTCCACTCGCAGCTCCGCCGAAGTAATATGTCCTTCCTCTGCTTCCCTCCACAGCGTACTATTGATTTCATCATAGCTGGCCTTATACTCTGTAGCCCCTTGTGGCAAGCCGAATTGGGTAAACGTATGATGTAGCGCATGACGCTCTGCCTTTTTAAAATCAAATAGTGTATCATCGACATCAAATAAAATAACTTCGTATTTCATGATTACCTCCATGTCATTACCTCGCTATATTACTCACACAATATTATCCGGCTTACTGCCCTGCTGGAAGCATCAAATGCCGGGAGCAAACTAAAAATGCAGTTTGATCTCCCGGTTATTATACAGAACCTGGTTGAGCCGTCAAGTCACGGCCCATAGCAGAGCCAGAGTATTTTCATAATTACGTGCCTATCCAGCCTAGTGATGCAGTCCCCTCCTCAATGTTTCTTTTCAGTGAAGAAGTAAAGCAGCGATAAAAGTGGTAAAACAGTCCCAATGAGTGCTGTGAAAGACCAGCCGCTATAGGCATAAGCCCATCCTCCCAATGAAGAGCCAACAGCTCCCCCAATAAAGAATATGGACATGAAAAGACCGTTCAGGCGACCTCTCGCCTCACTCCCCAATGAATAAATGGCACGCTGTCCAAGGACAAGATTTCCTGATACAGCCATATCGAGCGTAATCGCAGAAATGAAAAGGATGACGAGGGCTACCATTGAATGGTCTTGAAACAAATAGATCAGCAAAAAAGAGAGCGCAGCTATGACCATAGCTAATCCGGTCAATAAATGGGTCCAACCCTTATCCGCCAGCTTCCCGGCAATCGGCGCCGCGACTGCCCCGCCTACTCCAACTAATGCGAACAATGCGATACCTTGCTGAGACATCCCGAAATCGTGTGCCAACCGTAAAGGAGCTGTTGTCCAAAAAAGGCTGAATGCTCCGAATAAGCAGGCTTGATAAAAGGCACGACGACGCAATACAGGTGTTTGTTTGAAAAGAACGCCCAATGAGAAAATTAATTTACCATAGTTCACCGTAGGCGAAGGCTTCCGTTCAGGAAGAGCACGCGACAACAGAATGATCAGTAGCGTGGTAATAACGGCCGATAAGGAAAATACAGCCTGCCAGCCCCAAAGACTGGTGACTAAGCTTGCGACCGGCCGGGCAAACATAATTCCGAGCAAAAGTCCGCTCATCACGTTCCCTACCACGCGGCCACGCTGCTCTTCCGCTGCCAGATAGGTGGCATAAGGCACCAGGATTTGGGCCACCACTGAGCCCAATCCAATAAACAGCGATGCGATTAAAAACAGCGCTCCGTTCGGAGCAAACGTTGCCGTCAGCAGCGCACATACCACAACTGCCAAAGCGACAACCGCCAGACGACGATTCTCAATGATGTCGCTGAGCGGGACGATAAACAGCAGTCCTGCAACGTAACCGATTTGGGTCAAGGTGACGATTAATCCGGCTGCTGCTGAAGAAAGCCCCATTGCGGCACCGATAGGACCCACCAGTGTTTGGGCATAATACAGGTTAGCGACGATAAGACCGCATGCGGATGCCAACAGCAGCATCATCCAACGTGAAATGCCTTTGCTCTCTTTGAATACACTCTCTTTGAATACACTTTTTTGCATGATCATCCTTCTCCTCTTTTTGTTTTTTTGAATGAACGCAGGACAACTTGATTAGCATGGCTGTCATCCAAAATTTAAATACTAAACGTTCAGTTCATTAATTCGATAAACAAATAATATACTGAACGTATCGTTTTGTAAATAGGCAATTTTGTTTTCTTTTAATTCGAATGTTTAGTATACTGAACGTACCGTTTTTATTTGAGGAGAGGATTTTTATGGAGCGCAAAAGAGGACGTCCACGGAATGTTGAAACGCAAAAGTCTATACTATCCGCTTCCTATGATTTGTTGTTGGAGGGTGGTTTTGGCGCAGTTACCGTGGAAAAAATTGCGGAACACGCCGGAGTCAGCAAGGCCACGATTTATAAATGGTGGCCGAATAAGGCCGCTGTTGTCATAGATGGCTTCCTGGCTGCGGCTGCGGAAAGGCTGCCCATACCGGACACAGGCTCGGCTTTTCAAGACTTACTCATCCACGCTACCAATGTCACTCGATTTATGCTCAGCCGTGAGGGAAAAATCATTGCGGAATTGATTGGTGAAGGCCAGTTTGATGCAGGACTGGCAGAGGCATATCAGACCCGATATATCCATCCTCGCCGACTTGAGGCCAGACAGCTTTTGGAACGGGGAGTTCGGAGTGGGGAATTAAAGGGGAATCTTGATATCGAATTAAGTATTGATCTCATATACGGACCCATTTTCTATCGCTTACTGGTTACCGGGGGGCCTTTGGACGATGCGTATATAGAACATTTAATGAACTCTGCATTTCAAGGAATTAAAGCGGAATGAGCGGGAGATACGCACATCTTCATTCGCAATGATGAATCAAAAGGATAGCAGTTCTTCCAGTCTCCTGAGAGATGCTATCCTTTAAAGTGTTTTTCAGCTTATTTGTTGAAGTTGATGGAAATTTCATACACGGGAACGATGCTGACAGAAAGGATATCGGCAATGGACTGCTCTGCCGTCTCATTCCAACCAGCCATGGTTGTATTACTGTTGACCACTGTACCTTTGCGGATCGGTGAAACGTACAGATACATGCCATGCTCCACTAAACGTTCCTCGAATTGCTTCAAACCGATTTCCCAAGCTGTATCGTTGCAAAAGTTATCATTGATCAGCTCGCCTTTGATGAAGGCATATCCAATATCACCTGTATAATGAATACACAGCAGCGCTTCCTTCAATCCTGTAAAAGCATTCCTTGCAAAGTCGAGTGTGGCTCGTTCGTTATTTATCTTGGTAAACTCATAATTGACTTCTTTTGCAGGCGCTTTCAAGCTGTACGTCTTGAATAGTCCCTCTTGGGCAATTCCGATCAGCTCTCCACCCTTTATCGATGCAAAAGAATCCTCAAAAGCCGGAAAAACACTCATGACAACCGTATGTTGGTTAGTTGACTCCAGCTTCAACTCTTCTCCGTCCTCGTACACAAGCAGATTGGCATCTGTAAATACAGCTCTTTCTCTGCCGTGCAGCTTTACTTTCCAGAAATACAAGCTTTGCTGACTTGTCATCGTATAGATCATTATTTTGGGACCATGAATAGGTTCAAGCTGAATCAGACTAGACTCCGAACCAGCGACTTCAACAACGGTCCATTCTCCAAGCTGATTACAGTTTCCCTTATCTACCGTCACTTTTTTGATGCCTTCCGATTGTAACGCATACGAGCCCTTCATCCCTTCCGGGATATAGAAAAAATAATATTCCTCCCCATCTACCTCCATTTTCGTAATCAGCTGTGCCGTGGCGTACTTGAGTGTTATACCGCCAAGGTCAAAATTAAACGGCAGGATGGCAAAGCTGTCTTTTCCCAGTGTTAATTCGCCTTGATGCGGAAATGTAATGGTTTCTCCCGGCAGATCAACACTGACATTAAAATCCTCCAGGTTGTGAGTATCCACATGATCCTGGAAGTTATTTAGAAATAAAAAGCCTGCTCCCTTATGCGATCGGACGGCATAACGCAACGTTTTTACGTCATAAGGGTCCATTTGGGATGTGTCTGCTGGCAACCGTGTTTTGGTGCATGAAAAAAGCTTTTGGAACGTAGATAAAAAGTAATGCTGTAGTTTGGTTCGCTTATACGATTCTCTGACCTGACCAAATTCTCCAATCATGGCGTTGAAGTCATAAGATATTTTGGGCGTAGCCAAATCGTTGGTATATGGATTCAGTTTGCCCTTTGGATTCGAACCGCCATGGTACATATAATAACCGATCAGATTGCAGCCTTCCCCTACCTTCATCACCGTCATAGCTGGAACGCTATTATACGGAAATGCAAAACGATATTTATAGAACTGCACCATGCCGCCACCCATCTCGCAACACGCATATGGGTAAGTTTCCGGCAGATAACAAGGCTCAAAATCATAGCTGCTCGGAATGTTGTTATTATGTTTATCCCGGAAAATGTACTCCGGTGTGGCCGGATGCTCCGTTAAATTAGCTACACGTCCTTCCTCATAATAAATCCAGGGCCAATACGCATACCCACCCCATAATGGCAGCATATCCGGTACCGGAGTCGACGCACCTCCCCAAGCTGTACAGGTGTAAATCGGCGTATCCATTCCTGCCTTCAGCGCCATCTCCTTCAGCTTTAGCATATGAGCGTTGCCATCCCTTCCACTGCTCACCCACATATTGTTGATGCCTACCGTCAGGCCCCACTGGGCTGAGGAATGCTGGTGTTCGTTTTCGATCTGGGTTCCAATCACAGGACCGCCGTCCTTGTACAGCAATCCTTGCACCTGCACCCCGATTTCCTGATACAGTTGGTGCACATAAGCAAGATAGCCTTCATCATTAGAGCGTACCTCAAAGGGACGACCAAATAACCAATCCGGAAGACCGCCGTTCCGTATCTCGCCGTGGCAAAAAGGACCGATGCGTATAATGACGTATAAACGGTGTTTGGCACACAGTTCAATGAACCGGCGCAAATCTTTGTTGCCTTCCCATTCGAACACCCCTTCGACCTCTTCATGCAGATTCCAGAAAATATACGTCGCAATGATGTTGACACCGCCCATTTTGATCTTTACAATCTCGTCTTCCCAATACTGTTCATGGTAACGGGAAAAATGAAACTCACCGCAAATCCCAAAAAACGGCTCGTCGTCTTTCTCCATATAATAATTGGTAAAGCTAATCGACTCTCCTAAGGGATTGATTCCACCCAGAGGGATATGCCCACTGTAAATGTGCTTGTGATCATTTTCGACGATAATTCGATAATTTTTCATAAAGAGCACCTCTCCACATGAAAGTCAAACCTGGCGACACGATGCCGAGTCGAGAATAAAGTTGTTCCACTTTCGCTGCCATGCGATATCGTTCCAGAATGGATGATGCGGCGCGCAGTTTGAGCACAAGGTCATTCCCCAGAAGCCAAGCGACATGCCTTTGCGCAGGGCATATTCAGCAATGAACTTGCCGACAGGCCCTTCCTCAAAGCTGGCAAAAAGCGGCGTATAACCAACGTATCCTTCCCCAATGACAATAGGCATACCGGAATGACGAGTCCATTCGTAAATTTCCTCCAGTCGCAAGTCTGCCTTTTGCAGCATCGCCATTTTATGATCACTGTACCGGTCATACAAAAACAAATCCCACTGCTCAGGATCTACCCAGTCATGCAAATAAATTAGCTTCATGCCAACCGGGTTGCCCTCCATGCGCCATTCCTGTCCTGCAGGCAATGTCCATTCCTCAAAGGGAGGGGCATCCTCTCGCAGCAAGGATTGAGCAAAGCTGTTTGGAAAAGGAACTTTCTCATCATTCAGTCCGGCGCGATCCATTAATTCATTCAGTACACCTTTCAAATAGAGGTGAAAATGGGCCACCTGCATATTCCGCGCTACATACGCCTTCGGATAGGCTTCGTTCAGCGTATAGCTCGCCGTTATCAGGACATCGGGATGACGTTCTCTCAGAAAAGAAATGGCCTCCTCCACATAAGGCTGCATGGCTTTTACAAGCGCCGCAGTATCCGATGCTGCAATGCCTTGAACTGTACCAACAGCTGTCAGCTGCCCAAACTCCACCTCGTTATGCAGCTCTGCATACACGATCTGGCTTGTATAACCTTCGTCCTTGACAAAGCGAATGAGTTGATCCATGGATCGTGCAATGGCCATAAACCGGTCCTGCGGTGGAATAGCAGCCAGTTCGTCGCGCAGTGCAGGATGAGCCAGAAAGCTGGGGCTCTGCTGGTACTCCCAGGAGGACAGAATAATATAGCAGCCATGCTTTTTCGCCTGTCTGAATAGCTCCAGCAGGTGGGCATGACCGTCCAGTTCGGCCCCGCCCCGGCAATTGTACCAACGCGTGCGCTGTCCGACTGTTCCGAGATTGCCAAACTTTAACGGTCCTGGCCGTTTCCCCTCCGCTGTAAACAGCATAAACGGCATCGCACATATACGAATGGTATTATAGCCCCGGTCTACAGCCTCCTGAAAACGAGCCGCAAGATCGTGATAAGGCTCTCCCGGCAAAGTCATCGTATACCAGGAGAAATCCCACATGGTAATCGTTAGTTTCCGTGGCAGATTTTCCATTGGATCGCTCATCCGAGGGTTCCTCCTTCGTTCGTTGTCATGATAAGGTCATTTGGCTTCAAATGAATCAGCGCTCCTTGATGGTGCGGTTCCAGCTGCAATACAAATTCAAAATGATGCTCAGCTTCCTGCTGCTGCCCCAGACCCAGTAAACCCAATGCTTTCATATAATTGCAATGTATCCGGTTACGCATATTCAGGTCGTCTTCAAAAACGAGGAAATCAGGTAGAGAAACTGCAAAATAATCAATTTTTACATCATCAAACAGATGTTTGTCTGCATAATCTATGAGTTTGTTGAAGCGACTGCGTGCTTCCTTTGTCTGACCAAGCAGCTGTCTGGCCAAGCCCTGATAGAAGATCATTTCTGGCGGCTGATCGTTATAATAGATCGCGCTGGCAGGCTCTTCAAGTCCCAGTGAAGCTACGGTGAATGACTCACGTGCTTCATTCTCTTTTCCCAGCTTCCTATAGGCGCAGCCCAAATAATAATAAATATGGTTCTCCTGCGCCCCGTGCAGCTTGCCTTCTCCCAGATTTTCCGGATACAGAAGCGCTTGCTTGAGCCTTTCTACAGCCTGATCGAACTTGCCTGTTTGCAGGTCAATCTTGGCCAGCTCCACCATGGCCAGCACATATTGGCTGGTCACCTTCCCCTCCCCGCCCTCCCAGGGATGGAATATCCGCTGCTTCAATAGTAATGATGCTGTTTCATATTGCCCCAGTGTATTATGAAGCGTTACATACTCCAGATAAAGATCGTCACGCCGTGTGACTACGTCCAGATGTGCTGCGAGCATGTTCAGTCTTGCCTCCGGTTGCACGCTGACTTTCTTGTATAACTGATCAAGCTCATACAGGATGCGGGCATCGGTGCGATTACAGTCAAATGCCTTTTCCAGCGCTTGTCGTGCCTTCTCCGGCTGACCTAATTTATTAAAATACCCTAAAGCAAGATTCCGGTGAACCACGGAAAAGGTAGAATCAGTCGTCCGTGATGCTTCCCAGGCAGCGATTGCATCGGTGTACCGTTTTTTGTCATACAGCCAATTTCCCAAATAATAGCGGGCTCGCGCATCATCTTGGTTCATACGAATGGCAAACTCCAATGCATCAAGCTCAAGCAAGCTGTTCGGAAAACAATAGTCGGGTGGTGTGGCGGCGGCCAAGACGAGAGCTCTGTTCGAATCCTGCGACCGCCCCAACTGCGCGCAGCAGTAGGCTTGCACATAATGCACCATAGGATAATTTCGTGCCTGTGCTGGAGCATCCTCCAGCACATCAACTGCTTCCTCATACAAACCTGCTGCTGCATAATCCGCTGCTACCGCCATATAATTATGTGCATCGCTGCGCATCAGTTTGAATAGCTCGGCGGTCACTTCCGTTGCAACGGCTGCTCGCCCCAGTGCTTGAAGTGACAGTATCATTTCATGATAAGCGGTGAAATCGGTCATATCCAGTTGAAGTGTTTCTTCGCAAAAGCGTAAGGCCGCATCATGTTGATCAAGTTTCCGCAGCAGTGCCGCTTTCAGATTGCGCACCTTGTAGTTGCGGGAATTGCGAATAAGCGACCGCTCCGTCAGCTCAAGAGCTTCTTCATAGTCGCCTTTTTCGCATGCAATTTGAGCAAGTAGGAAGTAGCCCGCGTCTTGCCAGGCCGCCGACCAAACCGATTTGTAAAAAGCGGAGTATGCTTCCTCAAGTCGCCCCTGATGCTTGAGTGACAAGCCAAGTTGATAGAAAACCTCTCCGTCATAAGGGTTCGAATTCCGTGTTGTTAAGCGTATCATCGCCTGACGAAAGTGCTTTTCGCTTTCGCTATATAGTCCCCGGCGTAGAAGCAATGTACCGTAGGCGATATGAATTCGGCTGTCCTCGCTGTCCCTATTCAGTCCTTCTGTATAATAGGCTTCCGGTTCAAAGGTGGCATGCCGGTATTGCTCCAGATGCTGGCCAGCCAGGTACAATTCTTCATTTGTTTTTATTTGGGCGGGCTCAGGCAACGGTGATGCCGCATCCGGCAATGGCTCTACTTTCGGTTTCTGCGGCTGGTAGCTGATCAGCAATCGTCCATTCTCATCTCTAACCGTTAATTGAAGTTCATGATCCTCGTCCTCCGCTGCAATCGTTACTTGCTTGGCAAAGGTGTGCTCCGGGGCCAAATGAACCAATTCTTGAAGATAAACCCTACGCGGGCTGCAAAGTTCGACAAGTACGTTTGGAAACGGCGAAGTCACATAGACCAAAACTTCTGCCAGTTCTGCGGTCCGGTCAATTTCGAGATTTACGGCTGCATGAATTGAAGCGTTTTTCACGACACCGATATTTTTGTAGGGCATAAAATATTGGCTGAATGACTTTTCCTCATAGGGATGAAGCCAAGAAAAATCAGGTTGGTTGTCTGTATAGACTCCGGTCATCAACTCAATATACGGCCCGTCTTCATCTGTCAGATTGCGATCCCACGCCTTGCCAAATTCACCCTTGCCCCACGTCCACTGTTTTTTGCCCGGTGAGATATGATGGTTCGCTACATGCAGCAGTCCTGCCTGCAGTGCATGGTCATATCCGCCTACAAAATTGTAGTCCGATTTATAGGCCATGTACGAGGTGGGGACCGGTATATTTTTATATCTGGAGATGTCTACACCCTCGGAATAGTCCATTTTGTAATAGATGCCAGTAGCTATTGGAAAACGAGACACATCCCGCTTCCCGTGATCCAACACGGCAGTAACATCTGGAGGAAACACGGATTGAGTATGCTCATTTACCGCTACAGCCGGATTGGCCCACCACAAGAATGTTTGCGGCTCCGGGGTAGGGTTATACAATTGAACCTTGATCTCGATGTAAGCCCTGTTCGGGTGCAACATAAAGCCAGCAGCCATTTTTGTGCCATACATTCGGTCAATCTCGCTGACCCATGCTGTTGCGCTCCCATCCTCATTTTCCGTCAGCTTATAATTAACAGGACCGAAGGTGTTCGGACGATGATGCTGTGGCCAGTTGAACTCGATGCCTCCCGAAATCCAGGGTCCAGCCAGGCCAACGAGTGCAGGCTTAATGACCTGATTGTAATAAACAAAATCGTAATTATTCGTTTTGTCAAGAGCCCGGTAAATCCGTCCCCCGAGCTCAGGCATGATCTGGATTTGTACATATTCATTCTCCAGAAAGACCATTCTGTAGTCACGTAACTGCTTCTCATTATTAATTTTGTCAATCACTGGATGCGGATACACACGCCCCGAGCTGCCTTGATACACCCGTTTCTCCAGAAACATAGGGTTCTTGTCAGGCTCACCAACTCCATATGTCGGAATTTGGACGGTCTCTTCCCATATTTTCACCTTGGAGACGGAGATGTTCAACACGATCACTCCTCAACTCATGTAATGGCTTTCATGAATAAAAGTTTACAAGAGCATAAGCAGTTGCACAATTAACGATCTCCTGTTTATGATGGACTATACACTTATTTTTTTATGAAAAGGTTATAGAAGAAAGGCAGATCACGATGGATAAAAAAGACGCAGGATTTGAACGGGAGAAGCTGTATGTGCTCCCCGCTTATATTGTGGATGAATTAAAATCGCATGCACTTACGAGGGACGGGCATATTACAGACATTGGCTATTTCCCACAGGCCCGCCATCATTTTCGTGAAAGACCTCAAGGCTGCAATTCTCATATTTTCATCTACTGCGCCAGCGGCAGAGGGTGGATTCAGATGCGAGATCAAGGCGTCATATCTATGACTGAGCAAAGTTTTGCCTATATCCCCATGGATGTGCCGCATGCGTACGGAGCAGATGAAAATGATCCTTGGACCATATATTGGTTTCACTTGAGAGGGGAACAGATTGGAGAATTTATAGCTCTGCTGGAGCCATTCAAACCTTGTATATCTCTGCTGCCCGGAGACGAGGCAAAGCTGCTGGAGTTATTTCATCAATGCTATGACCTGCTCGTGGACAAACCCTATTCTGTCATCCATCAGGTACAGGTCTCTCAAAGCATCCGTTACCTGCTGAGTTTTGTTGCGTCCGTAGCCGTCCGCAAGCAGGACAGCAAAACTCAGAGATATATCGACAAAGCGACCCGCTATATGAGTGAACATCTGGAATCCACGATCACTGTAGAAGAGCTTAGCCGGCACATCCAGATATCGAAGCAGCATTTGAACTTTATATTCAAGCAATCTACCAGCTACTCACCGATTGATTATTTCCTGCGTATGAAAATGCAGCGTGCGGGGCAACTGTTGGACCTGACAAGTGACTCTATTAAAGAAATCGCCGCAGCACTTGGCTTTCAAGATCCCTATTATTTTTCAAGATTGTTCAAAAAAATAATAGGCTGTTCTCCTACCAGCTACCGCAACCAGTTGAAGGGGTAAATTCCTAACGCGTTAAACTGTTTACTGGGCTGCTGGCAATAAAGGCCCCAATCTGTTAATAAATTCTCTCCCCCTCTTCAAATAAAGACCGGAATTACAATGCAGAGACGAAAGGAAAACCGAAAGCATGGTCCCGCTCTATGGAATCCATGCTTTCGGTTTTATGTGAACACTATTCTGTTTTCGGCTTACGTTTAATGCCATCAATACCAGATGGCTCTGCAATCGACGCAATTTTCTCCGTGTATCTCTCCCAAACTCCTAAGGTGTTATTTTATTTCTCGATTTTTTTTGCAGCGGTATAAATAAAATCTTTTCAAGTAGCAAAGTTCCCGGCCCAGTTAAAGCAAAGGCAATAACGGTTCCGATGCCGACGATTCCCCCGAAAAAGAATCCGGTGCTTAAAAAGATAGCATCTACGCCTATTCTGCCGATATCATACCTTAATCCAAATTTTGACTCTGTATATCGCAAAACAGCGTCTATAGCATACATGCCATTGCCAAATTTCATCAACAACACATAAGTGATGGAGTAACAAAAGTTAGCCAGGATGACGATCACTATTTTAATGAATAGAGATAAATCTGACAGCTCCATATGCGCAATAAACGGATGAATCCAATTAATGAATGGTCCGACAAAAAAGGAATAAATCATCGACGAAAAACCTATAGATTTACGATTTAATAAAAGACCTGCAGCAAGAAGTACCATATTTACGAAAAAGCTTGTCAGACCTACGCTCATTCCAGTACTTTTGTGCAATCCGTCCAATAAAACGGTTAATGTATCAGACCCTATATTGCACTCGATAAATAAATTAACGGCTAGAGCGGTAAGCACCATGGCAACGACCAAAATCATGAATCGTCCGCCAAATTTCAGATAAATAGGCATTTACAAAACCTCAGTCCAAGTTCTCTCCATTAGAAGCGATCACTTTTTGCATCCAAGAAAAACTGTCTTTTTTGAGGCGCTTTTTACTACCGTTGCCATGATCATCTTGGTCGACGTAAATAAATCCATAGCGTTTGCTCATTTCCGAGGAAGAACAACTAATAATATCAATAGGCCCCCAAGCATAATATCCTCTTAAATCCACCCCGTCCTTAATGGCCTCTTTCATTTGCTCAATATGGGCCCGGTAATAGTCAACTCGGTAGGAATCATGGATGGAACCGTCTTCTTCCAAGGTGTCATGGTAACCGATCCCGTTTTCCGTGATATAAATAGGGCACTGATAGCGGTCATAGAACAGGTTGAGAAAAGTGCGCAGACCGATCGGATCAATCGTCCATCCCCAAGGGTTGGCCGGAAGTTCGGCATTGCGGTAAGGTCCCGTTTTATTTTTCATGCTTTCCGCATCGTAAATGCGGGTATAGTAGTAGGAGAAGGACATAAAGTCCGCCGTATTTTTCAGTGCCTCTTCATCGCCCTCTGCAAATTCGACAGTGATGTTATTGTCGGTGAAATAACGGTAAGCATAACCCGGGTAATATCCGCGAAGCAGAATATCGGAGAAAAAGTACTCCATCTGATTTCTGCGCACGGTGGCAAAAATGTCTTCCGGCCGGCAGGTAGCCGGATAAGCCGGTCCCCCGCAGAGCATCATCCCGATTTGCAAATTTGGATCCAGACTTTTGGCATATTTCGTGATCAGGCCGCAGGCAACAAATTCATGATGCAAGCCTTGGTATTTGGCGGAGGCCAAATCCTCCACCACATCCTCTGCAATGCCCAGGTGGTTGAAGGATTCATGATCGATCAAATTGATTTGATTAACGATAATCCAATATTTCACTTTTTTATGGTACCGGTCAAAAACCACTTGGCCGAAGCGAACAAAAAAATCAATCAAATCTCTGGAGTACCACCCTTTATAAGCCGTCGTTAAATGAATCGGCATTTCATAATGCGATAGGGTGATCATCGGCTCCATGCCGTTCGCTATAATTTCGTCGATCAGGTCATCATAAAATTTCAAGCCTGCTTCATTCGGCTGTGTTTCGTCACCATTGGGAAAAATTCTTGTCCAGTTAATCGAGGTGCGAAAGGTTTTGAGTCCCAGTTCCCCTAGCAATTTCAAGTCTTCTTTATAGGTGTGATAGAAATCGATTCCCCAACGTTTCGGGAAAATCCGATCTTCGCTTTTAATGGCTTCTTTAATATAGTCCGTAGTCAGTTCTAAATTCGACTTTTTATCTAAAGGAATGCCATCCAAATATTCATTAATATCCGCTACGCTTAACCCTTTTCCATCAACATTGTAAGCACCTTCTAATTGGTTGGCGGCAACCGCTCCCCCCCATAAAAAATCGGAGGGGAATCCCGTTGGAATGTTCTTCATTTTGATTACTTCCTCTCGTTATTTATTGATTATTTATTTATTGGCCATTTCCAGTTGGATCAATCTCTGATTCAAACTCTCGAAAATATCAATTAGCCGCTTGGCAATATTAATTTCACTATAGACCGTCATGAGCGTGTCTTGCGCATGGGCAAATAAAACGGAGTACTCTCCTTTTGCTCCTTCCGTTTCTTTTTGGATACAATTCGTTTGCACGCGATGAGCGATGACAATTTCCGCGTTGGCTAATTTCATTTTCTCCTTAGCGCTGTCAAAGTCGCTGTTTTCAATATCCTTTAGGGCATCCGTACAATGTTTTCTTGCTTCCCCTGCGTGCAAAATGATTTGCATCGCATCTTGAGCTACTTGTTCCAAAGTCATAATAAAAATCTCCTTTATAGAGGTTGTTCAAAAAGCCATGAATAGATTAATTGGTTTGTGGCAATTCTTTTTCAAGCTCTTGTTTCTCGTAGGTTTTGAAAAATGGATACCAAATCATCGTGGCTACCGCGACAACGATTAGCATCAGGATAATGCCTGTAATGGTTCCCGTTGTAATCCACGTCGAAATTGGAAAAGGAACGTACCACATATCGAAAACCACTTTCGGGATAGGACCAAAGTGAATGACTTTGGTTCCGATCCAAACGATCAACGGTAAAATTAAACCATTGATCCACATCGGTAGCATCATAATGGGATTCCATACGATTGACCCAAACACTAAAGGCTCGTTGATATTAAAGATGGAAGGTACAAGACTTGCGCGTCCCAGTGCTTTTAGCTTGGTGCTTTTAGAAAGCAGATGCATAATGGCCAGCGGCAACGTACAGGCCACACCGCCTACCCACAAGTATGCCGAATAAATCGTTTCGGCCGTTACGATATTGTGCGCCCCCGCGGTAGCGTTTGCCATAATGGCCGCCAGAAAAATCGGCTTGGTGACAGGGGTCAAAATCCAACTGGAAATCCCCATGGAATACAAGAAACAGCTGATAAACAGAATTAACATGAATCCCCAAGGTGTCTCTACCACGTTGGCCAACGGCATAAAAATATTTAAAATGATGTTGTATATATCAATATGAACGAGATCGACCAACACCCAGGCCAGAACGATAGTCACCCCAATGGGAAGCATGGAATCAAACCAGGATCTGACAAAGTCCGGGATGACGGAATCTTCTTTGAAAAAGGAAAATTTTCCGAACAGCCCCATGATATAACCGGTAATCATAGCGGCGATGATGGCAACGAACATGCCTCCGGTGCCCAAAGAACTATGAGTAAAACCAACCGTACCATCCTTTACGACTTGAGGAGTTACGATGATCAAAAAAGTAACCAGGCTTGTACATCCGGCAATAAAACGCTGTTTTCTTAACTTCTTCTTTTCCATCAAATTAAACGGAATCAGGAAAGAAACCAACAGAGAAAGCATGCCCATCGTCCATCCGAACGGAACCCAAAAATCAGGGTAGTTTTTGATATGATACACATCTCCAGGTATAGTCAGAAGACAAAATACCGATCCTAAAAGAATAAAAGGCAACAATTGCATGACAGAATCCTTAAGTGTGATGACCCATACATTGTTATTGACTTTATTCATCTTGGGAGAGAAGTCGTTTTTCAGCCATTCTATTAATTTGTTCATTTTGGTTATCCCCTTTAACTGTTCAACTCACGCAGCAGATCATCTAAAGCGGCTTCCCCATCTAAAGTGGAATAATAAGAAGGCTTCATTAAGAGCACTTTGACATGGACATCTTTGGTAAGCTCTTCGATTTCATCAACGATATAAGCCAAGTGGGGACCGACCAGCAAAGCATCGATATCATGGATATAATTCTCAATTTCCGCTTCACCTCTGGCTTTGATATCCATATTCAAGTTTCTCTTTTTAGCGGCCTTGCGAATATTGGCAGCCATAAAACCGGAACTTGCCCCGGACCCACAAACTAACAATACTTTTAACATTTTGCTTGAATTTTCCATGGTAATCCTCCTTGCTTTTTTTGTGACTGTACATCGATAGAAGTTTTTCTTTAGATTAAAGAAAGAATAAGTTTTCAGCGGAGCTGAAGCTTTCTTTAATCGCAGGAAAAATTTCCGCTAAACGTGGTCTGTCTTCTGTGACTGTACATCGATAGAAGTTTTTCTTATAATTCTGAAATGATAGCGCTATCTTTGTTACAACCAAACTATATTACAAATCTTAAAACAGGCTCAAATAAAAAACTGCACCCCTATGGTGCAACATTTTAAAGCGAGGGATCCTAAATGAAAACGCAGTATATTGATCTAATTCAATACTTAACCGAAAACAGAAATGATTGGATTTCATCGAAAAGCCTGGCGGATAAATGCAACGTGTCCAAACGCACCATCAAATCTTATATAAGTGAGATCAATGCTATTCACAACGGGTTGATCCTATCGTCGAATAAAGGTTATAAGGTCAATACCGATCAAGTAAACAGGTTTCTAACGAGTGAACAAAAAGCAATCCCGCAAACCCAATCCGAAAGAATGGCTTATATTCTGAAAAAACTGGTGCAAACCAATGAGCCCATTTATATTTACGATTTAAGCGACGCTCTGTTTATCAGCGAGTCAACGCTTAGACTTGATCTGAAGCTGATCAAAGAAAAGCTTGCCAAAAATAACTTGGAATTACAGTTGAGCAAGGATCATATTCGGTTGCAAGGAAGAGAAAAAGATAAGCGCAAGCTAATGAGCAGTATTTTGTACGAAGAGGCCAACGGAAGTTTTATTGATATCGATAAAATCAAAGGATTTTATAAAGAGCTAAATATCGATTACATTCGGGAAGTCGTCGTTGAAACCTTTTCTGCCCATCATTTTTTTACCAATGATTATTATTTAACCAATGTGATTATCCACATCACCATTGCATTGGACAGAATGAAACATGATTTTCAGTTTTTAAATAAGACCGTGAATTATAACGTCGACAACACCGCATATTTAATCGCCAAAGAAATCGCCTTTAAATTAGAATCGTATTTTCATGTAACCTATCCGGAAGAAGAAATCACCGATTTGGCGATCTTAATTTCGTGTAATGCGACCAATGTGAACTTTACGCAAATTGAAGTAAGCGATCTGGAAAATATCGCAGGGAGAGACTGTATTAATCTGGTTAGTGAAATAGCCATTGACTTGGATAAATATTACTATATCAGTATTGCCGATTCTGATTTTATTACGCGTTTTACACTGCATGTAAAAAACCTTTTGATGAGATTAAAAAATCATCACTCAACGAAAAATCCATTAACGCATACGATAAAAAGAGAATGCCCGCTCATTTATGATTGCGCTGTTCATGCTTCACATGTGATTAAAGAAAAAACCGGTTATATCATTAGTGATGATGAAATTGCTTATTTAGCTTTTCACCTAGGGTATGCCATCGAAATGCAACGGCAATCGAACGTAAAAATTTCGTGTACGGTACTGTTTCCGCTTTACTACAATATGAATGTGCAAATCATCAATAAATTACAGCAGTATTTTGGCGATGATATGTCGATACATTCGATTGTAACCGATGAGAGCGATTTGAATTATGTAACAAGTGATTTTATTATTTCTTCTGCCCAATTGCATAAGATTCCGGAAGTCCCCTATGTCGTGATTACCCCATTTTTTATAGAAAGTGATCGGGAAAAAGTATCGAACAAAATATTTGAATTAAAAGAGCAAAAAAAGAAAAATCAATTTAAGATCCATTTAAAATCTTTCTTAGACGAAAGACATTTTTACAACTCCACAGCATTGTCCGAGAAAGAAGATGTTTTACGTTTTATCTGTCAAATTATGAATCGGGATGGTTATACGGACGAAGATTTTTGGGGCAAAATCATGGAACGGGAAGCCATGTCCTCTACTGCTTTCGGACACGTTGCCATCCCTCATGCGATAAAAATGGAATCTCACAAAACAGGCATGTTCATTTATTTGAATCCGAATGGGATCAAATGGGATTCTTCGACCGTGAAAATTGTATTGTTACTCACCGTCAGCGGAGAGGATCGAAAAATATTCCGCGACGTATTCGATGCATTGGCCACCATATTAACAGACGATAAAAATGTGAATCTATTGTCTTCTGCTCATAACTTCGACGATTTTATAAATAAATTAATCACTTGCTGGGAATAAAACAATCTATTTGCCGCTGTGATGCTTTATAAAAAGAAACCCTTCTTTTGGTAATATAGAAGTGTCGAGCAACCATTACCAGAAAGAAGGGTTTCTTTGTTTATCCACAGATGCTGTAAATAATAGAACTTAACTCAATAAGGATTTCTCAAATTCGTCGATAAAGTCCTTCTTATTCAATTTAACGCGAAAGGCAGTAATTGAGCCGATCTTCGAAACCATATAATGTTTTATCCAATTGATAACCTATCATTAGCCCTCACTAATGCTTCCTTTGGATTACCACAACGAATACAATTAGAAAAAAGTACAACAAGTTGGCCGTTTTACTTTATGTATTTTATGACCGAAAATTTTGTACACAATTCCCTATTAAATTCACTGTCCAGTATAGTTAATGGAACCTATGAAAACATTCAATGCATCTTTTTCTTCATTACAAGATTCATCTCCTGGATTGTTATTTCACTGATCGTAAGTTCATTGCTGGTAAGTTCATGAATAGTGAGCTTGTTTATTCATTGATACACGAACTGCTCACATACTTGGGTTATACATTCCTTCAAATAATGCACGATCTCCGGTACATGCTCCGGTTGGGTATGAGGCGAAATGACAAAAAATTTACTGACATAGAGCGGAATTTGCCGGCCTTCAACGGTCTTGACCAGCAGATGTTTCTTTGTATCCCCAAAGAACATCCGATCGCGATGTTTGCCCAATTTCTCAAACAGCCTTTCATTCAATTGATTGTTCCGCTCGATAACCCCCCAAGAGCTGCTTCCGCCTATTTCTTCGGCAAACCGCGGCCCATCTGGTGGATAAATGCGGATCAGTGTTGATATTCCCGGGTTATCCGGGTTGGCAATATCGGCCTCCGGAATTTCTGCAACAAGCCGTTCACGAAATTGCAAATTCACCTCCAGAAATTGGGCGAGAAGACGCTGATAGCCCTCTACCCCAAAGGCCAACAGCGAACTGTACATGCTAATGGAGCTGGCCATGCGAGAACACTCCAACGTATATCCGGTGTGATACTCCCCGTAGCCGCGATGCCCGACATAAGGAGTTTCGTCCGCATCAAGCTCCAGAAGGCCAAGATCCGCTGCATTTTTGAGCAGAAACAGGCTTGAGACATAAGGTGTTTGTCCAAGTTTTTGAAAATCGAAGCACATGGAGTCTGCCAATGAAAGATGTCTCATCTTCTCCTGAATAGAAGTCAGCATCCCGATGACGCCCGGGCTGAATTGCTGCGTGTTCTTTTCCAGGTCGTAATCGTTGAAGACGGCAAAAAAACCGCCCAGAGCCGAATCTGCATGAATGTGCGGGCATGGCAACCCGAATTGCTTCGAAAATTCCTCCGCAACGGTACGGATTTGGAGGACATTGTCAATACCCATGGCATCTGTTGTCCCAGTTGTTGCCACTATATACACAGGCACGCCTCCGCCTACAGCGACCGCCGCTAATTTACATCTCAAATCAGCCACATCCATAGAACTGTCGGATAAAGCTTTTACTTTGATGAGGTGATCACTGCCGATCCCGGACGCTTCCATCGACTTGAACAGGCTGTAATGGGCCAATTCCGAGCAAAAGGCATACAAGTTGTCCGGAACCCCGTGCTTTAACGCATTCGGGTCATATTTGGCAATGGCAATCCGCAATCCGGAAAATATGGCGCCCTGACCTCCCCAGGTGGTATAGCCCCCGCTTGTCCCGGCATCATAGCCTACCAGCTTGGACATCATCGCCATTACTCTGACCTCGGCCTCGGCACCGGCAGGCCCGTAAACATCCCAAAGATTGTTGCCGTTCACCAGCATCGCGGATAACATGCCCAATATTCCGGGAATGGAGGCCATTGGCAGTATATTCGTAAAAAAATACTTTGTATGGTAAGGATGTCCGTGCAGCAACTGCAATAGCTCTGCGTTTACCTCCTTCATAGGAGCACCTTCATAGGGAATCTGACTTTGTGCAACCAATTGACCGTAAAAATCCCCATCCCGCCGTTTCTCTCCTTTGAGATTGACAGCTTCGGGGTTCTTCAACTCATCTACGCCGCTAATCATTTGCTCGATCAGTTCCATGATCCGTTTTCGTTGTAACAAACTTCCGTCCTCGCTTGGGAACCAATCTCTAACATCCGATTTACTGTGCATTCTGAATCCTCTCCCCATTGTTCTGATTGTGTAGAATCCTCTTTGAATCTTGGAGTTCAAGAAACCCATGTTTGCAGAAGTATAGATAGCGAAGCAGCTTACATAGAGGATTTTATTACCTTACATTTCTAAATTATACAATAAAATAATAGAGATGAATAGGTATTAATTCCATCATATGTAATAATTAATAACTGCAAAGCTCACGAGTTTTGCATTCTAAAAGCCGCTGTAACAATAATCGTTACAACGGCTGCAAAAAAAATGCTCCTTAATTTAAGAAGCATTTTTTTGAATGATATGTTCTGTGATTTCTTGTTATCTACTCTTCACAAGAAGTTGAATCGCTTCTTTAACCAGCTTATCCGTATCTCCTCCAGCCTTTTGCTCTTCCATAATGCAGTGTTGCAGATTTTCGGCTACAATTTGCGCAATTGCTTTATCTGATGCATTACGTACGGCTGACAATTGGCTGACAACATCCTTGCACGATTTTCCTTCATCCATTAAGCGAAGTACCCCACGGACTTGGCCCTCAATTCTTCTCAAGCGCGTTTTCAGTTCATCAGTGTAATTATATTCCATGAGCACTGCACTCCCTTTTTGATTTACGTATATACATGTATAGGTATATTATAAATCAAAAAAATAAATAGGACACCCTATATAAATAAATTAACCTTCCCTTGCGAAGCCTCGCCCAAATAGGCGGCAACTCCGGCATATTCCAAACCGTCGACTAGCTCCTCTTGCTGCAACCCCAACAGATCCATTGTCATGGTACAGGCTATGAGCTTAACCCCTTGCTCTTGCGCCAGCTCAATAAGCTGTGGAAGAGAGAGCGCATTGTGCTTTTTCATGACATGCTTGATCATCTGCGGGCCGAGCCCTGCAAAGTTCATTTTGGACAGTGCAAGCTTTTGCGGACCGCGCGGCATCATCCAGCCGAAGGCTTTTTCAAGTATTCCTTTATTCGTTCTCACCAGCTCATCTTTACGCAGCATGTTTAATCCCCAAAACGTAAAAAAGATAGTTACTTCATGGTCGTATGCTGCCGCTCCATTCGCAATAATGAATGCAGCAATCGCTTTATCCAGGTCCCCGCTGAATAATACGATTGTTGTTTTGGGATGAGTAAGTCCCTGTTCCGCGGTTGAAGTCATATGGACTCGCTCCCCTTCGTCTCTCCTGTCCATTCGGATATGCCTAAAAGGACGGATTTGACGTTTGTGGCGCCACTCTTCACCAATAACTGGCAAGCCATTTCACTGCGTGTTCCAGCGTGGCAAATCACTGCAATCTCTTCATTCAGCTTTAGCTCACCCAGTCTGTTCTCCAGTTCACCCAGAGGGATGGACTTCGATCCAGGGATATGCTTTAACGCAAATTCTGCAGGCTCCCGAACATCCAGCAGTAACAGGTTCCCCTTTTCAGCCAATTTTGTCTGCAGCTCTTCATGGCTTATGGTTGAAGGTAATAGGGGTTCGGCCTTCGCTTCAGCAGGCTCCCCTTTACGCAAAAAATGATGCATGACATTTCCGTTTTGAAAAGTACCGATAAAATGATGCCCGGTGCTTTGTGCCCAGCTCTGAAAATCCGCTAATGAACCCTTGTCAGTCGCTTGCACCTCCATAACCTGCCCTGCTTTGAGCTCCTTCATCACTTTTTTGGTTTTGACAATCGGCATAGGACAAGCCAGCCCTTTGCAATCAAGAATATAATCTGCCTGGATGTTATTGGATGACATAATATATACCTCCGCATATTTTTTGGAAGGGTAACGGTTTAATTTATTATACATATACCCCTATATGTATATAAGATATCGAAGCCTGCTCTCATTGTCAACCTGTTTGATGATTTGAACTCACAAACAAAAGAAAAAAGCCACGCAAAGGCGTGACTTTTGTAACATAAACAAAATACTATTCGTCTATTTCCATCAGTTCCGGCAAATCCAGTGACATCGAGATATTGCAGAGCATACCTCTGGCAAGAAAGAGCATTGTTCTTTCCAATGCATGCTCAATACCCACTTGACGAAAAGCAGCATAAACAGTCGTATGAACATCACGAAATCCCTGCTGCATCACGCTCACAACCACATCCTCCCCGATGGTCTGCGCCTGCATTTGCAAAAGGATTTCATTGCGATAATCTGTCATAATTTGCGAATAAGCTGCGATCAGCTCCTGCTCTAGCTGTTCAGATGGGGACGAATGAATGACCTGTTGAAAAGATTCCAGGATGCGTGCAAAGGAAACCTTCAGGGCTGCGACAAGCAATGCTTCCTTGGTAGCAAAAAAACGGAAAACATACGGCTGGGAAATGTTGGCCCGTTCTGCCACTTTGGCAGTTGTGGCTCGATAATAGCCCATCTCTGCAAACACTTCAATAGCGGCTGATATAATTTCATTTTGGCGATTTATTGACGTTGACGTAGCTTTAGCCATGACTTTTTCATCCTTTTGTTTATCATAGATTCAGTTAAGTGATTAATCAATTACTAAATCTAATATAAATGACACTGTACGAAAATGCAATGGCAATCGCTCAGAAAAATAAGTCGTCTCCGTAATGGTTTTACGGAAGCGACTCTTTTGTTGTGGATCAAGATTATGGAGTCATGGAGTTAAAATACAATCTCACATAGTTGATTTTTTGCGTTTTGGTTTGATAGGAAAATACTAAATACTGATCAAGTCCGGAAGCGTCTTTGATCGTATAACTGGCTTCTGCTGTATTGGGTACACTTCTGGAAGTGTCGTTCGTTTCGGTCGGCGTACCCAATTCCTTAATGACTTGGCTGATAACCAGCTTTCTGTAAGAGGGATCAGATGATGTAATCTCTGTAACTTTATCGCTTCCGTCCAGTACGATATCCGTATGATGCTTGGTGTAGCTCCGCGTATGGCCAGTAGAGCCTGACTCGGATTTTCCCCACAGCTCGAACAAAAGATCGCTGCCAGTTCCCAAACCAAGACCTTTGGGCAAGTTCGGAAGTGTCCCCTGCTTGGCTGCACTGAGTATGGTTGCTGGGTAGTGTGCGTTTTTAGATGGCGCTGCACTACTGGCAGGTGACTGATGGGGCGAGGATGAACCTTGCCCAGACACCTTTCTGGTATCCTTGGAATCTGCTGGACCCTGACTTTGCTGGATTGTGTCCGAACCTTGCTTGTTCGTATCTGCATTTTTACGATTGTCGTCCGTATGCTGAACCGTGGAATCGGTAGACGGTGCAACTGCTGCTCCTTCCGTAATTGGAGCAGTTGATTTTGCTTCTCCGCTATTGCCGCATCCGGTGATGGCAGCGAAACTTATAGCCATCAAAGCAGTAGCTGTGACTAGCTTATAGGGCAGCTTTTTTGGTTCATGTGGTTGATGTAAATGTTTTATCATGAGATCACTCTTTCCTTGTTTCAATGAGGTACAAACCAAGTGTAACTAAACCGCATTTCCAGAATACCTCTACTTGTTTCCAACTTGTAAACAATGATATTGAAGATCATCCAACATACACGATTTGCGATAGTACGATCCTAGCTGTTGTTTAGAAAAGGGAGAGCGAGATATGGTTTTTGCTTTTATATTCACAACAATGCCGTGCCAGGGGACAGTCTGACATTTGGGATATAGAAAAACCCGCAAAACGAATAAGATCGTATGCGGGTTATTTGAATGGATATTGAAATAAAAGCTAAATGGCCCAATTTCCTTTGCGAAACACAGCTTCTTTACTTCCGTCCTGCAGCTCGCCATCAATATCCAGTTCGGCTGAACCGATCATAAAATCTACATGAGTCAGGCTGACATTGGCACCGTTCTTCAGCAATTCCTCTCGACTCATTTGTGTTCCTTTTTCCATATTAAAGGGATACGCACTGCCCAGAGCCAAGTGACAGGAGGCATTTTCGTCAATGCCTGTATTGTAAAAAATACGATTGAGATTGGAAATCGGTGAATCGTGCGGAACCAGCGCAACTTCACCCAAATAGCTGGCCCCTTCATCCGTAGCGAGCAAATGAGTCAGATGCTGCTCGCCAGATTCCGCTGTATACTCGGTAACTTTGCCGTCCTTAAAGGTAAATGTAATCCGATCTACCAGCTGTCCGTTCAAATTTAGCGGCATGGTGCTGGTGACATAACCGTTCACACCAGTACGCTTAGGCATCGTGAACACTTCTTCTGTTGGCATATTCGCCACAAAATAATTTCCGCGTTCGTTTTCACCACCACCACTGCGCCAGATATGTCCGTCGGCCAGTTCAATTTTCAAATCTGTTCCGGGTGCGCGGTAGTGCAGGCTTTTATACTTTTTATGATTCAGCTTGTTTTGCAGCTGTTCGAGGTTTTTCAAATGCTCCTGCCAATTCTGAACGGGATCTGAGCCGTCTACACGGTTCATTCGGAAAATCGTATCCCACATGACACGGATGCGATCCTCTTCTGCCACATCGGCAAATACTTTATCGGCCCAAGCCTTCGTTGGCGCTTTAATCAGACACCAGCTAATTTTATGATTCCTGGTATATTGGGAAAAGCCCTCTCTCGCCGTGACCGCCGCCTTCGTTGCACGCGAAACCTTTTGCGGATCAATACCTTGATACAGATCGGGATTCGGTACCTTAATGGTTAGCGTCGCTCCACCCTCTTCGGCGAGTTTTTCCATCATTTCCGCTTTCCAGACCGGGTAATAGTCAAAGCAGGCATCGTCACCATGCTCAAAACGACTGCGCGTAATTTGATCGTCCTCAAACTCTACCTGCACGTATTTGGCCCCTGCCTCATAGGCTTTGCTGACAATCAAACGCGTGAAATCAATGGTTTCCAGCGGGGCTGTAACCAAAAAGACCTGCCCGGGCTGAATATTGACCCCTACCCTCACGACAAGCTCTGCATATTGCTCCAGCAATGTTTCAAATGTACTCATGCTCCCACGCTCCTGTTCCGTTTTCACGTATTTAAGCTTTATCATTACAGTACGGCTTGCTTCTCCAATTCACGCAGCGCCACTCTTCGAATTTTGCCCGAGCTGGTTTTGGGAAGTTCCTGAATGAACTCTATTTTTCGTGGATACTTATAGGGTGCAGTCCATGCTTTAACATGCTGCTGCAGCTCCTTTGCCAGCTCTGGTGATCCTTCTACTCCGGCTTTAAGTACAATGTAGGCCTTTACGACATGTCCGCGTATTGAGTCAGGGCTTGCTACGGCAGCACATTCCTGCACGGAATCATGCTTCATAAGCGCTTCCTCTACTTCAAAAGGACCAATAGTATAACCGGAGCTGATAATGATATCATCACCGCGTCCTTCAAACCAGAAGTATCCATCCTCGTCTTTGCGAGCCCGATCTCCTGTCACAAAATATTCACCATGGATACTCATTGCTTTGCGTTCCGGATCAAGGTAATACGTATGGAATAATGCCGGAAGATCAGCACGTACTGCAATATCACCGACTTGACCCGCCGCCAGCGGGATGCCATCCTCGTCTACGACCTCAACAAGTCCCGGCGCAATGGATTTGCCCATCGAACCTGTACGCAGAGGTACGTCCTTCAAGTTGCCAATAATTAATGTGCTCTCCGTCTGCCCATAACCGTCACGAATCGTAATGTTGAACTGCTCCTGAAACTTGTTAATAACCTCCTGATTGAGAGGTTCTCCCGCGGAAACTGCGCTGCGCAATTGGGACAGATTGTACTGATCCAAGCCATCCGTTTTGGCCATAATCCGATATTCCGTGGGCGTACAGCATAATACCTGAATCCCATACTCCTGCAGGAGCTGTAAATAGCGCCCCGGACGAAACGGACCATTGTATATAAATCCGGTCGCTCCATTCCCCAGTACGGATAAAAACGGACTCCAAATCCATTTTTGCCATCCCGGTGCTGCTGTAGCCCATACTACATCTGAAGCTTGGATATCCAGCCATGGGGATGTTATTCGCAGATGAGCATACCCCCAGCCATGGCTATGTACGACACCTTTAGGATTCCCTGTAGTACCCGAGGTATAGGCCAGAATCGCCATGTCGTCCCGATGTGTCTTCACAGCTTCAAAAGTATCGTCCTGCCCGTCCATCAGTTCATCCAGAACAAGCCAGCCGGGTGTAGATTCCGTGCTGTCACCGGAAACCATGATCCGATAATCCAGGGCAGGCATATCATCAATTATTTTGTCTACTTCCCCGGTTACTCCGGTCCAGGCAATGACCCCTCGTGCTTGTGAATGGCGAAGACGATACGCAATATCCTTTGCCCGCAGCATTTCCGAAGAAGGAATAACGGCAAGTCCCAGCTTCAAGCACGCCAGGTAAATCACATACGCAATAATACGCCGTGGTACTACGACCAGAACTCTGTCTCCTTTGTTAAATCCCAGACTTGTGAGTCCACCAGCCAGTCGATTGGCCTTTTTCAACAGCTCTCCGTAGGTGATCTCCTCGTATTCTCCAGTTTCGCTCAACCACTTGAGTGCTGTTTTATCAGCATCATGGTGTTCCATTTCCGAGGTCATATTGTAATATTCAGGCGCAAGCCATTGTTGCTGATCTGTCAATTGTATCTTCCCCTTTATACATAAGATGAGAACTATGATCTAATCGTAGTATAGCACGTCTTAGTACCAGGTTCTAATACCAGAATCAATTTTTTATCAAAAAGATAAAGTCTCTAGAAGCGAACGATAAAAAAAGAGCCTCGTTTCAGACTCTTTTTCTTACCTGCTATTGAGCATACAACTGAAGCTCCACTACTGTAGATGCGACTTCCTGTCCGTTCACAAGCAGTACAATACGGTGTGCGCCCGGGTAATGGCGACGGGTCGTCAGATCTGCAAAACGGTGCGTCCGCATACCTGTAAGACGGGTTCCTCCGGGAACGGTTTTGTCGGAAAGCAAAAATAATTTACGCGAGACTTGTCCTCTCGCCTTCACAAAGTCGATGCCGTATTCGATGCGGACCCGTACCGGGTCACCTTGCCGAAGTTGAAGCGCATAGCTCAACTCGCAGCTATCACCGAGCTTTAACACGGCCGGATCGGCGGTAAAAGATGCTTCCGTAACTAACGGTGATCCGTTCGTTTCTTCGGCATAACCGAACAGTGTCATCACCTCGGGGCTGGACTTACGGATTAAAGTCCGGCAGCCATGACGCACAATCCAGTCCGTATCAGGATGTGTGCCTTTCCACCTCCTAGCCGTCGCGATAACCGTATCGGGGTGATCCTTTGCGATATCGTTCAGATTGTTGGCTACACTTTTACGTACATACAGTGACGGATCGGATTTCAACAATTCCAGCACGGCCAATACCGGTGCAGGCTCGCGTTTAAACATGGGCAGTGCCTGCCCCCACGGCAGCCGTGGACGACAGCCTTCGCTGGCAAGACGGCGGACGTGCTCGCTTTGGTGTCCTGCCCAGGCTGTCATCTGGCGCATCATCCGTTCCGGTTCACGCAACAGGAAGGATCTCACGGCAAATTCCGCAGATGACTTCTGTGTGAAGCGCTCCAATGCCTCCATGGAAAGTGTCCAATGCTCCTCCCCCTGTCCATACACCTCCACAAAGTCAGGGAAGAATAAGTACGGAAAACCGCTGCAATGCTCGTCTATGTCAAAAAGGACAGCCAAGGCTTCTTCATAACGACTTGGCAAGAACGTTCCCAATGCTAGTGAAATCTGTCGCATCCGGGCTTTTAGCTCCAGCTCATTCCACGTCCCGTCCATAACTTGAAGGATAAATCCGTTGGTATCAAACGAGCTATAAGCAGTTTGTACTCTTTCACCGAAAAGGCGAAGAAAATCCTCTGTGTATATATTTTTTAAAGGCTCAGCCATCTCGTATCTCCTTTTACACTCGAATGTAACGATAGATTTATACCTTCGTCTATGATAACCATAAACAGCGCTCCAGCACCAGCACCAGCACCAAAATAATCAGCCTTAACATGGTGAAGCCAGACATACTAAAAATGCCAGGCCCTGTGATGAGGACCTGACACTTTGCATGCGTAGCTTATGAATTGTGGGAAGGGGCTACTCCTCCAATCTCCCCTGATGGAATCTCAAACTGGCGAATATCCTTGACCAGGAACATAACCAATCCGCACAATGCAGTAATCAGTCCGCTGAAAAATAGGACCTCACTCAAAGCAAACCGTAAAGTTAACGCCCCTCCAATCAAGGCCCCTAATGGCAGAGCCGCGCTCGATAAGGTGTTTAGAAAGGCTGTAACACGTCCCAGCAACGGCAGCGATGTAATAATTTGAATCAAAGACGTTTGCAGTACATTGATGATGCCTGTAAAAACGCCTAATAACAGAGCTGCCAGCAGCTTCATCCACATCTCCGGCACGATGGAAAACACATAGATTGCCAGCCCCATAGCCACCCAGGAAACCGCAATGGTAATGCCGTTCTTTTTCAATACACTGACTAGAAAGGAACCGATAAAAATACCGATAAAATAGGCTACATAGAGCAAGCTGTAATAGATCGGTGAGCCATAGGATACAGCGATGGAAGGCATGGCAATTACCAAGATCGCCATCGAAAAGTTCGTTAGAGCAAAGAACGGAAGCATAATTCTCAGGAAGGTGTGCCGTTTTACAAAAAGATACCCTTCTTTCAGCTCCTTCAGATAGTACCCCAGCTTCAGTGAACCCCTCCCGTTCGCGTCTTCCACCGCAGGAGCATCGATTTGCTTGTTGAGCCTGACGTACACAAAGCCTGACAGAAACAGTATCGCACTGGCTAGAAAAAACGTATTTTTCATCCCCATTGCGATGATGAGCGAGGCTCCAGCCAGATATCCGGCGATATTAATAACCTGATCCGTCGACGAAATCATGGAATTCGCCCGGACAATCAAATCCGGCGAGCCTACCAGTTGCGGCAGCATTTTACTGTTGGCCGGATAAAACAGTGTGGAGAAGCAGGATGCAATAAACACAATAACA
The DNA here is from genome assembly GCF_002240415.1 of Paenibacillus kribbensis. Taxonomy (NCBI): domain Bacteria; kingdom Bacillati; phylum Bacillota; class Bacilli; order Caryophanales; family Paenibacillaceae; genus Paenibacillus; species Paenibacillus kribbensis. Next base: position 2,925,329 of record NZ_CP020028.1, read on the forward strand.
AGGATAGCGACCAGATTAACCATCCCATCCTGAATGAGAAACGGGACGGTCAAAATAAGCACAGCCTGCGTAAACAAGGCGATGCTGGCCAACAAAGGCGGTGAATAACGGTCCACTAAAGGACCCACGAGAAAGCTGAAAATCGACGCCGCAGATACGGCTGTATACGTAAAGCTGGTCATCGCCACCGATTGCGTTGATTGCTGTACAAAATACAGCAGGACGATGGAATAAATGCTGTCCGCGATATTGGCAGAAGTACGGGAAGCAAAGAAACGGATAAAACGACTATCCTTAAACAATTGATTCACATCTTCATCTCCTTACTGCGAAATGGTCAAAGCGTTTAAAAGCTTGTCACTAGCAGCCTGGAAGATTTGATGGATATACTGTCGGTCCTCTTCATACGGAAGGATCAGAGAAATCTCCAGAACTTTGCCGACATGCTGTATCTCGAAAAAAATGGCTTTATTGACGCTCAATTTTTCTCCATCTGCATCCATTTGGTCAAAAAGTGCCGAGTCTTCTCTGCTCTCCCCCAAATAATTGAAAACAACAGGCAATTGTTCAAGCCCCTTTTTCAAGATACGGCTGGAATCGGGATAAGCCTCCTCCATATCTGCGTTGATCATTAGATTAAAAAAGTTCAAATGATGGCGTGTAGCCGAGTCCAATTGTGCAAGGATGCCTTTTTCACGAGCTGCGATGTCGTCTTCCTGAAGTACAATGGGAATATGATCAATACATTCGCCCACCGTTCCAAAATAGTTCTGATCACCATACTGTCTTCCGTAATTTGTCATCCATAGCGGAACCTCGGAAATATGAAAATAGGCGCTGAAAAATTGGTAAGCCATCTGTAGTGAAAGACTCCACATGCTCGCAGATTGCCCCGGCTCCGGAGTGTGGCTCACATCCAATCTCCAATGATACTTGGTAGATACGGCATGGTTACGATTTTGTGTTAGGGCCTGAATAAGATCGTTATTTTCGCCAAACACCTGAAGCCTGAATTGCTTGTTCATTTGCTGATCACTGATGCCTTGAGGGCCTTGACGGATATGCTCCACATAATCCCGATAATGATTGGCTTCTATTTGCTGTGGTGCCTGCTGGGGATGGTGATATTCATCAAGAAGCTGTCTCCGCAAAATCCCACCGCTTGTAGCATCAAAAATAATATGTGAGCATGGCAGCAGAAGCAGTTGCTCCCGCAAGTTTAAGCGAATCAGGACAATACGATATTGTAAAGCATGTGTCTGCTCATACGGTTCCTCATAAAACTTGGGCACCATGTAAGAAAGGAGCCTCTGCTGTATATATACCGGATACTCAGAAAGATCCACCATAGGCAAGCTGATATGCTCTGGTGCAGGTTTAAGCCCCCAGGTCCACGTTTCATCTGACTTCATAATGACACTTCGCAGCAACTCATGACGATGAATTAGTCGTAGAATAGCGGCGGTCAATCGTGGGATGTTCAAATAGCTGTCCAACCGGATAGACATGCCTGACCCGACAGGATGCTGCAAATGATAGAGCTGTACAGGAGCAAGCGGGTATTGTCCAATCGTGTCCGGAGCCAGTATATGGGTACTCCATTCCGTATTTAAGCCAGCAATATTGTCCGCCCATTCTTCGGCCTGATGTTGGATGAGGGCTTCTTGTTCAGGGTTTGTCAGCTCGGAGTCATCTGTCACGGGAACTCCGCATACCCGATGGGGCTCGTCTATGCCCCATGGAATAATATAATGGGGATACAGCTCGGGGTGTATGCGGGATTGAATAAATTCTGTAATGTCCTGAACCTGCTCTGCATGGAAAGGCTCTAGTTGCAGGAACAGATAGTCTTGTTGAGCACTGGATACGGTTCGAAGCAAGGCATGAGTACCAAAGGCTTCTCCGATAATCCGCCCGGCCTCCCGAGGGTCGGCTATAAGTTTGCTTGTTTCCTCTACTCCCGCTTCCCCGCGTTGCAAAAGATCGTACAAGCTGCGAATCGTCTGATATTGAAGCAATTGATGTATATCCAACGGGATGTTCAATTCCTGTGCTTTGGATACCAGCTGGATGGCTTTTAAAGAGTGCCCGCCAAGCTCGAAAAAGCTGTCGTCAATACCGATCCTTTCGACTCCAAGCACCGCTTGCCACAGGTTCGCCAGTTGCTGTTCCACTTCATTTCTGGGGGCCGTGTACTCTAGCTGGGAACTATTGATCGCTTCCGGCTTAGGAAGCGCTTGCTGATCAATCTTTCCATTCGTGTTCAAAGGAAGCGACGGCAGAAATACATATTGGGCAGGAATCATATAGTCTGGCAATTGACCCGCCAAATGGGCTTTCATCTCACTTATAGTCAAAACTGCATCGGTTGCAATGTAAGCACAGAGTGTTTTTTGACCATCATTCGCAGCTCTTACGGCAACATGTACTCCATAAATAGCATCATGTCTCATAAGCCTGGTTTCTATTTCCCCAGGCTCGATTCGATAGCCGCGGATTTTAACCTGTTGGTCGATTCGTCCAAGATACTGCAGATTACCGTCTGGCAGCCATCTGCCCAGATCACCTGTCCGGTACATCTTTTCACCGGGAATGAACGGATTAGGGACAAACTTTTCCCGAGTCAGCTCATCTCTGTTCAGATATCCGCGCGCCAGACCATCACCACCCACACAAATTTCGCCTTGAGTCCCGATAGGCAGCAATCTGTTTGAAGAATCCAGTATATAGGCAGTGGAATTTCCGATTGGCCGCCCGATCGGAATGTTGCTATACTCCTTTTCAATCGGAAAACAGCATGAGAATGTGGTATTCTCTGTCGGACCATAGCCATTAATGATCGTCAAGCCAGGACATTTCTTTCTAACGTTAGCGATGATTGCAGGTGAAAGCACATCTCCCCCTACTAGCAGGTATTTGAGAGGGGAAAATAGTTCGGGCTTTTGCTGAGCAAGTTGATTGAACAATGGCGATGTCAGCCACATCGTCGTAATGTGATTTTGCTCGAGAGCAGTACCCAGCTTCACCGCATTTAAAATGATGGATTCCGGCACGATATACAAACGCAGACCATTGAGCAAAGCTCCCCAAATTTCAAAGGTACAGGCATCAAATACTAAAGCTCCGGTCATTAGAATGCGGTCGTTCTCTGCGAATTGTACGTAATTTGTATTTTTGACCAGTCGTATGACATTTCGATGCTCAATCATGACTCCCTTAGGACGACCCGTGGAGCCGGAGGTGTACATCACATACGCCAAATCATCTGCTGTTGCCGATCGATTGGAACTGGCGAAGACGTCGGTATCATAAGAGCCGATATCGCCCAAATCCAGCACAATACCGGAAAATTCGAATCCAGTTGTTTGGCTTCCCCTGCCTGATAATGTAAGTAAAATATCGCTGTGGCTATCCTGAAGCATAAATGTAATCCGGTCTTGCGGATAGGCAGGATCTATCGGCAAATAAGCTGCTCCAGCTTTTAAAATACCTAGTACCCCAATAATCATTTCGGGTGATCGTTCGGTCAGGATAGCCACAATGGTATCTGGCTGAACGCTCAGCTTCCGCAGCTTGGAGGCCAACTGATTAGCCTTTGTATTTAATTCCCTGTAGGTCAGCTCTCGATCTTCAAATACAATTGCCACCGCTTCCGGTGTCTTTTCTGCCTGTTCCTCAAAACAGTGATGGATTGTATGCTCAGCAGGGTACAAGGTCCGGGTATCATTAAAATCGAACAAGAGCCACTGTTTCTCCTCTGTCGTCACAAAATCCAGGTCCTTAACGGATATATCCGGGTTAAGAAGGACCTGCTCCATGGCTTGGCTGAGATGACTGGCGATAAGCTGGATCATGTTTGAGTCATAGGTTAGCTCGTTATAGCTAAATCTGATTTCAAGCTTGCATCCAGGCACGACAACAACGTTCAAATCGTAGTTCGTTTGCTCGATTTCCTCCACTTCCGAGATGCGAATCGTTTTTGATTCTTCCTCAAGGCTCATGAGATCTTCGGAAATTGGATAATTTTCAAATGCGACAATATGACCAATCAGATTTTGCTTTAATGAGGTGTGAGACTGGATATCAGCTAGTGACAGATAGGAATACCGATTGGACTCCATCATGGAATCCTGCACAGACGCCAGTAAATCCGAAAACCGTTGTTCCGGGGAGCTGATGATTCGTACCGGGATCGTATTGATGAACAAACCAACCATATTTTCTATCCCAGGTACTTCATCCGGTCTGCCAGATACAACTGAACCCAGAATGACATCGTTACTGTTATTGTATGCTTGTAGTAAAATACCCCACAGGGTTTGAAACACGGTGCTAACGGTGACACGGTACTGCTTGGCAATATGCTCCAAGCCTTGGGTCAGGCGTTCTTCCCATATGCTTGTAAATTGTTTTGCCCTATAGGAGGAATCGAACGACCGCATATAGCCGGGAACGACGGTTTCATTTTCAACATGAAGCAAATATCGTTGCCAGTATGCGGCCGCTTCCTCTTTGTTTTGTCTCTCCAGCCACTGGATAAAGCTGCTGAATGGAAAAACTGGCCCCAGCTTTAAAGACGTATTGTCCCGAAGAGAACTGTAGATGTCGAAAAAATCCTGGGCTACTGTACCCATACACCAGCCATCCATCACAATGTGAGGAAAGCTCCAAATAAGCTTGGAGTCTTCCTTTGTCCATTGAATTAAAGCCAGTCGAATCGGAACCTCTTTTTCTAGATCAAAGCCTGTTTGTCGATCGTTTTTTAGAAAAGATTCCAGAAGAGATTTTTTTTCTTCGTCCGGCTGTCCGCTCCAATTTTCAATATGGATGGGAGTGGCCTCCCGTTGTTCCAGAACGACCTGAAGAGGCCGTTCGGTTTCCTTATACATAAAGACAGTGCGGAAAATATCGTATCGGTCGACCAACTTTTGCAAGCTTTGCTGTATTAGGCTGGCGTCCAAAATGTCTTGAATGGTGATAACGGTCTGTTCAAAATAAGCCTCCGACTTTTGATCCAATATGGAATGAAACAGCATGCCCTCTTGCATTGGCGAAAGCGGATAGAGGTCTTTAATTTTCACCTGAGCCAAAATTCACCTCTCCTTTACCGTGCGAATGTTTAATTTCATGTTGGTTTGTTCATCTTTATTTGAGATTGTTCAACAGCTTGTCGGCCAAACGACTTGCCATATGTTCAAACTCTCCGATGGATAATTGCCCATATGTGAAATCAGTCGGACTTTGCTCGGTTGTTTCCTTTGCGCAGCAATGGCGAATGAGCCCCAGCAAATGCTTTTTATATCCTGTAGTCAACCGCTCCACCGTAGATGGTTCATATTCACGCCCGCTATAGTCAAATACAAGACGAAATTTTCCATCCATTACCATGCCGTTGATATCAAAGGTAAATGTTCTTTCGGCATGGGGACTCACTTCAGCACCGACCAACGAAGAAAGCGTTGAAGTTCGCAAAAGTGCATCTGCTCCAGCCTTCCCATCAAGTTGTCCCAAGTAGTTAAAGCTGATTTCCGGGACCTTGGCTGAAAAAAGTGTATTCGTACCCTGCTGGTTCCTTGGGGACAAATAGCGTAAAATCCCGTATCCTACACCCTTGTTGGGCAGCCGCCGCAGCTTGTCTTTAACCAGCTTGATCTGATGGGCCAAGTCTTCCGGCTTGCTTACGTCCATCACAAACGGATACTCGGACGTAAACCAGCCGACTGTGCGGGAAACATCTATGTCTTTGATGAACTCCTCCCTGCCGTGCCCTTCCAAATAAACCGCAATTTCAGCATGCCCGCTCCATTCATGAAAAGCTAACCCTAGCGCCGTCAGTAAAATATCATTAATTTCGGTATTGTAGGCATGGTGCACGTGTTTCAACAGGTTTTCGGTTTCTGCCTGGGTGAGTGTCACTTCGGATTGGCATGCGTCACGAATGAGGCTAACCGAAACCTCATGATCTTTTGGCAGAGGGTGTATCTCACGAGCTTCTACCGCATTCCAGTAGTTTATTTCCTGACGCGCCTGTGCGCTTTGCGCGTACTCGGACAAACGCGCTGCCCATTCCTTGTAGGAATCGGTCTTGGCGGGGAGCTGTAGCTTTTCTCCGTTAGCTAACTGTTGGTAGGTTGTTTCCAGGTCTTCCAGCAGGATTCTCCACGACACACCGTCTACGACAAGATGATGAATGATGATTAATAAATGATCGGCTTCCTGTAGCCGGAATAAAGCCAAACGCACAAGCGGGCCGTTGCGCAAATCAAAACGGCTTTGTAACGCGTCAGCAAGCTGCGCGATTTCTTCCTCAGGCTGGTCAGCATGTAATAAATCGTAGCTTTTCAATGTAAAGTGTTCACCTTCGGCTATGGCTTTGTTAAAGGCGACAGGTTCTTTTTCACGCTCATCAAAGGTCATGCGCAAGGCATCATGGTGCATGGTCAGCTTATCCATGGCGATTCTCAGCCAGGCTTCGTTCCATCTTTCGGCGTTCTGGAGCATGACAGCCTGATTATAATGATGACGTTCTGTTCGATGATGCTCAAAAAATTCCCATTGGATCGGTGTCAGCTCCACTACACCTTGAACTTCCCCCTGCGGGATGGTCCGGGTTACTTCTTTGATATAAGGAGCGATCAAATCAATCTGCGGATGACGGAACAAATCCTTCATATCCATTTTGAGACCCTTCGCATTCAACCGGACCATAATTTGTAGTGCTTTGATCGAATCCCCGCCAAGCTCGAAAAAGTTGTTGCGCAGGCCAATCGGCTTAACGCCAATGACTTCCTCCCAGATGGAAGCGAGTGTCTGCTCCAGCTCGCTCTGCGGCGCTTCATACTCGACGTCGGTCAACGCAAAATCTTCGGGTTCTGGAAGCGCACGTCGATCAATTTTACCGTTATGGGTCAAAGGCAATTGATCCATAACGATCATATGCGCAGGCACCATATAGCTTGGCAACTGCTTGGCAAGCTCTGTCCGCAGGAAGGATTTGTCGGTTGTACCTGCTACGTAGGCGCACAAATACTTTTGTCCGGTCTTATCCGTTCTATCCGTGACCACCGCTTGGCGTACCTCATCCAATTGGAGTAAGGCCGACTCAATTTCACCAAGCTCGATCCGGTAGCCACGGATTTTTACCTGAAAGTCAACCCGGCCTAGAAAATCAATGTTGCCATCTGGCAGCCAGCGGGCCAGATCTCCGGTGCGGTACAGACGCTCTCCGTTCACAAAAGGATTCGGTACAAATTTCTCCGCCGTCAGGTCAGGACGGTTCAAATAACCGCGGGCCACAGAAGCACCGCCCAAGCACAACTCCCCGGCTACACCGATAGGGAGCGGCCGCAAAGCCTCATCCACAATATATACTTTATGATTTGGCAGTGCTTTTCCAATCGGGACGATACCTGATGGAGGCAGATGTTCAGCTGTTTCTTCATAAAAGCTGGAATCAATAGCCGCTTCAGTTACACCGTAGGTATTTATGATGCGCATCGTATCGCCGAAGCGATTCAAAAGCGTCCGATAGTTCTCAACGCCAAAGCTGTCCGCGCCTGTAGTAAGCAGCTTCATGGCACTGACATCTGTACCGTGTTCATATACGTAGTCCATAAACAGTGTCAACAAGGCTGGCGGAACTTCAAACGTCGTAATTTCGTGCTGTTCGAGAACCTGGGCCAAAGCTGGAGGATCGTTGCGCACATCCTGCGGGCAAATGACCATGGTGCCTCCGTTCAAGAATGTCTTGGCCAGATCACCGGCAAAGACATCGAACGACATACTGGCAATCTGAAGGAGCTTGACTGGAAACTCTTTTAACTGGTGAGCTTCTCTATAGCCCCACGCCGTATTTACGTAATGGCGATGCTCGATCATCACCCCTTTGGCGTTGCCCGTCGTTCCCGATGTGTAAATGACGTAGGCCAAAGCCTCAGGATCATGAATAGGCGTGTAGATGGGCGCTTGTTGATGGGAATGCTCCGCTTGTGAAGCTTGTTGAAATAACGCTGGCAAGTCCAGCACTTCACCAGCAAAATCCACATCGGTCAATAGTTGAGTCAAAGAAGACTGCGTGAGCATAATCGTAGCCATGCTGTCCTGAAGCATGTAAGCAATTCTCTCTTTCGGGTAGGTCGGATCGACAGGTACGTAGGCAGCTCCCGCCTTCATAATCCCTATCACAGCGATAATCATGTCTGCTGAACGCTCAAGCATCACGGCGACGAGATGTTCGCGCTTGACCCCACGGTTCTGTAGTGCTTGAGCAAGCAGATTGGCCTTCTCATTCAACTCATGATAGGTCAGTGCAGTATCTTCGTAGATGACAGCGGTCTGTTCCGGGATACGTTCTGCCTGCGCCTCAAATATTCCATGAAACGTTCCGGCAGGATAGTCAGCAATCGGTCCGCTCCATACATTAGTTAGCTCTGCCTCTTCTGTAGCGGTCAGCAGACGAATGTCCCGCAGCAGGAGCTCTGGTATACGTGCAATCTGAACGAGTGTATGCTCCAAATGTCCGGCTAACCGTGTCATCGCTTCATCGCTGTAGACATAGTTGTTGTAGGACAGCATAAAGCTCAGCGCTTTTCCGTCCTCCACTTCGATGTTGAAGTGGTAAGGCGTTTCTTCGGACAGCTGGGCGTCCTCCACGACGAATCCAAGCCGTTCCTTCAGATCAGGCCGGCCAACCATATCCTCCAGCCGGTAATTTTCAAACACAACAAAATGATTCATGAGTTGCTGCTTGAGCGCTGACTGGGACTGTATTTCAGCGAGTGAAAAATAGTCATATGCCCGTGATTGAACCGCGCTGCGCTGCACTTCACGAAGCAGACCTGAGAATGGCTGATCTGCATTCAACTTGATCCGTACCGGTATGGTGTTAATGAAAAGTCCCAACATCTGTTCCACACCTTCAAGTTCCGGCGGTCGACCGGAAACAACGGTGCCGAAGACGACGTCTTCACTTTGATTGTATCCTCCAAGCACCACTCCCCATGCAGCCAGAAACAGACTGCTAAGGGTTGTTCCGTTGCGTTCAGCCACCGCCCGCAATTGACGGGTTGTTTCATCCGTGAGTGTTATTTTATGCTCATGCAGCAAGTACCCGGTATCTGCCTGGAGCGGATCGGCTACAGGCAGAGTTGGCAGCACGGATGGCTGATCATAGCCGTTCAGGATGGACCGCCAGTATTCCCTCGCCGCCTCCTTATCCTGCTTATCCAGCCAGCGGGCATAGCCAGTATAGGGCTGCGGTGTTGGCAGTTGTACGGTCTTACCCGCTTTCAGTGCTTCATAAGCCGTGAACAGCTCGTCCATCACGATGCCGAGGCACCAACCGTCCATAATAATATGATGAAAGCTTAAAAGCAGCGTATATGCATTCGTTTGAGTTTGAAGCACAGCCAGACGAATGAGCAAATCCTTGCTCAGATCGTAACGATGGTTCCGGTCTGCGTCTACGTAGCTGCGAATGGCTTCAGCTTGCTCTGCCTCGGGAATATTCATCAAATTTTCGTAACGAAGCGTTGGATTTCGCTCCTTAAACACGATGAGCCGCGAGCGGGAGGCACTTTTATGATAAATATTCGAACGAAGCGTTTCGTGACGCTGTACCAGGGTCTGAAAGCTCTTTTGCAGAGCCTCCAGGTTCAGTTCACCCCGGATGGTCATTCGTACTTGCTCATAGTACGCCTGTGATTCCGGCTCCATCACCGTATGAAAGAGCATCCCCTCCTGCAAAGGCGTTAAATTGGCCACTTTTTCGATTTCAAGCCTTTTACTCATCGGATTTCCCCCTCGGGCGAATAATTATAGGCTTTCATAAAAATGCTTCATCTCTTCGAACTCTTCCAGATCCAGATCATCTGCCCCTACGTCTGTTGGTGTCAGTTCCTGACCGGATTGATCCAGACAATGACGGATGGCATTCAACAGGTGAGTTTCGAAGCGAGAGAAAAGTTGTTTGACCGTGCGCTCTTCATATGCATTTCTGTCATAGGATATACGGATACTTAATTTTCCGTCTTCCAAGCGGCTATCCATATAAAGAGCATAAGATGAACAATTAACCGCATCCTTGCTACCTGCTCCAACTTCAGCTTGCAGCGGCGATGTTGAAAAATAAACCGATTCCGGGTGTAGGGCGTCTATATAACGGAACCCCATTTCCGGATGACGAGAACGTTGGGAATTCGTTGGATTGCTGAATTCGGTCAAATATTTTAATACACCGTAGCCTAGCCCATGGTTGGGAACCTGTCGAATGGTCTCCTTCACACGCTTGAGCAACCGCGCTATATCATCCGCAGATTTGATATCCAGTACAACTGGATACACGGACGTAAACTGCCCTACCGTTCTGGAGATATCCAGCGAATTTGTTTCACCCGGCTCTCGGCCAGGGTTCTCCACGTAGAGTGCAATCCGTTCTTGTCCTGACCATTCGGACACTGTTTGACCCAGCACGGACAGCAGTACTTCCTCCGGCACGGTATTGTAGGCATGGTTGACCTGTGTCATCAGATGCTGGGTTTCGTCTGTTGATAATTGCAGGTGGAGCTGATGTGTTTGTCTCTCCGCTCCAGAATCCGCAATGACTTCATGGTCTTTGGGAAACGTCCCCCACTCGGACAACTCGATCTTGTTCCAATAGTCCTGCTCCTTGAGCAGCTCTTTGCTATTTGCATAATGCTCAAGATGCTCTGCCCACGTTTGGTAAGCGTTCGTTTTGTCCGGTAAGACAATCATTTCCCCGTTCAAAGCCTGTCCGTAGCCTGTTGCAAGGTCCTCCAGCAGAATGCTCCACGATACTTGGTCAGCTACCAGCGGGTCTACGGCAAGGAAAAGATGGTCCCCGCTATCCAGATGGAAAAGCCCTGCCCGAACCCGAGGCCCTTCAAACAATCGCAGGCTGCTTTGCATCCGTTGGCATTCGGCTTCCAATTGGCTGCGTGCTTCGCTTTCTATTCCCGTCAGCGACAACACCTCCAGGGTAAAAAGCTCCTCATGCAGTCCTTTGTGAGCTTGCATAACCGACCCGTCAGCCTGTCGTAATAAGCCAAGGCGCAGAGCATCGTGGTGCTCTACGATTTTCTTCAATGCAGCACGCAATGGCTGCTCGTCAAAGCCCGACTTTGCCAACAGCAGTACCGACATTGCGGCAGGAAGGGCCTCGGATGCTGGATGCCGTTCGAACCCATCGATTAGATGTCGTTGTATCGGTGTCAGTGGTGCCTCTCCATCTATCTGGCCTTGCTCTATCGGGCGGGATAGTGTTTCTGTATAGCCGCTCAGAATTTCAATGGACGGATGCTCCAGTACGTGTCGGATATCCAGTGAATATCCGTGAAGACGCATGCGTGCAATGACCTGAACTGCTTTGATGGAATCGCCTCCGAGCAGGAAGAAGTTATCCTGAATGCCCACCTGATCACGTCCCAAAATATCTTGCCATACGGCGGCCAAAGCTTCTTCCACATCATTTCGCGGTGCTACATAGGCCACATCCGGTCGGAATAGCTTTTCAGGCTCCGGCAATGCTTT